>JBBRPS010000232.1:0-12825 GCA_038227745.1 Gemmatales bacterium | reverse complement strand
TTTCTGTGGAAAACGACTGCCACAAACCGTGTCTGTGACAAGCAGGGCGATTCTTCGCAAGTGCCAATCGCATCTAGAGTTATGTGTTAGCGGAGCATCGGTTACGCCCAAAGCGGAAGGACGAACAGCGGAAGCTCAGCAAGGTGATCGAGCAGGCGATCAGGGATCGGCTGAAGTGCGAACACCAGGCTGTCAAGGAGGCGATCTCGGTGCTCGATCAGCACTGCCTCGAAGTCATGGTGACGTTCGGCCAGAGGGATTCGTTCTCCGGACCTGTCACCAGGAACATGGGAGAAGCGCTTTCGTATCAGGGCATGTTGCACGCCCTCGCGCGAATGCTTGAACTGCGCCTGCTCCGCTGCGACGTCAATTACAACCCTACTACCTCGACAGGCCAGTATGCCTATCACTGGACGCACCTCGGCAGGCTTGCTGTTCAGCAGCTGGGCATCATCAAGTAGCCGCTTCAGCGGGGATCACCTCCAGGAGGGCGCGGACATACGCGGCAGCGGCCATCGCGACGTAGGGCTTCCAGGCGTCTGTCTGCCTCCCTTTGCTCCTGTTGTCGCAGTAGTCGCAGATGCCGCGCACGATCAGATACCCGGCCTTCTCGAACTCCCAGGAGGCGTCAGCGATCCCGGCCCCCTCCATCTCGACCGCCTTGATCTTGAACTTCTCACGAAGCTTGTCGCGCTTGCGGAAGTCGCCTTGGACGCAATTCGCTGAAGCGATCGCCCCGTGGAAGATGCGCGGGAGCGGCCCCGAGTACGGCGGGTGGGCAACGGGGGAGCCGGCCTTATCGAGGACGATGTCGGTCGATTCGGGTGGTCTCGTTAGGCTGCGCTTCGTGACCCCTTCCTGAAGGCGGCCTTCCCACGGCCGCTTTCCCGCCACACGATCCTGTTCCAGAACCTGGACAGCCTGCAACAAACTGGCGCTGGGCGGCCGGGGGGCATGGCGGTGGTCGAACGTCGCGAGGGTCTTCTTGCCGAAGTCGTACTGGATCACCCCTTGCCCGTTTGAGACGACGATGTCGCCGAGGCGGACGTGATCCTCTAGCGACTCGGGGTTGGGGACACCGCCGGCGATCCCACACATGATAATCACGTCGATGCTCGGGAAGTCGATCAGCATCTTCGACGCCCCGATCGCGGCGGAGGTGTTGCCCATCCTCACCGTCTGCGCCAACACCACCTGGTGCGTCCCTCCGCGCAACGACGAAACCTCCCCCAGCATGTACTCGTGTCCGGCGCCGGGGCCCGGCGTGTGGTGCCTCTTTTCGTTCGTCAGCATCACGCGCACCGCGTCATACTCTTCGATCAGTGCGGTAAAGATCCCTACCCTCGGCAGCGACATTCCCCTTCCCTCCTTCTGGGTGGCGAGGCTCGTCGGTGGCAGGAGACCGCACTTCACCGCCCACCCGGGGACTCCCTTTTCCTCCTGTACGACGACGACAATCTCATCCATCAGTTCGTCGGGAGTCTTATTCACTTGTGCGGCCAAGGCCGCGAACTTCCCTTGCTTTTCCTCCGATAGCCGATAGCCGATGTCCCGCTCGGCCTCGATCTCGGCCTCCTGAAGCGTGCGAAGCCCGACGAGGATGTCGTCGTCTTCATGCAGATGTCGGTAGTTTTCGATCACTTGCGCCAGGCTATCCCGCCCGACCTTGCGGTTCAAGACAGGGCCCAGGCGCGGCTTCAAGACGCGGTCCGCCACGCTACTCATGGCCTCGGATACGCGATCCTGTCCGGGAAATGCCTGTGGCCGATAGCGAATGGCGGCGTAGCAGCGAGCCAGCCTTGTAACCGACTCGTCGTAATATGTCCATCGAACGGACTTGGCAACCTCCTCGGCCGCCAATTCAAGGGCCATTGCGATGCGCAGGCTGTTTCGGGCGAACTGAACGGCGGCCGGGCTGCGATTCCCCTGAAAGACCACCTCACCCAAGCCAGCCACCCTGGCCCGAATCCGGCCGGTCATGTCGGCCACAACTGCTGCCGTCGCCTTGCGGTCAAGCTCCAATGCGTCGAATTGGAGTACCAGGTCGATCAGCAGGCCGCACAGCGCCGCGTCGGGTCGGACCTCCTCAGTCGCCTCGGCAAGGGCGAATCCGCTTCGTGCTTCGCGCAGCCCTTGGGACAGTTCATTTAGCTGCCCGGCCAGAAGGGCATCCCCGAAACGCAAAAGGGCGAGCTGGTGCCTGCCTTCGGCTCGGACGGCAACGTCATCGATTTCCGCGATCTTCGACAGCTTGGTACGCAGCGCCTTATCATCCTCCCGGTCGCAGAGGATGCCGATCACCTTGGCCGCCGCCACCAGCAGGGTGGTGCAATCCGTCTCCTGAAGGCGCAGCAGGAATCGTTTCGCCCCCGTCCGGGCCGTCTCGTTTCGCAGACCGAGCAGCCCGATGGCCCCCAGCAACGACGACGCGAGGAAAGCGTGGGCCCTGTCCCGGTCGAAGGCACGCTCCAGGCAATCAACGGCATCGATGTCCTCGTCGCTAGCTACCCAGACCAACGCCGTGGCCGCGTCAGCCCGGCTCAGGTCCGAGCGCGCCATGTCGAGGGCATGAATCAACGGCGGGGTTGCAGCCGGGTCGGGCGGGGCTGATAAGGCTTCAGAGATCAACTCGTCTACGACGTCGTCGATGTCGTCGCCCGCACTGTTCAGCTTTCCCTCCCAAGAGGTCCAGCCTGGCATTGGCACCTTCAAAAGGCGTACTCCTTGTCGCCCGGGCCGGACACCGTCGGCCCGTAGATCTTCTCCTCCGCAGTCGCTTTCGCGAACTCCGTACGAGCGGTGCAGCAGATGATCTGGACCTTCTCTCCGAAGTCCTCGTCGATCCGCTTCAGCGCCGCCGCTGACGCGCGGAGGTCTGGCGCGACTACTTCGGGACCGCCGAGTTGGTCGATCAACAGGAAGCCGGGGTGCCGGCCGAAGCCCGCATCGCAGCTGAGCTGCATCATCGCGAGGAACAGGGCAAGCTTGGCCCGAAACCGCTCACCGGGGTTCATGATCTTGCCGAAGGCGATCGGCTTACCACTCTTCGTCAAGCGCACAACGCCCATCGGAGAGCAGGTGATTCCGCCAATCTCGTGCGCCTGCATGGCGGCGATCACCGGCTGAGCAATCTCGTTCAGCCGGTGCTGGATGGTCGCATTCTTCAAGTCAGCTTCGGCCTTCAGTACCTCCTGAACCTTGTCGATGATCTTGGCCCGCGTTTCGGGATCGCCAGCTCCCGGCTCAGTCGGGTGAGTAAGCGTTGAAAGCTCCTGCTCGATGCCTCCGATCTGCCGGTTCAGCGCGCCGCGCCGCTCATTATCCTGCGTAAGCGTATCGGCGGTAATGCCCCCGGTCGGCCCGCGCCGGGTAGCTTCCGCCCTGCGTCTGGCGACATCAGCCGCTTGGCGCGCCTCAACGATCTGCTCGCTCACGTCTTCATAGTTGGCCTGCAGCGCGTCCGCCCGCTGTTCACACTGAACGGCGACCGCCTCCAGAATCTCGGCCTCTTCCTCTGGGGCCTGCGGCACCTGCTTTGAACAAACGCGGCACTTGTGAACCTTCTTCTCGCGCTCGACCGCCGCCGCCTCGATTCCCTGCGTACAGTGCGGACAAAGGCGAACCTCTATCCCCGAAAGCTCGCAACTCAATTCGATTTGCTCCCGCAACCTCCGGGCATTCGCTCGTTGCTGGCACATCTGGATCGTCAGATTTTGCAGCTGCTCCTGCAGGAGCTTGACCTCCGCGTCCGCCGTCGCGAGTTCCACCTCGGTCTCAACAATCTTCTGGGACAAGTCGCCGCCAAGTAGCACGGAGAGCCGCCGCTGGAGGTCGTCGTCAAGGGCGTTGAGTTCGGCCTGCAGTTCCCTGCGCCGTCGGTTGAGTTCCGCTATGCGTTCGGCGCTCTTTTCGGCGTTCTCTTCCTTGGCTGCGGTGCTCTTGCGGATCGCCGAAGCCTCCATGCTCAGCTTGTTCAGCGGCTCGATCAGGTGAAGCCCGAGGAACGCCGAGAACAGCAGCAGCTCTTGATTCCCGATGCCTGGGTCTGGCCTGCATAGAAGATAAGTGTGGTTGTCGTCGGGGATTCGCAGCGCATGGAAAAACGTCCGCCAGCTCGCCCAGCACTCCGACGACCGTCCGTCGCCCGATCGGTGGGCCTGGTTCCAGCCCAAGGTGGCAAGACCGAACTCGTGTACGAAGAACTCCCTGAGTCCCGTCTGAATCTCCTCCGGCCCCTTGTTGTAAAAGCCGAGGGCTGATTCTGCCGGCGGGACTTCCTCGATCGGGCACCCCTTCCTGCCTGGCACAAGCATACCATGCAGCCCATTCTCACGGCGGGCAAGCAGGATGGTGTATTCGCGGTCGTCGAGGGTGAACTCCAGCCAAACCTCCCTGATCCATTCGCGCACGTCCGCGTCGTAGTCCTCATCGTCCCCGGTCAGGGCGAACTTGATCGTCTTGAGGATCGACGATTTGCCGACCAAGTTATGCTCGATGAGGATCACGTTAACGCCGGGGGCGAATTCTTGGTCGTAGTTGATGGCTGACGGCTTCTGTCCGACAGGGCGCTTCGTCCCCGTGATTCGGAGCCGCCGGACGACGAGGCGCGGCACCTGTCGTGACGGGCGCAGCTTCCCAAGGTCCAGCCCGGCAACCACTTCGCGGACATCGCCGCGCGAAATATCCTCTCGCGACCGAGCGCTGAATTTTGCATAGGCGCGGTCGGTGATATCGTCGATGGACAGCGGCGGGGTCGGCGCTGGCTTATCCGTGCGTTTCTTGCCCAATCGGCACCTCCAACGGCTCGCCAAACACGTCCTGGAAGTTTTGCCTGATCTCTTCCACGGTGAGGTCCGGGATCAGTTCGCTGATCTGGGCCAGGCGATACCGCTCATGCCGGTACTGCCGGTCCTTGATGTCCGAGGCGCTGAGGTGCCCCATGTAGCGGTAGATCTCGTCGATTCGGTTAGCGTACCAAGCAGCGTGTTCCAGGTTGGTGCGGAGTCGGCTGGCGACGCTAACTCCCTGTTTGGTCACAAAATAGTGCTTCCACGCTGCCGCCCGCCCGCGAAGCTCGAACTTCGTGTAGACGAGGCGTCTGGCAAGCCACCATGCCTCGACGTTGTCCAGTCGCTCGTATGCGCCACGCCAAAACTTGCGGAACGGGATTGTCTGGAGTTCTGGCTCCTGGTCTGTCAGAATGCGCCGGATGGTGGCCTTCACTTCCTCGCCATCGGAGGCGGACTCGTTTCCTGCGTAGTGCAGTTCCGTCAGTTCGTATACGAAGTAGGCGGGATAACGGAGAAGGAAGTCCAGCTTCTGCAGGTAGTATTCCGAGGCGAAATGCAACTCGAACGGATCGGCAGGCAGGCAGGAGAGGCGGCGGGTCGCTGCGTTGGCCGGGCGCGCAAAACGGGCGAGGACGAGCAGGAGGCGGGCTGCATCGACTTCTACCCAACCTTGCGGTCGCATGCCGTGGACAAACTGCGGGGCGATCATCATCTCCTCCTGCTCTACAAGCCATTGATTAACTTGATATTATAGCGAGGAGGCGGCATTTGGCATTCTGTACGCGAGAACACTGGTGGCTCCTGCGGAACACGTCCTGGCCCGTTTCGACGAGCTGAACACCTGGCGTCAGGGCGATCAGCGCGCCCCGCACAAGCTGCTGCTGGTCCTGTCCGCGCGAGGCCGATGGCAGCAGGGCAACGCCGAGGCGACTTACGTCGAGCCGGAACCGGCCCTGACTGCCCTGCTGCGCGAGTTCGGACCGCCGCGGAAGTCGGTGTCATAGTCTGTTCCCAAAGGGTGGGGGAGGGGATTGTGCTGCTTGCCCAGAGCCTTGGCGGGCCGGGGCATACCCCTGGCACGTTGGCACGCTGCTCTGGCCGGCTCGGCGCAAGACATTATTTTCCTATAACTTGCGGCGAAGACAGTTCCGTGCCAACCGACCAGCCGATTTGGCACGCTGCGCGGCAAGCCGCCTCACCCCGCCCCCGGCTGGGGGCGATCCACCGTTGACCCCCCTTCAAGAACAGACTCCCAGTTCCATTTTTGGTGGCTGGCCGGCAGCGCGTCGCCAGGCCGGCGCCATGGGACGCCATCCCCGAACCCATTCCTGTATCCCGTCGGTCCAGTAAGATGAACTCTTTCGACCCATGACGAGGGGTGCAGACATGCCGTTCGACAAGGTGGACACGCAGGTGGACTTTCCCGCCCAGGAGCGGGCCGTCCTCGAATTCTGGCAGCGCACCGGCGCCTTCGACAAGCTGCGCGAACAGAACCGCGGCAAGCCGAAGTGGTCCTTCCTCGATGGCCCGATCACCGCGAATAATCCCATGGGCGTTCACCACGCCTGGGGCCGTACCTACAAGGACGCCTACCAGCGCTTCTTCGCCATGACCGGCCATGAAGAGCGCTATCAGAACGGCTTCGACTGCCAGGGTCTCTGGGTCGAGGTCGAGGTCGAAAAGGAACTCAAACTGCGCTCCAAGCGCGACATCGAGAACCTCGTCCCCGGCGACCGCTTTGCCAGTATCGACCACTTCGTCCAGCTCTGCAAGCAGCGCGTGGACAAGTTCGCCCGACGGCAGACCGAGCAGTCGATCCGCCTGGGCTACTGGATGGACTGGGACCGCGCCGAGGACTGGCAGAAGCCGCCGGACCAGCGACGCAGCTATTACACCATGTCGGAGGAAAATAATTACACGATCTGGACCTTCCTCAAGAAGTGCCACGACCGCGGTCTCGTCTACCGCGGTTACGATGCCATGCCGTGGTGTCCGCGCTGCGCCGTCGGCCTCAGCCAGATGGAGATGCACGAAGGCTATCAGCTCGTCGCGCACCGCGCCGTCTTCGTGCGCTTTCCCCTGCGCGACCGGCCCGGCGAAAACCTTCTCGTCTGGACCACCACGCCCTGGACGCTCAGCAGCAACGTCGCCGCCGCGGTGAACCCGAACCTCACCTACGTCAAGGTCCGCCACCGCGGCCAGGTTTACTACCTCGCGAAGGGCGCCCTGACGGCGCACCGCAAGGAGGAGGAGTTCAAGCGCAAGGAGTGGGTCGAGGGCGTGCCCAAGCTCAAGTCGCTCGAACAGATTTTCAAGGAGAAGGACAAAAGCGGCTTCGAGGTGATCGGCGAGTTATCCGGCAAGGAAATGCTCGGTTGGAGGTATGACGGGCCGTTCGACGAGTTGCCGGCCCAGAACCACCCCGCGGGCTACCCGGCCGAGATCGCCGACGTGGTCCTCAAACAGGGCTGGGGGCCGAACGAGCCGGCGCGGGCGGTCCACCGCGTCATCGCGTGGGACGCGGTCGGCGCGGTCGAGGGCACGGGCATTGTCCACACCGCGCCGGGCTGCGGCAAGGAGGACTTCCTCCTGAGCAAGGAGCAGAAGCTCGTGCCGATCGCGCCGCTCGACGAGGAGGGCGTGTTTGTGCCAGGCTTCGGCCCGCTGGAAGGCAAGTCGGCCATCGACCCCGCGACCGTGGACTGGATCCTGGCGAACCTGGAGGAAAAGGGCCTGCTGCTGGCGGTCGAGAAGTACCCGCACAGCTACCCGCACTGCTGGCGCTGCAAGACGGAACTGCTGTTCCGCCTGGTGGACGAGTGGTTCATCGACATGAAGTGGCGCGAGGAGATCATGCGCGTCACCGAGCAGGCGACGTTCCTGCCCGAGGCGATCAACGGCAAGGCGCGCGAGCTGGACTGGCTGCGCAACATGGGCGACTGGATGATCTCCAAGAAGCGCTTCTGGGGCCTGGCGCTGCCAATCTGGGTGTGCGAGTCGTGCGGGGCCTTCGACGTGATCGGCGGCCGTGCAGAGCTGAAGGAGCGCGCCGTCGAGGGCTGGCAGGAGTTCGAGGGCCACACCCCGCACCGGCCGTGGATCGACCAGGTGAAGGTGAAGTGTACGAAGTGCGGCGGCAAGGCGAGCCGCGTCCCCGACGTGGGCAATCCTTGGCTGGACGCCGGCATCGTGCCGTACTCGACCGTGGGCTACAACCGCGACCGCAAATACTGGGAGGAGTGGTTCCCGGCGGACTTCATCACCGAGTCGCTTCCCGGCCAGTTCCGCAACTGGTTCTACGCCATCCTCGCCATGAGCACGATGATGACAGGGCGGGTGCCGTTCAAGGTACTACTCGGCCATGCCCTGGTGCGCGACGAGAACGGCAGCGAGATGCATAAGTCGAAGGGCAACGCCATCCCCTTTGAGGGGGCGGCCGACGAGGGTTACTGGCTTGCCGTGCGCGACGCGAAGGGACACGCGCGCAAGCTGAAGCCGGGAGAATCGCCCGAAGCCGCTCTGAAATCCCCGCTCCCGGACCTGGCCCAGGAATTGAAGGTGGGCGAGATTGAGGAGGAAGGCAAGTCGGTCACGGTGCTTCTGGCCAAGTACCCGCCGATGGGCGCGGACGTGCTCCGCTGGATGTACGCCCGGCACAATCCGGCGGCGAACATCAACTTCGGTCCGCACCCGGCGAACGAGCTGCGCGCCCGGTTCTTCCTGAAGTTGTGGAACACCTACGCCTTCTTCTGCAACAACGCGCGCATCCCGCCCGAACGGGGAGGCTTCGATATGGCGGCACCGCAGGTGCCGGTACAGCAGCGGCCGGACATCGACCGCTGGATCCTGTCCGACCTGCAGGTGCTGGTGAAGAAGGCGCGCGCGGAGTTCGCGAAGTTCAACGTGCAGGCGTTCTGCCTGGAGGCCGAGAAATTCGTGGACGACCGCCTGAGCAACTGGTACGTCCGCCGTAACCGCCGCCGCTTCTGGAAGAGCGAGAAGGGAGCCGACAAGCCGGCGGCCTATCAGACGCTCTACGAAGTGCTGCTGACGCTGACGAAGCTGTTCGCCCCGGTGGTGCCGTTTCTGAGCGAGACGATGTACCAGAACCTAACGCAGGGTGTCGCGGGCCGGGCCGAGAGCGTTCACCTGTCGCCCTTCCCCGAGGTCAAGGAAGACCTGATCGACGAGACGCTGTCCGCGGACATGGACGCCCTGCTGGATCTCGTCTCGCTCGGCTCGGCGGCGCGGAACACGGTCAAGATCAAGGTGCGGCAGCCGCTCGCCGAACTCCGGGTGCAGGCGGGTGAGGAGAGCGTGCGTCGGGCGGTCGAGCGCTTCGCCGACCAGATCCAGGAGGAGCTGAACATCAAGCACGTCGCCCTGCACGACAACGGCAACGGTCCGCTGCTGCGGCAGGAGGTCCGGCCCAACATGAAGACGCTCGGGCCGAAGTTCGGTCCGCGGCTCAAGGAGGTGGTGGCGGCCCTGGCCGCGACGGACCCGGCGCCGATCATGGCAAAGGTCAGCGCCGGCGAGCCGTTCGAGCTGAACTGCCCCGGCGGCGCGGTGACGCTGGAGCCGGCCGACGTCGTGGTGCAGAACGTTGCCGCGGAGGGTTGGGCGGGCGTGGTGGACGGGAGCACGCAGGTCGCCCTCGACGTGCGCGTCACCGAGGAACTGGCCGGCGAGGGCATGGCGCGCGAGGTGGTGCGGCACGTCCAGCAGGCGCGCAAGGACGCCGGACTGGAGATGGAAGACCGGATCGTGTTATACCTGCATACCGAGGCGCCGGCGCTGCCGCAGGCGATCGCGGCGCACCGCGACTACCTCGGCAGTGAGACGTTGGTCGCCGAGTGGGCGAGCCGGCCGCTGGGAGAAGGCGCCCACCGGGCGTGCGTGAAGGTGGACGGGCAGCCGCTCACGATTGAACTGTTCAGGGCGGCGAAAGCCTGAGCGCTCCTGCTTTGACGGATCGGATGAACATGAAGCCCAACAACCCCGAAGCCATCGCCATCCCCTGCGGCCTCATCGGGAAGATCAAGGCCTTCCCCCTGAAGCGCGAAGTGGAGCATTGCGGTCAGGTGTTCGCCGTCTCCCCCTTTGAATTCTACGCGCAGTGCCCCAGGTGCGGCGCCCGGATCAAAGTGAGGGCATGCTCGGGCGTCACCGAGATCGAGGAGGTCTTCGACGCCGTTTTTCAATGGATGAGCCACCCGGGTGCGTCGGAACTCGTGCGCCGCAGGCAGAGAGTCATGCAAGAGGACAAGGACGAAGAAGAGTAGAGAGCTGCGGCCCTTGAGCACGGCGCTCCCGAGGGCGGAGACGACCGCCAGGTGATCGTGAAGCTGGACGGGCAGCCGCTGACGGTCGAACTGCGGAAACACGGAGGTTGAGAAAGGACCGGCATGAGTACCGTAATGACGGACCGGATGACCGCCGAGGAGTTCTTCGCGTGGGCCGGCCGCCCGGAGAACCGCGACCGGCACTTCGAGATGGACCGGGGAAAGGTCGTGGAGATGTCTCGACCCGGCGAACGCCACGGCTTCATCTGCGGCAACGTCGCCCGCATCCTGGGCAACTTCACGTTCCAGCAGCGCAAGGGCTACGTCTGCAGCAACGACACCGACCTGATCCTGGAGCGCGACCCCGACACAGTGCGCGGCCCCGACGTTGTACTCTATGGCGACGTTCGGCGTTACGACGACCTGGACACGAAGTATCCGGATCGGTCCCCGGCACTGGCCATCGAGGTGCTTTCGCCCAACGACCAGTGGGGCAAGGTCACGCAGCGGATCACCCTGTTCCTGACGCATGGCATCCCGCTGGTGTGGCTCGTGGACCCTGTCGGGCGGACCGTCACCGTGTACCGACCGAACCAGCTGCCGCAGGTCATTGAGGAGGATGAGGAGTTGACGGGCGGCGACGTGCTGCCGGAGTTTCGCTGCCGTGTGGCGGAACTCTTCTTCCTGCCCGGCGAGGGGCTGTCGGCGCCACAGAACCCGTGACGGCGGTGTGAGAGCGATTACTCGGACGGCGCCGGAGTCTCAGGCGGCTCGAGGCCGAGCAGGCCGGGGGTCAGCAGGCGAGCGGCATGGACGATGCGGATAATGCTTACCCGCTCGTCATCGACGAGGTAGACGATGCGATAGTTCCCGTAAATGAGGTGGCGGAGCGGCAGCGCCACCTCCGGCGCCTCGGGGATGGCCTCGAAGCCCAGGGGCACGGTCTTCAGCAGCTCAATCCGCCGCCGCACTTCGCGCAACCACCGCGCTGCCGCGGCCGGCCGATCCTGACTGATGAAATCACGGATGGCGTGCAGGTCACGGTTGGCGGCGGCGGTGAACTCAACGCGCCACCTTTTTTTTGCCAAGGCCCAGCTCCTTGAAGACATCCTCCACCGACTTGACCCTCCCCGCTCGCAGATCCTCCATGCCCTCGTTCAGCATGTGGGACAGGTTGAGCAGGTGGATCAGCCATTCGTACCGTTCCGCCGTCAGCACGACCACGGACGGTTTGCCTGCCTCGGCAATGACTACCGGGCGGCCGGTCGCGCGGGCCTGTTCCAGCAGCTTTCGCGGCGCGGCCTCCAGGTCTTCAACGGTCTTGACATCCTCAGCAAGGCTGATTGCCATGATGGTCGCCTCTGTGTCGTTGGATCGTTGTACCGCCACCATCCTACCCTCGCCATGGGCAAGCGGTCCAGAGAGGTTGCCCATGCGGCTTTCTGAACTTTCAGGAGCTAGAAAAACAAGCGCATCCCCCCTACAATGCCCATGAGGAGACACGCCCGCTCACGAGGACAATCATGACCCCACCCATTGCCGATACCCGTCTCTCCGCCATCCGCACCAAGGTCGAAATTGGCGAACGCCTCTCCTTCGAGGACGGCCTTTACCTCGAAGAGCACGCCGACCTGTTCACCCTCGGCGAGCTGGCCAACACGGTGCGCGAGCGCAAGAACGGCAAGTTTACCTACTACAACGTCAACACGCACCTCAACCCGACGAACGTCTGCGTCTACCGCTGCACCTTCTGCGCCTTCCGGGCCGACCTCAAGAGCCCCAAGGGCTACGTGATGAGCGACGCGCAGATCCTCGAACGCGCCGCCGAGGCCGACCGCCGCGGCGCCACCGAACTGCACATCGTCGGCGGCCTGCACCACCAGCTGCCCTACGACTGGTATCTCAACGTCGTCCGCATCATCCACCAGGCGCACTCGCGGCTGCACCTCAAGGCGTACACGGCGGTCGAGTGGGACTGGTTCGCGCGCCTGACGGGCCGGCCGACGCGCGACCTGCTCGCCGAGTTCAAGGAAGCGGGACTGGGCAGCTTGCCGGGCGGCGGCGCCGAGATCTTCCACCCCGAGGTGCGCGACCGCATCTGCGAGCACAAGGCCGACGCCGACGCCTGGATCCGCACTCACCGCGAGGCGCACGAGCTGGGCCTGCGCTCCAACGCGACCATGCTCTACGGCCACATCGAGAAGCCGCACCACCGCATCGACCACCTGTGCCGCCTGCGTGAACTGCAGGACCAGACCGGCGGCTTCCAGACCTTCATCCCGCTCGCCTTCCACCCCGACAACACCGGCCTCTCCCACCTGCAGAAGCCGAGCGTGCTGATGGACCTGCGCACGATGGCGGTGAGCCGGCTGATGCTCGACAACTTCCCGCACATCAAGGCGTACTGGGTCATGCTGGGCATCAAGACGGCGCAGCTGGCGCAGGGGTTCGGCGCCGACGACCTCGACGGCACCGTGGTGCATGAGAAGATTTACCACGATGCCGGCTCGGAATCGCCGCAGGAGATGAGCGTGGCGGAGATCCGCCGGCTGATCGAGGAGGCGGGGCGCGTGCCGGTCGAGCGCGACACACTGTATCGCGAGGTCGTGCGCGAGGGGGAACAGTGGCAGGCCGGACGGGCGCTGGCTGCGGTCGGCGGGTAACAGGCACGACGGACAAACGACACAAGCCCGACGCGCCAGCGAGGGGTTCCTCGCTGGCGCGTCGGGCTTGTGTGGGTCGCCCCTGGG
>JBBRPS010000231.1:0-12888 GCA_038227745.1 Gemmatales bacterium | reverse complement strand
CTCACGCCGGCCGTTCGCCTGGA
Source organism: Gemmatales bacterium (assembly GCA_038227745.1). Classification (GTDB taxonomy): domain Bacteria; phylum Planctomycetota; class Planctomycetia; order Gemmatales; family Gemmataceae; genus DASPXY01. The sequence goes on along the minus strand of JBBRPS010000231.1, from coordinate 12,865 downwards.
AGGGGCGCAGGACCAGCCGGCTCACGCCGGCCGTTCGCCTGGAAGGGGCGGCAGGACCAGCCGGCTCACGCCGGCCGTTCGCCTGGAAGGGGCGGCAGGACCAGCCGGCTCACGCCGGCCGTTCGCCTGGAAGGGGCGCAGGACCAGCCGGCTCACGCCGGCCGTTCGCCTGGAGTGACCTGCCCGCCTGTCCCGCTCGGTTCTCCCGCGGCGCGCCAATTGCACTGACCCGTTCGGAAGACGTACCCGCCCCGGAACGGCGGAGTGCGGCCGGAAGGCAGGAACCCTCATGCGCATCGCGCTCCTGACGAACGAGTACCCGCCCCATGTCTACGGAGGCGCCGGGGTCCACGTCGAGTACCTCACCCGCGAGCTGACCCGGATCGACGACGGCGAACATCAGGTGACTGTCCTCGCCTTCGGGGAGCAGGTGGTCCGGCAGGGGAACCTGACCGTCCAGGGGGTCCAGGCCGGCTTCGCGCCGCCGTATCAGGACCGTCGCCACCAGAAGTTCATGGACACCCTGGCCCGAGACCTGGTCATGACCGGGCTGCTGGGTCAGGTGGACGTGGTCCACTGCCACACCTGGTACACGCACCTGGCCGGGTGCCTGCTGAAGCAGCTCACCGGCGCCCCGCTGGTGCTCACCACGCACTCGCTGGAGCCGCACCGCCCCTGGAAAGTGGAGCAGCTCGGCACCGCCTACCGGGCCAGCTCGTGGATCGAGGAGACGGCCTACCGGAATGCCGACGGCGTCGTCGCCGTCTCCGAGTCGATGCGCGCGGACGTACACCAACTCTACGGCGTCCCCCACGAGAAGATCCGCGTCATCCCCAACGGCATCGATCTCGACCAGTACCGGCCGACCCGCGACCCGGCCGTCCTCGTCCGTTACGGCATCGACCCGGGCAAACCCTTCATCCTGTTCGTCGGCCGGATCACGCGCCAGAAGGGCATCATCCACCTGGTCCATGCCATCCCCCACCTTCGCCCTGGCGTCCAGGTGGTCCTGTGCGCCGGCGCCCCGGACACGGAGGAGGTCGGGCGGGAGATGGCGGAGAAGGTGGAGCAGGCGAGCAAGGCGACGACCAACGAGGTGATCTGGGTCGCGCGCATCGTTCCCCGCGAGGACTTGATTCCGCTGTACAGCCAGGCGACCCTGTTCGTGTGCCCGTCGGTGTACGAGCCGTTCGGCATCATCAACCTGGAGGCGATGGCGTGCGGCACGCCGGTGGTCGCCTCCGCGGTCGGGGGAATCAAGGAGGTGGTCGTCCCCGGCCAGACGGGGCTGCTGGTGCCGTTCGCGCCGCGGGGCGGTGCGGACTTCGAGCCACGCGATCCGGCCCGCTTCGCCCTCGACCTAGCCGCCGCGATCAACAGCCTGTTGGTGGACCCGGAGCGCCTCGAACAAATGGGGGCGCGGTCCCGAGAGCGCGTCGAGCGCCTTTTCAGCTGGGCGAGCGTCGCCCGGCGGACGTGTGAGTTCTACCGGGAACTGGGGGGGCGCCAACCGAAGGCGGCAGCGGCCGTGGCAGCGGGATAGTCAAGCTCAGGCGGCCCGGTCCAGGACCCGCCTTCCGCAGGCACCCTCCAGCAGCGCCGCGGGCGACTCGTCGGGCAGGGCCAGCGTGTGGGGGGCGAGGAAGTACGAGTGTTCCAGCGCGTAGCGGCCGCGCAGCACGGCGTGGCTCGCGGTGTCGGTGATGACCATCCACGCCGACCCGGGCGGAAAGTTCCAGACCCGTTTGACGCAGCCCTGCTGGAAGTCGGCGTTCGCCTTCAGGAAGTTGTGCAGGCGGAGCATGAACGCATCGTACACCGACCGCCGCCGCTTGAGCCGCAGCGCCCGCAGGACGCCTTCGCCCAGGCGGCCGACCCAGCCGGCCTCACTCGTCGGCAGCCCGGCCTGGGCGCCGTAGCGCCACAGCAGGACGGCGAAGGGGTCGGACGTGACCCAGACGCGCGGCTCGGTGAGGTTGATGTTGACGAAGAAGCGCAGGATGCGGGCGCCGTTGGTCGGGCGGCTCGGGAAGGCATCGACGTGCAGCAGGTCGTTGCGCGCCGTCTGCCGCAGTTGCCGCGTCGCCTCCTCCTCCGGCCGCAGGCTCACCATGTCGAGCCGCCAGCCGCTGACGTAGCGCGGCAGGGTGGCGCTTAACCAGTCGGTCGCCATCCCCGAAAAGCGGGCCAGCACCTCGCGCAGCCGCCCCGCGTGATCGGGGGAGCGGTCGAGGAAGCCGTTCACCTTCCCGGAGTGCGGGTGGTAACTGATATTCTTATGCGCCCGGCTGGCGAGGCGTTGTTCGAGGAGATAACGGTGGTCGGCGTTGGGCAGCGGGAAGGGGCAGGCCGGGTAATAGATGACCTCGCCGCGCTCCAGTCGCTCGGTGAGCCCCGGTCCCGCTCCGCGGGCGATGTCCAGCGCGATGACGTCTCCCATCGTCCTTCCCTTTCGTTCTCGGGTCGTGCGACGACCATTCGGCGGGGTCGCGGTCGCGTGTGGGGCGCAGGTGTGTCTCGCGAAGAAGGAATGGTCCGGCGCGAACCGCGTCGCGATCCCGTCACGGGAGAACGGCGGTGTCGTCGGCCAATGCGTAGGCTCTCCGACCCGGCATGAGCCGTTGGAGTTGAATCGGCAATCTGCGCCCTGAACGTGAGCGAAAAGCGCCGGCCTGTGAGGGGGACGACTGCGGCGGGTCGGGAGGCAGGCGGAGAGCGGGCGGGCGACGTGAGAGGGAGAATGGCATCCTGGCTGAAGGGCGAGAGCGGGTAAAGGCAGCGGCGGCGAAAAAACGGCCGCGTGCCGCCTGGCCTGCGTCCGAAGACGGAGGCGTCGGCGGCACGTGGCCAGGCCCGTCGCGGGGTCGGTCAGCGGCTCACTTCAGCTCGACCGACCAGTAGGCGTTCTCGAGGAACGTCCTCCACGACTGGTACTTGGTCAGGGTGAGCTTCTGGTTGAGCACCGGGCTGCGCTTGGGTTTCTCCGGCTTGCGGATCAGGCCCATGTGCGCCTGTTTGGGGGTACGGCCGCCCTTGCGCACGTTGCAGGCGACGCAGGCGCAGACGATGTTCTCCCAGCTGCTCTGGCCGCCCTGGCTGCGCGGGAGGACGTGATCCAGGCTCAGTTCCGAGGTCGGGAACTTCCGGCCGCAGTACTGGCACTGGTTGTTGTCGCGGGCGAAGATGTTGCGGCGGTTGAACTTCACCGTCTGCCTGGGCAGCTTCTCGTAGCTCAGCAGACGGATGACGCGCGGCACCTGGATCTCGCTGCTGACCGTCTTGACCCAGTCGTCGTCCTGGCAGCGGACGTGCCCCGCCCGATACTCGCTGACCTCGCGCCAGGTCGAGAAGTTGTACGTGGCGAACTGGCCGTCTTCCAGGTTCACAACCTCGGCCAACTCCTTGCAGAGCAGGCAGAACGCCCGCCGCACGGAGATGATGTGTACCGCCATGAATAACTTGTTCAAGACCAGGACGCTGGCGTCCAGAGCCGAGTTGGAACGGGAATGCATAGGACCCCCTTTCTCTGATGGCGCGCCGCGCCAGCCCTTCTGCCGGCGCCTCGGCGACGTTCGTGGAGGTAGGACGCGCCGGGATCGGGCCGGGTTCAATGTAATATCTTAACAAGGGCCGGATTGCCGGTGCAAGGACGCGGCGGCGAAAGTGACGCTTTCCTCCAAGTTTCAAAACGGCGCCCGCGCCCCGCGCGCCCTCCCGTTATTTTGTGGGCAAGCGGTCGTCGATCTGCTACCATCCTGCGCGTCGCCCTCCGCTGACTCGCAGGAGGCCCGGCCATGCCGTCCCCGCTCCCGCTGTTCCCCACCACCGTCGTCGGCAGCCTGCCGCGGCCGCAGTACGTCAAGGACCTGCTGCGCGCCGGCTCGCGCACCGGCGACGCCGACCCCGCCTGGCGCCGCCGCATGGACGACGCCGTCCGCTTCGCCATCGGCATGCAGGAGCAGGCCGGCATCGACATCATCTCCGATGGCGAATGGCGGCGCGAAAGCTACGTGGACGTCGTCGCCGAACTGATGACCGGCTTCCGCTGGGTGAAGCGCGAGGTGTTCGCCTACCACCAGGTCGTCACCGAGCCGATGACGCCGTGCAGCCCCGGCGTCGTCGCGGAGGAGGCGCGCTTCCTGCGCGCGAACACGGACGTCCACGTCAAGGTCTGCCTGCCCTCGCCGTACCTGATCGGCCAGCGCATGTGGGAGCCGGAGCACTCGCGCTTCGCCTACCCGACCCGCGAGGCGTTCTGCGAGGCGCTCGTCCCGGTGCTGCGGCAGGAACTGCTGGCGATCCGCGACGTGGGGGTGGACGTGGTCCAGTTCGACGAGCCGCACCTCGGCGTCCTTGTGGACCCCGAGGTGCGGGCGCGCTTCCCGGACCCGGAGGCGGAGATGACCCGCGCCGTGGACTGGATCAACGCGGTCGTCGAGGGCGTGCAGGGCGTGACGCTGGCCGTCCACGTCTGCCGCCGAAACTGGGGGCGGCGCGGCTGGGGGGCAGCCGGCGGTTACGAACCCATCTTGCCGCAGCTGAAGCGCCTGCGCGTGCGCCAGCTCATGCTGGAGTTCAGCATCCCGGTGGCCGGCGACGTGTCGGTGCTGCGCGAGTTGCCCGAGGAGGTGCAGGTCGGCCTGGGCTGCGTGGACGTGCGCTTCCCCGAGATCGACCCGCCCGAGCGGATCGTGGAGCGCGTGGGGAAGGCGCTGGCGCACGTGGCGCCGGAGCGCGTGACGCTCAACCCCGACTGCGGCTTCGCCCCCGGCAAGGACCACGAGATCCCGCTGGAAGAGGCGTACGCCAAACTGAAAAGCCTCGTCGCCGCCGCCCGCGCGCTGCGGCGGGAGTACGGCGCCGCCCGCTGAGACGTGATCCAGCCGGTTCGAGGTCGGGTCCTTGCCGCCTGGTTACCTCGGCCTGGCCTTCCCCGCCGCACGCTGGGTGGTGTTCGACCAGGACGCAGCCGGTCACGGCTGGTTCGTCGATCCGACGCCGTCGCAGGACGAGGAGTTCCGGCCGGACGGCTCCGCGGTACCCGGCGGTCCGGCGAGCGGGCGCATCGACCTCTTGACCGTCGCGCTGCACGAACTTGGTCACGTGGCCGGCCTGGACGACGACGATGGCAGCGCCTTGATGTCGGCAACCCTCGGGACGGGAGTGCGCCGGGCGAGCATGCTGCAAGAGGTGTTCGCCGGCCAAACCGCGGGCGCCCGGCCCGTCCTCCTGTCGTAGGCAGGGTCCTTCTTTCGCACCGCCGTGCTGCAAACCGCGCAGCCCTGGTGGCCGCGGCTGAACGGCGCGGCCCCTCCCGCGGGCCGCCGGGAAAAATCACCTCCCCAGGTCCTTGCGCGGCCGGGCCACTTCATAGAATAACAGAACATCCCGCCCCCGCGCGGGCGGGGGCGGAAACGCGGAGCCACGATCATGCACCCCCGGACGGTTGTCCTTGTGGTGGGGTTGATTCTGCTGACCTCGTTCGGGCTGCGCATCCTCATCTTCCAGACGGGGATCCTGCCGGTGAGCGAGGAGTTGGTCATGCGCCAGGCCGTGAGCCTGACCGTCACCTACGCGGTCGGCGGGCAGGCGAAGACGCTGACCGTGGACCGGCCGGAGGCGCTCGAAGATCTCTTCGCGGTGTTCCGGCTGCGGCAGAGAGAAGCCCACAGGGACGTTGTGTGGAGGGGCGGCCCGGTGGGGCAAGTCCCGGTCGGCGGGGCGGTGAAGTTCCACTTCCCCGACCACACGGCCCGGCAGCTCCAGTTCCTATCGCGCGACTGGCTGGGCGAATTCGAGGTGGACCCGCGTTTCTACCAGAGGCTGTGCGACCTGGTCTCCCGTGCGGAGGGCCGGCGCATCGACCTCCTCGACGACAACCAGGGCGGCGGGCGCGGGCCCTGAACCGGCCCTGGGCTTGCCGCTTGCTGAGGTATGCATCATGAGCGATCCTGAAAGGGTTGAAACGCCCCCCGCCGAGACGCCGGCCGACGCGCCGCCCGCCCAGGCCGAGGCCGCCCCGGCGCCCGAAACGCCCGCCGCCCCGCCCGCACCCGCGGCGCCCGGCGGGAGGCCCGGGCGCGGGCCGCAGGACCGGCAGGGGGCCGACCGCCTCCGCCGCGGCAGCCGGCCCACCGGCTCCACGCCGCGGCACCTGCCGGTCCCCTCGGTCCAGGACGAGCACCTGTTCGGCGGCTCCGCCCCGAGCCTGCGCGAGCTGGACAGGGAGATCGAGAGCGACCTGGAGGAGGCCCTGGCCGGGCTGTCCGAGAAGGAGCTGCTCGGCGGCGAGCCGGAGAAGAGGCCACACGCCACGCCGGGCGCCCCGCCCGCGCGGAAGAAGGGCAAGGTCCTCGCCGTCCACGGCGCCGACGTGTTCGTGGAAGTGCCCGGCGGCCGCACCCAGGGCCTGCTGCCCCTGCTGCAGTTCCCCGAGGGCACGCCGGCCATTGGCACCGAGGTCGAGGTCGATATCGAGGGCTACGACCCGGCGAACGGCCTGCTGCGGCTGACGCGCAAGGGCGCCGCGGTCGAGGCCGACTGGGCGAGCGTCGCCATCGGCATGAAGGTCGAGGTCCGCGTCATCAGCACCAACAAGGGCGGCCTGGAGGTGGACGTCAACGGCATCCGCGGCTTCATGCCGATCAGCCAGATCGACATGTACCGCGTCGAGAACGCCGAGCAGTACGTCAACCAGCGCCTGCTGTGCCTCGTCGCCGAGGTCGATCCCGCCGAGCGGAACCTGGTCGTCAGCCGGCGGGCGCTGCTGGAGCGCGAGCGCGAGGAGCTGCGCGAGAAGTTGTGGCAGGAGATCGCCGAGGGGCAGGTCCGCGACGGGATTGTGCGCTCGGTGCGCGACTTCGGTGCCTTCGTGGACCTCGGCGGCGCCGACGGTTTGCTGCACGTCAGCGAAATGAGCTGGCAGCGGGTGCAGGACCCCTCGACGATCGTGCAGCCCGGGCAGACGGTCAAGGTCATCGTGCTGCGCGTCGATCGCGAGAAGCGCAAGCTCAGTCTCGGCCTGAAGCAGCTGACGTCGAGCCCGTGGGACAACATCCAGGACAGGTATCCGCACAGCCACATCGTCAAGGGCACGGTGACGCGCCTGGCGGACTTCGGTGCCTTCGTGGAGCTGGAGCCGGGGGTGGAGGGCCTGATCCACATCTCCGAGTTGGCGCCGCAGCGGGTGCGGCGCGTGGGCGACATCGTCAAGGAGGGGCAGGAGGTGCAGGTGATGGTGCTGAGCATCGACCCGCAGAACCGGCGCATGTCGCTGTCGCTGAAGGCCGCCCTGAAGTCCCAGGCGGCGGAGCCGGAGGCGGCGGAGGACGCCGAGGAGGTCGAGGTGAAGCCGCGGCCGCCGCGGACGACGCCCCTGCGCGGCGGACTCGGCGGACAGTCAGGCCTGATCTGATTGGCGAACGGCCGGCGTAAGCCGGCTGGTACGGCACGCCACGCGGGGTGCCGTACCAGCCGGCTTACGCCGGCCGTTCGCCGTGACGGCTGCAGACGTGTTAGCGCGCCACGTAACCGCCATCGACCACGATCGTCGCGCCGGTGATGTACGAGCCGGCGTCGCTCGCCAGCAGCAGCGCCGGCCCGACCAGCTCCTTCGGCTCGCCCCAGCGCCCCAGCGCCGTCATCTTCGCGAACCGCTCCTTCTCCACGTCCGACAGCAGCCGCCCCGGCAGGTCCGTCAAGAACGGCCCCGGGGCGATGCAGTTCACCGTCACCCCGAAGCCGCCCAGCTCCACCGCCGTCGCCCGCACCATCGCGATCAGAGCGGCCTTCGTCGCCGAGTAGCAACCGCGGCCCGCGTTCGACACCAGCCCCATGATCGACGAGATGTGAATGATCCGGCCCCAGCGCCGCTCCTTCATCTGCGGCACCAGCGCCCGCGTCAGCCCCATGACCGAGTGCAGGTTGATCTCCATCACGCGGTCCCAGTCCTCGTCGGTGATCTCGTCGATCGCCTGCGGGACGTTGGTGCCGGCGTTGTTGATGAGGATGTCGATCCGGCCCATCTTCTCCAGGGCGCCCCGGGCCAGCCGCTTGACGTCGTCGCGCTTCGCCATGTCGGCGACGATCAGGTGGCCGCGCCGCCCGGTACCCTTCAGGATCTCGTCGAGGGCGGGGCGCAGCTCGTCCTCGTGCCGGCTGGAGATGACCACATCGGCGCCGGCCTCGGCCAGGCCGCGCGCCATCGCCTTGCCCAGCCCCTTGCTGCCACCGGTCACCAGCGCCACTTTGCCGCTCACGTCGAAAAGGTTCGCGCCCATCGCTGCGTTCTCCTGGGAAGGAAGGTTCCTGTCACCGGCAGGATATGGGCGGGCCGGGGGGACAGCAACCGCGAAAGCGCCGCCCCCTGGGCTTGACGCGGTCCGCAGCCGTCGCTATCGTCCGGCCCTTTCCCGGGTCGAAAATCACAGGCAGGGGTGGAGGCCATGCGGCGCTGGAGGGGGCTGGTGCCGGGATTGCTGCTCGCGCTGCTGGGGTGCGCCTTGGAGCAGGCGCGGCCGATCACCTGGCTCGACCGCTTCCAGGCCGCGCAGACTTCCCTGGGCCCCGACGGCGTCATCCTCGACGTGGTCGTGATCGAGCGGCCAGTCGGCGATGCCTACATCAACCAGGAACTGTGGGGCTGCACGGACGAGCAAGTCGTGCCGCTGGAGCACAAGGCGCTGCTCGCGGAGAACGGCTTCCGCGTCGGCTGCGTCATCGGCATGACGCCGGGCCGGTTGCAGGCCCTGCTCACCTCGGAGCGCTGCTGCGTCAAGAGCCAGCGGCAGATCCTGCCGGCCGGCAAGTCGTTGACCCTGGACGTCGGCCGGGTCGTGTCGCGCATGCAGTACCGCGTCACGCTCGACGGCCGGACGAGCACGGCGGCGCTGGAACAGGCGCAGTCGCTCCTGGTCATCGTGCCGACGCTGACCGCGGACGGCCGCACGAAACTGGAGATCACGCCGCAGGTGCAGTACGGCGCGAAGGTGCCGCACTGGGACCCCACCGCCGACCGCAGGAACTGGGAGATCGAACGCCGGCGCTGCGACCAGACCTATCCCGATCTCGCCTGGGAGGTGACGCTCGCACCCAACGTGTACCTCGTCATCGGCGCCGCCGCCGCCGACAGCCCGAGCTCCCTCGGCTACCAGTGCTTCATTAACGAGGAGAGTGAGGTACACGTGCAGCGGCTGGTGGTCCTCCGCACCAACCGCTCCACCGCCGAGCCGTCCGCCGCGGATCCCGACCAGCCTGCCGGCAGTTCCGGCCAGGCGCTGCCGCTCGCCCTCCAGGCGACGTGGTCCAGTTTCCGAACGAATCGGCCCTGACGGGAAGTCATTCACGAACCCGGCGAGGGCGTCAGGCAGCGCTCGTACAGGATCCGCACTGGCGATCACTGCTGGACCGGGAATCGCTGGAATACTTTTCGGATTCGCGACAAGAACGGCCGCGCCAGGCACTTCTAAAGGAGAGAACCTCGTTCGCCTTGCGCACGGAGAAGGCCGATGGTCGCCGAAGTTCATCCCCGCGCCGACGAGTTGGCCGCATTCACCCTGGGCACCCTCGGTGACGACGCGCACGCTTCCATCGCGGCCCACGTCGCGGCCTGCGCGTCCTGCCAGGAGCGCGCCGCGGTCGCTCCTGGCGACACCCTCATCGAGTTGCTGCGCTGCGCCCACACGCGCACGGGCCGCCAGGCCGATACGCCAATGGAGGCGGCGGCGCCAGTACAGACACCGACCCCGCCTGCCGCCGCCGCCCAGACGGTCACGATGGCGTCTGCCGCAGTTCCTTCCGCGCCGGTCCCTTGGGACCGCCCGGAGGTCCCCGACGCCGTGCCGCCGGAACTGGCCCGCCACGAGCGCTATCGCGTCATGCGCCTCCTCGGGGCGGGCGGCATGGGGGCGGTGTACGAGGCCGAGCACCGCGTCATGCAGCGGCCCGTCGCGCTGAAGGTCATCAACCGCGCCTACACGCCCAGCGCCGGCGCTGTGGAACGCTTCCGCCGCGAGGTGCGCGCCGCCGCCCGCCTGTCTCACCCGAACATCGTCACCACCTACGACGCCGAGGACGCCGGCGACACGCATTTTCTGGTGATGGAATACGTCGAGGGGGTCAGCCTGGGCCGGTTGGTGAAGGAAGGTGGGCCGCTGCCGGTGGCCGAGGCGTGCGCCTACATCCGCCAGGCGGCGCTCGGCCTCCAGCACGCTCACGAGCGCGGCATGGTCCACCGCGACGTCAAGCCCGACAACCTGATCCGCTGCGCCGACGGCACGGTGAAGGTCCTCGACTTCGGCCTCGCGGCGCTGACGGCAGAGCGCGACGGCGGATTGACCGAGGCGAATGTCATCATGGGCACGCCCGAATATATGGCGCCCGAGCAGGCCGAGGATGCCCGGAGCGCCGACATCCGCGTCGACGTGTACAGCCTCGGTTGCACGCTCTACTACCTGCTGACGGCTCATGTCCCGTACCCGGCGCCGACAACGCTGTTGAAAATCCTCGCCCACCGCGAGGAGCCACTGCCGTCGATCCGCGCGGCTCGCCCCGAAGTGCCGCGGCAACTTGCCGACATCCTGGCCCGCACGCTCGCCAAGAAGCCGGAGAACCGCTATCAGACGCCCGGCGAGGTGGCTGAGGCGCTGGAGCCGTTGACGCACGTGGCTGCGGTCAAAACGCCCCGGAAGCGTCGCCCGCTCCTTATCGCCATCGCTGTGGCTGCGCTGTTCGCAGGGATTGTGCTGGCGGGCGGGGTCGTGTACCGCATCCAGACCGACAAGGGCGAGTTGGTCATCACGACCGAGAGTGCCGACGTCGAGGTGGTCATCAAGCAGGGCGGCAAGCTGGTCCGCATCATCGACACGAAGACGGACAAGCAAATCACGCTTGCTCTCCGCTCCGGCGTCTACGAGTTGGAGCTAAAAGGCGCGCCCGAGGGGCTGAAGCTGAGCATCGACAAGGCCATGTTGACACGCGGGGAGACGGTGCTGGCGAAGATCGTGCGGAAACCACTGCCGGGAGCGCCTCCAGAGGAAAAGCCGGACGTGCCCTTGCAGGGGGAAGCCAGGCTGGAGACGGTCTGGAAGACCAACTGGGATGCGAACGCTCGCATTCACAGCCTCAGCTTTTCTCCTGATGGGAAGTGGCTGGTCGCTTCGAGGGATTACACTTCGCCCGGTTGGATTCGCGTCTACGACGTGGAGTCCGGGGCCGTGCGGCTGAACATGGCAGGGAGTGTAGCAGCGTTCGCGCCGGACGGCAAGCATATCTGGGCAACGGGGAAGATAACCCTGCGGCTCTTCGACGCCAAGTCCGGAACGCTCTTGCGTGAATTCGGCAGCCATCGCTCCCAGATCATGAACATGACGTTGTTCCCCGACGGCAAGCAGGCATGTACATCGACGGGCCAAATGACCAGGCATCACTGGGACTTGGAGGCGGGCAAACAGTTGCAGGAATGGGACACATCGAAGGTGTCGCCTTACGTCCCCACCGCCGACGGAAAGCGGATGCTGATCTATGACAATGGCAGGAACCCCACGCGCTTTTGGGATCTCGCGGAGGGCAAACTGCAACCCCCCAGCCCCGTGACCGGCCTGGAAGGTTTCTTCCCTGATTCCTTCCTCCCCGACGGAAAGCATGTTCTGACGGTCAAGGGCCAAAAACTCCGCATCCATGAGATCGCCAGCGGGAAGGTGGAGCGAGAAATCGACCTGGGCGAGAATCTGGGCGGAGGTCGAGGGATAGAAGGCATGGTGAGTCGCGATGGCCGGCGCTATTGCGTAGGGACTGCAGACGGCAATTGGTTTGGCGTGTGGGATCTGCAGACGAGCAAGCTGCTTGGCAGTGCTCAGCCGAAACTGGCCTCGTTCTCATCAGAGGTATGCCATTTCGTCGGACGGACGCTACGCAGCGGCCTGTGACGATCATGGTTGGATCAACGTGTTCCGTGTTAAGGAACGCCCCTGACCCGCAGAGCCTCCCTCATGGAAACCTCCGTCAGCCTGCTCGAGCGCCTCGCCGGCGCGCCCACCGACGACGACTGGCGGCGGCTGCTCGATCTCTATCAGCCCCTGCTCCGTGCCTGGATGGCGCGGGGGTGGCTCAGCGCCGGCGCCGCTTCCGTGGGGTTGGTTCAGAAGTCGCCGGCGGAGGCGGCACACTTTCCGGTGTTTGCATGGCGAAGGCGCCCTCGTAGCCCTTCTCGGGCGTGCCGTGGACTTCTTCGAGGATCAACTGGCAGATCTTCATCCCCTTTTCGAGGCAGACGTGCAGTGGACCACAATTCCAGATCTCCAGACGAATGCGGGTGCCGATGTGCTGCGGGTCATCGAGGAAACCGAAGCCAGCGTGAATCGTGGGCGCCGTGACGTGGACGCCAACGCCAAGCCGGGCCAGGCTGCTGCGCCCCTCCACACGGGCCGCCAGTCGCGAGGTGTGGGGCAAGCGAATTCGCTCCTCCGTCCAACCGAGGACAAAAGCGCCTGGCTTCAGGATGAATCCCGTGGGCGGGAGAATCAATGTGGTGCCGTGCTCGCGCAGCAGCGAGACCACATCGAAAGTTGGGCGGGCGGGGTAGACCACGACCGGCGCGGCCGTCTCCTGTTGGTGCGGAAGCCAGACGGAGATTTGCTCCTGGAGGGTGAGATCGACCGCCGTGGAGGAAATGGCCTCGTCGGAGGGAGGTGGGGTGATGCGAAGGAAGTCACGCCGCAACGCCAACTTGATTTCCCGATCCGAAGGGATCATGCAAAGTCTCCATTCGGCTCCAGCAGAGAAGCCAGCGGCACCCAGATCCGATGCGCCCCCGAGTCTGCTTCCTCGGGAAACTCGATGAGCGCGACCCCCTTTTCCTGGTCGCGGT
>JBBRPS010000230.1:0-12893 GCA_038227745.1 Gemmatales bacterium | reverse complement strand
TTCTACTGTGCTTGATTGCGCAAACGCCGCAGAAATAACTGGTTGCGTCAATCGTGGTGTCAGGGTGGCTATTTGTCTACAATGTGAACCTCCGTTAGGTGGTATCGCCTGTCCAGTGTTTTCCTAGCCTCCCGAATGCCTGGAAAAATGGCCCTCTGTGGACAAATAGCCAGTTTCGGACCAAGATTGGCGATAACTCCTTAGCTGGCATTGAGTTAGCGATGCCGCACAGTAGAATTACCACGGCCCATAAGCAACTCACTCAAATGCTACAACAGTAGGAGAAGCAAAGAGCCGCGCCGAGGTCACGAAGACCTCGGCGCGGCCCACATGAAGGAAGGTATCATCTTACCTCCCCCGCCATTCTCCTGTTCTGCTTTGGAGGCACAAGGCTTGTAGTTTTACTGTGCGAGATTATTCTAGCCCCCGATGGCTGCGGCGGCTAGGATCCCCTTCAGGATCGCCTGAAGGAGGGAAGCATGCCTGAGATCCTCGACCACCCCGACGCCCAGGCCCTGCTCGACCAGGCCACCGTCGCCCCCACCGACGTCGCCGCCTGCACCCGCCACCTCACCGCCTTCCTGCGCCGCTACCTCCCCTTGTTCTACCGCGACGAGCAGCGCGACCACGCCGACGTCATCTTCCGCGGCAAGCTCACCGGCCTCGAACGCAAAACCACCGAGCCCATCGCCCGCCAGGCTCACCTCAAACGCCGACCCCTGCAACACTTCCTCGGCGCCGGCAAGTGGGACGACCACGCCGTCCGCGCCGAGCTGCGCCGCCACGTCCGTGCCGAGTTGGCCGACCCCGAGGCCGTGTTGGTCCTGGATGGCTACGGCGTGCCCAAGAAGGGCGACGACTCCTGCGGCGTCGCCCGGCAGGGGTGCGGCCACCTCGGCAAGGTGGACAACTGCCAGGTCGGCTATTTCCTGGCCTACGTCGCCCCGCGCGGCAAGGCTCTGCTCGACGCCCAACTCTACCTGACCCAGGACCGCGCCGCCGACGGCACGCATCGCCTCAAGACCTACGTCCCCCAGGAGGTTGCTTTCCAGGAGGGCTGGCGGCTGGCCCTGGCCCTGCTGCGGCACAGCAGCCGGGAACTGCCGCACGGCTGGGTAGTCGGCGACGACGAGTTCGGCCGCGCCAGCGCGCTGCGCGGTCAGTTGCGTCTGGACAAGGAGCGTTACGCCCTGGACGTGCCCTGCAACACCCTGGTGCGCGACCTGAGCACGCGGCGACCGCCATCGCGGCCGGGGGGCCGGGAGCGGTTGCCGGCCTGGGAGCGGGTCGATGCCTGGGCGGCCCGCCAGCCCAAGGGCCGCTGGCGGACGTTCCGGCTGCGTGGCGGCGAGAAGGGGCCGCGCCAAGTGCGTGCCCTGCAGCAGTGGGTGCAGACCAAGGACGAGGGCGGCCAGGTCGGCGGCCGTGAGCGGCTGGTCGTGATCCGGACGTGTGCGCAGAAGCCGCGGACCTGGTACGTGCTGAGCAACGCCCGCCGCGAGGTGGGGTTGCGGCGGGTGGTGCAGGCGCACGAGTGCCGTCACGGGGTGGAGGAACTGTTTGCGGAGGGCAACGGCGAGGTCGGGCTGGACCACTACGAGGTGCGGAGTTGGGTGGGGTGGCACCATCATCTGACGCTGTCGCTGGTGGCCCTGTGGTTCTTGGAGTTGGAGCGGCTGCGGTTGGGGAAAAAAAACACCAGCGCTGACGGTGCCCCAGGTGCGGGCGATCTTCACGGAACTGTTGCGGCCGCGGCTGCCGAGCACGGCGGAGATCGCGGCGGCGGTGAGCGAGGTGCTGCGGCGCAGTGAGGAGTCACGCAGCTATCACTGGTATGCGGACACGGGGGCGTTCCCACCGCCGCGGCCGCGCCCGGAGCCGCGGCCGCGGGCACCGACCTCACGGAAATAATCTCGCACAGTAAAAGTAAGAGGTATTGTATGCGAATTGCAGGCAGGCAGGGCAGTCCGCCGAGGATCTCTTCGCCGTCAGTTCCGTCAGTGCCTCTGAAGATCGAAACGGACGGGGAGCCCTCTGAAGACAAGGGAAAGAGGGCCAGCGCAGGCAGGGGTGACGCGAGCGCGAAACGGCAAGCCCTGTTGAGGTCTCAAGAACGTGATATTGTCTCTGAACGCGGTTCACTTCAGGAAGCCGCTGCGCCGGGCCGCCGCCGCGGACACCCGACCGCCTCGTATTGTAACCGCCCCCCGGCGCTCTTCCTGGCGAAAGTTCGGGTTGTACCGTCCTGCCGACGCCTCTCCCTCCTCCCGGCGGCCCTGCGCGCTTGAAAAGGCTGGCAATCTGGGTAACCTGGGAATAACTGCCCTCAGGAGTCTCGCATGGCCGCCGCCGTCCAAGAACAAACGGGCCGTCGTCTGAACGACCCCGAACTGATTCGCCGTGTCAACGCCCTCCGCCGGGCCGACAACTGGACCAACGGGTTCTATCTGGTCCGCGAGTACCTCTTCCTCGCCGCCGTCGTCGGCCTGACCATCGCATTCTACCAGTGCCGCGAGGGCTGGGGACTGCACTGGCTGTGGAACGTGCCGGTGACGCTGCTGACCATCGTGCTGGTCGGTGCGGGGCAGCACCGCCTGACCACCCTGGCCCACGAGGCCAGCCACTATATGCTCTTCCGCAACCGCCTGCTCAACGAGTTGGTTTCCGATTTCTTCTGTCTCTTTCCGATGTGGAGCGCGACGCACCACTACCGCCTGCAGCACCTGGCACACCACCAGTTCCCCAACGACCCCGAGCGCGACCCCGACGTCTCGCAGATGGAGGCGAGCGGCCACCGCTTCGACTTCCCGATGCCGCCGGGCCAATTCGTCTGGGAGTGCGTCATCAAGCAGTTTCTGATCTTCCCCAAGCTGATCCGCTACATCCGCATCCGGGCGAAGTACAACGCGACCGGCGGCGGCACCGGCCCTTACGAGGCGAAAGGGCCGCGCTCGAAGCTGCTCGTCGTCGTCGGCGTGCTCTACCTCGCCGGCCTCACCGGCGCGCTGACCGCCCTCGTCCTGCTGGAGCAGCCCGTCCTGCTGGCGGTGGTGCCAGCGGCCATGCTGGCGGCGACCCTGACGTTCTACGCCCGCGTCCCCGACCGCTTCTTCCGCCACAGCACCGTCAAGTCGGACGTCTCGGCGCGGGCGATGACCTACGGGCGCATTACCTACTTCACGCTCGTGTTCACGGCCCTTGCCTGGCTGACGCACCTGACGGGCTGGCCGTGGGCGCTCTACTACCTCCTCCTCTGGATGGTGCCGATCGGGACGACGTTCAGCTTCTGCATGATCCTGCGGCAGCTGGTGCAGCACGGCAACGCGACGCGCGAGCGGCTCACGAACACGCGCATCTTCCTGGTCGGCCGTTTCATCCGCTTCGCGGTGTTCCCGCTGGGGATGGACTACCACCTACCGCACCACATGTTCCCGATGGTGCCCCACTACCGCCTCGTGGAGCTGCACGACCTCCTCTTGGAGTGCGCGGAGTACCGCAGCCAGGCGACCGTCGTGGAGGGCTACTTCTTCCACCGCCACCCACCGCAGCACCCGACCGTGCTGGAATTGATGGCCGCCCCTGCCGAACCTCAATCCTTCCCCGGCGCCTGAATCGGGCAGCGCGGCCCGGCGGGAATTGCCGGCGGCGCTGGCCACGAGGAACCCATTCCCGCTCACGGCGCGAACGGCACCTCGCGATCCTCTGACGCCCACTCCCCCAGTTCCAGAACAAGCGTTTCCCCCGACCATCCCCGCAACCAGCCCGGGTCGGCGTGTCCCCGTGAAAGTGAACCGGGCGGGGCGGTTTTTGGTTGCACCCGCCCGGCCGGCGCACTATAAAAGCGCCGAGTGGACGCCCGGATTCACCGGGCTCCCTTTCTTCGAGTCCCCAAGAGGTGAAGTATGCGTCGATCGAGTCTCGCCAGGGTAGCTCTGTTCCTCCTGATCACCATCGTCCTCTGCCTCACGGGTGCATCCGGCACCGGGGGCGAGAAGGGGGCGAAGGGCAAGAAAGGCGGAATCCGCTGGGAGTACACGGTTCGCGACGGCACGAAGGATGTCGAGAAGGGCTTCTTCCGCGCGTCCGACAATAAGCTCTTCCACGCTGAGAAGCAGATTGGCACTTACCAGGAGAACGCGACCCGTACGCAGGCCACCATGGAAATCTCGATGGGTAAACTCAAGGGCAAGACGGAGCTCCGCAAGATCGGGAATGACCCGCCCACCTACGAGGGCGTGCTGGAACGCCCGGGCGGCCAGAAGTACCAGATCAGCGTCGTGTTCCGCAAGGTCGTGGCGGGGAAGAAGACATAAGGGATAAGAAAATAGGATGATAAAAAGGGATATTCAGAGAAGAGGGTGGTGTCTGCCGAATTGACGCAAGTCGGCAGCATTCGGCAGACACCACCGGAGAATGGGATCGCAGCGCAAGCAGACCGGGCCCCGCGCGTCCATATCTCAGCCGCGAAGTTCCGTCCCTTTTCCGCAGTTGAGTCAGCTGCGCCTTGCACATACCCATCGTCTTTCCCCTTGGGGGGACTTTCTCAAAGATAGTGTACAAGGCGGTGAACAGAAGCGGACAACTCCGTGGGGACTGTGGCGGCGGGCGCAACGCCCTAAAGTATTCCACTGCCACACTTAAACAGCGCCGAAAAGTCGGCGCCGAACTTCGCCATCTGTCCGCCGCTGCCCCCGCCCCTGAGAAAGTCCCCCCCTTGGGCTTGTAGGCCGGCGCCCAGGCGCCGTTGGCACAAGGATTGCCCTAGTTAACTCTTGCCCATTCCCTTGACATCGGCGGGCCGGCGCCCGCATGGAGACACCTATGAACAAAACTTTACCAGTACTCGCGTTGTTGTTGAGTTCGGTGATCGCCGCCCCAGCGGCGGCGCAGCCCCCGTGGTGGGGGCCGTCTCGCTATTACCCGCCCGCGCCTCCAGCGGTGCCGGTCCCGAACCTCGCCGGCAGGTGGTTCATGAACGGCGACCCCAACCAGCCGACTCAGATCGTCCAGCCGCGTCCGGATGGGCCTGCCCTGTTCATCAACGAGCACGGCAGCCAGGCCCCAGGGCAGATCCAGGGAGACCGCGTCTGGATCCCCAGCTGGAGTGACGGCCGCCGAGTCGGTCTTGTGGGCTTCCTCCGTGGCGACCGGATCGTCTGGCCGAACGGCACGTTCTGGTCGCGTAATCCGCAGGGCCCGGTGTGGCCGCGCTGGTAGGATCAGCAGAGAGGCAACCGGACGCGGCATGCAGGCCGGGTGGGGCGGCGAGGCAGAGCTATCGCCGCCCCACCCGGCCTGTGTCGTCTCTACGCAAACAGCGCCCGGACCGGCTGGCCACGGCCGTCCTCCGTGGCGTAGAACGGCCGCCGTTCGACGTCGAAGGCGGTGCGCGGCGAGATGCCCATCGCGGTGAGGATCGTGGCGTGCAGGTCGCGAATCGTCACCGGGTCGCGCGTCGTCACCAGCGGCCGCTCCGGTGCCGTCGCGCCGTACAGGAACCCGCGCCGCATGCCGCCGCCGAACATCACCACCGAACCCGACCCGGTGAAGTGTCGGTGCAGGCCGTAGTGGATCAACTGCTGCATCGTGTCCGACCGCGCCCGCGACTGGTCCGGCGCGTTGCTCCCCGGCACGCCCTCGATCATCATGTCCCGGCTGAACTCGCTGGCGAGGACCACCAGCGTGCGGTTCAGCAGGCCGCGCTGCTCCAGGTCGAGGATGAGCTGGGCGATGGGGCGGTCGATCTCCTGCTTCATCCGCCGCAGCGTCGTGTGGCCGTTCTCGTGCGTGTCCCAATGCACGAACGGGACGTACTCCGTCGTCACCTCGATGAAGCGGGCGCCGGCCTCGGCGAGGCGGCGGGCCAGCAGGCACCCCAGGCCGAACCGTCCCGTGTTGTAGCGGTCGAAGACGGGCGGCGGCTCCCTGGTCAGGTCGAAGGCGTCGCGCTCGCGCGCGTTGAGCAGACGGTGAGCGTTCTCGAAGGCCCGCAGCATCGACTCGTGGTGGTGGTCGGCGGTCAACTCCCCGGCGGGGCTGCGCCGCAGCAGCTCGCGCAGGCGACGCTGTCGCGCCTCGAAGCGCTGGCGCGTCATGCCGCGCGGCGGGCGCACGGCGGCGATGGCGTCGGTTGGGAACGGCAAGTTGAACGGGCCGTACTCGCTGCCGAAGAAGCCGCCCGTCGTGAACGCCTTCAACTCCTCCGACTCGCCCACGCCTTCCAGGCGCTGGCCGATGTTGATGA
Source organism: Gemmatales bacterium (assembly GCA_038227745.1). Lineage (GTDB taxonomy): Bacteria > Planctomycetota > Planctomycetia > Gemmatales > Gemmataceae > DASPXY01. The sequence goes on along the minus strand of JBBRPS010000230.1, from coordinate 6,649 downwards.
ACGGCGGGATGGCCGGGTTGTTCGGCCCGCGCACCCGCGCGACCCACGAGCCGAGGTGCGGACAGGCCACGGTCTGCGGCGGCACGTAGCCGGTGTGCCAGTGGTACTGGTGGCGCGAGTGCAGGATGTGCCCGAGGTCCGCGACGACGTGCGAGCGTACCAGCGTTGCCCGGTCCATGACGCCGGCGACGTGCTCCAGGCCCTGCGAGATGCGGACGTTGTCCACCGCCGTCGGGATCGACGGGAAGGTGCAGAGGATGCGGTCCGCGCGGACGCCGACCTCGAAGGGCGTGTAGCGCTTGGGATCGAACGTTTCGGGCGCCGCCATGCCGCCGGCCATCCACAGCAGGATGCAGGTGTCGGCGGTGGGCTGCGGGTGCCGGACGGGTTCTGCCGCGAGGGGCCGCGGCTCGCCGCCCGCGACGGTCGCGAGGGCGGCGGCGGTCATGCCCTTGAGGAAATCACGTCGGGTTAACGACTTTTCGGACCGATCATTCGTCATGGCATCTCCTCGCCGCGCTGCGGTCACCAAGAGCGCCTAACAGAACGTGGGGCAAGTTGCCAACTTGCCGGGAACAACGGCAAGTTGGCAACTTGCCCCACGTTCTGTTAGGGCCTCCAATCGACGGGCATGAAACTGAAGTAGGTACAGAGGTACTTCCGGGCATCCCCCATGGAAACCGCGGTGGCGCCTTCGCTGCCCTCGTGGACCAGCGCGTTGCGGTACTTGCGGACGGCGTGGGCATGGTCTCGCTGCCCATCCGAAATGCTGCAGCGCGCCGCCAACGAGTTCAACAACTCCTCCATCCGCGGGGCTGTTTTCTTCTGACACCAGTCGGCCCAAACCTCTCGCAAGCCGGCCTCGAACTCCGCGAACAACCTCACGAGAAAGGTCGCTTCGAGGTTGCTGTTGAGCCGATGAACGTCGCGCGGGGTCAAAGGCGGCGGGAGCAGGGTGGGGTCCCCCTCAATGGCATTCTTCAACCTCCGGGCGGCCAGTCGTCCCGCCAGGAACTCCCGTTCGATAGCTCTGAGCCGATTCAGGCAATTCTGACGCTTGCTCATGCGGTCTGCAACAGATACTGGACAGCCTTCCGGAATGTTTTTTCCGACAGGGGCTGCCGCCGGCCCTCGGCACTCAAGGGGTGGAGATACCAGTGGTCCTTGAGGTGAATGAGCTTGGCCGAGTCGTAGGACGGCATCACGCACAACTCCACCAACCCGTCTGCGGCTCCGGCAAACGGGGTGATGGGATCGAGGAGTAACCGGCCATCGGGCGAATGGATGAGGAGGCGGGGCATCTCGTAAGCCCCCAGGAGCGTCTCCCTCACTCGCTTGGTGTCCCGCTTGACCGCCCAGTCCTGATGTCTCGACCAGGTGGTCACCTGATCGACAAGTTCGTCGAGCGCTGCGCCCCAGGCCGGCAGGAGCACCTCGCGCACCAGGGCGAGCACCTGCTCAAGGAGTTCTCTGCCCCTTCTCGCCTGGTCGCGCGTGACCCGCGCCTCGGGGGACACCTCGGCGGCGAACTCCTGGAACCGTCCCACGGCCTCCCGCAGTTCTTTCTGTTTCTCCTCTGGGAGGTCGGTAAAATCCTCAGAATTGAAGCCATTGAGGGTTTTGGGGGTGAGCCAGAGTTGCGGGCGAGCAACGCCCTTCGTGGGGGTATACCGATCCGGGTGTGGACTGCCCGTCTCCCCCCGGGGGAAGGCTAACTGATCGGCCGCGCTCCAGACACGGTGAATAAATTCCTCTCGGGCCATGACGCACACCTATGCCAGAGAACCTTCAGACCCTCGGACTCACAGCAGAAGCGGCTCCGCCCTCCCCTGCACAGCCATTCTACCGGATCAGCTGGAACTCCGGAAGCATGAATACCGTCCAGAACAGGTCGGCGAGGCCATCGGGCGTCACAGCGGGGCCGGCAATCTCGCGGGCGGTGGCCATTTCCTCCGGTGTCGGCCGGCGGCAGAGCGCTCGCAGGTAAAGTTCGTCGATCAGCGCGTCCGCGGTCGCCTTCGGCCGCGCCTTCAGCCAGTCCTGCGCCCCCCGCGCCAGCGTGTCGGCGAGGGGTTGTCCGTTCGACAGATCGAGCGCCTGCAGGGTCGTGAGCTGGTCCGGCCGCGTCGTGACCACCTGCTCGCGGTTGGGCCGGCCGAGCGAGCGCATCAAGGCGTCAGCGTTGACCAGGGCCGCACGGGTGAAGCGGCGCTCGGCGGGGACCGCGTCCGGGAACGCCGGCAGGGCGACCGGGGCGGTGGCCTTCGTCGGCGCCGTGCCGGTAATCATCCACACGGCATCGAGGAACTGCTCGGCCGACAGGCGCCGCACTTCCGGGCCACGGAAGACGTACTCCGCCCCGGCCGGCTCCTTCGCCTGCACGGCGGGCCGCGACTGGTACGCCCGTGACGTGGCGATGTGCTCGATCAGCTTTTTCAGGTCGTAATGGTTGTCCACGAGGTAGACGGCGAGGTAGTCGAGGAGGTCCTCCGACCACGGCCGGTTCGCCATCACGTCCACCGGGTGGACGACGCCGCGGCCCAGCAGTCGCTGCCACAGCCGGTTCACGATCGTCCGCGTGAAGCGGCCGTTCTCCGGGTGCGTGACGAGCTGCGCGAATTGCTCCAGGCGCTTCGCCTTGGGCTGCCCGGCGTCGATCTCGCCCAGCTCCGGCCAGAGGAAGCGGGCGGCGGCCTTGCGCCCGGTGGCCTTGTCGCAGCGGTGGATCTCCAGCGGCCGCTCGGCGACGATGGCGGCCAGCGCGTAGGCGTCGTCCAGCTTCCAGGTGTCGATGAAGCTGTCGTGGCACGACGCGCACTTCAGATTGGCGCCGAAGAACACCTGCGAGATGTTCTGCGAGAACTGCAGCTCGCGCACCTGGCTGGCGTTGACGTTGCCGCGCCACTTGATGCCGCGGATGAAGCCCTCCGACTCCGGCGTGGGGCTGATCAGCTCGCGCACGAAGCGGTCGTAGGGCTTGTTCTCCAGCAGCGCGCGGTACAGCCAGGCGCTGATCTGCTTGCGGCCGCCGTCGATGTAGCCGGTGCCGGCGTAGTCGTTGCGGAGCATGTCGTTCCAGAAGGTCAGCCAGTGGTCGGCGTACGACCGCGGCTCGTCCAGCAGGCGGCGGATCAGGCGGGCGCGCCTGTCCGGCGCCCCGTCGCCGAGGAAGGCGTTGACCTCGGCGGGGGCCGGCAGCACGCCGACCAGGTCGAGGTAGGCGCGGCGCACGAAGGCGACATCGTCGAGCGGGGCCGGCGGCGTGATTTTGTTGCCGGCGAAGTAGCCGTCGAGGAGGCGGTCGATGGGGTGTTCGAGGCCGGGGCGGGCCGGCGGCAGGGCGGGGCGGCGCGGCTTCAGCGGGGCCACGTAGGCGACGGCCTTGAACGTAAAGCCCGCGTCCCAGGTCAGCCCTTCGTCGATCCACGCCTTCAGCAGGGCGGTCTCCTGCGGTGAGAGCGGCTTGCCTTTCGGCGGCATGCGGAAATCGGCGTCCGTGCTGGTCACGCGCTTGAGCAGCTCGCCGGCGGCGCTCTTGCCGGGGACGACCGCCTTGGTCTTCAGGAGGGCCTCGCGCGTGTCGAGGGAGAAGCCGCCCTTGTACTTGCCGTTGGTGTGGCACTCGGCGCAGCGCGCCTTGAGGAGCGGCGCGACGTCGTGGGCGAAGTCGATTTTCTTCGGTGGCGGTGGCTGAACGGGGGCCGGGTGGGGAGCGGCCAACGGGAGGAACAGGCCGAAGCCCAGGGCGAGGCACGTTCGCCCCAGACGGGCCCGGCGAGGGCATGGTCGGTGCATGGTCGCGTGTCCGTTCGTCGGACCGGCTCCTTCCTCGGGCAGGTCGGCGGTCGGCTCCGGGCCGCGGTCTGGCCGCCGACCGCCGGCTGGGGGGGTGGGTCGAGTTGAGGATGATTATACACGCCGGTCGCGGGACAAAAAAAGCCATCCTGGTGCGGCCGAGGCCCGCGGGTGGCCACTCGCGCCCGCCGGCCCTACAAAGGGGTCTTTGGGTGGCTCGCCCGACTCGTCCGCCTCCGCCCCCTGACCGGACAGCAGGAGGACCGCCTTGTCACACGTGCGCTTCACTCCCGAGGAGTACCGGGTGCTCTGCCGCCTTTGCCGCGACCTCGATTTCCGCGACCGGGGCCTCAACGGGTTCCGCACCGCGCTGGCCGAGCGGCTGCGCGACGGCTGGCCCGAGTTGGCCGACCGCGTCACACGGCTGCGGCGGTCGGAGCTGCAGTTGGTCTTCGAGCACATGCGCACCCGCGCCGGCCAGGCGGCGAGTCGGCGTGAGGGGGACGCGAAGGAAGTCGGCCGCCTGGGCGGATTGACCTTCGAGGAGTTCCGGGCGGTGGCGCGGGCGGCGAGCCGCTTCCTGCTGTACGACGGCCGCCCGTGCGCCTTCCGCGCTTTCCTGATTCATCACTTCAAGGGCCAGGCGATGCCGCTGGCGCGCAAGCTGGAACGGCTGAACGACCGGCAGATCGAGGAGTTGTACGAGCGCGTGAAGAAGCCGAGCCGCTGGCGCGCGTGAGCGCCAGCCCTCGCCCTGTTTGGCCGCGAGCTGCGGCCAACTATCGATTGGTTTGCGGACGTAGTGAAGGGCTATTCAGCGGCGCCCTGGCCACCCGCGCGCGGTGCGTGCTGAGTGGGCTGGCCGCCGGCGTGTTCTGGACGCGCCAGCCCACTTTCGGGTTCCCCAACAGCGTCGGTGGTCTGACTTGCCCGGCTGGCCTTGTAGCGCGCCTGCCAGTCGCGGAGAGAGTTGCGGAACAGCATGGGGCCGGGGTTAAGAGCGGCCGGACGGGACATGAGTGTCTCCTATCTTCAGTGCGGGAATGTCATGGATGAAGCCGCCCGTTCGGGAGAGGCCTCGTGGCAATTACTGGATGGTCAACTGTAGAGGCATTTCCCGTGCCGGGCGCATCGCCACCCGGCGTAAGCCACTGCCCACGGGTCAAAAGCCATCCGTGGAGGGGGCAGAGTGACGCCGCCCGCCGTTCCGTGGGAAACGGGCTCATCGTTTCCGTGAGGCGGCGAAGCGGACAAGGGGGATGTCATCGGGCAGCCGTTTTCTCAGGCGCTTCCGCGGGCCGGAGCGGGTAAACTGCACTGCGGAGGTGACGGCCATGCTCGCGATCCATCGGGGCCTCGTCCGATCGTGCGAAGGGCTGACACGCCGCCAGTGGCTGCGCGTCGGCGGGCTCGGCGCGGCCGGCCTGACCCTGGCGGACCTGCTGCGTGGTCGGACCGCGGCCGAAGGCCGCCCCCCCGCCCCCGCCGGCTCCTTCGGCCGGGCACGCTCCTGTATCCTTTGCTTCCTTTTCGGCGCCCCGGCGCATCAGGACATCTGGGACCTCAAGCCCGATGCCCCGGCGGACGTCCGCGGTGAGTTCCGGCCGATTGCCAGCAGCGTACCCGGCCTGTTCCTCGGCGAGCACGTCCCGCGCGTCGCCCGCACGGCCCACCGCTTGGCCCTGCTGCGGGCGGTGGCGCACCCGGACAACACGCACACCGTCGCCATGCACTACATGCTGACGGGCCGCCGCCACGCCCAGCCGAGCACCAACCCGCGCAACCAGCCGGGCGACTTCCCCTGCTTCGGCGCGGCGGTGCAGTACCTGCGGCCCGGCCGCGGCCTGCCCAGCGGGATCAGCCTCAACGCTCCGGCCAACCAGGTGTCAGCGAACAATCACATCTTCCCCGGGTTCTTCGCCGGCATCCTCGGCAGCACCCACGACCCGCTCTTCGTGCAGCAGGATCCCTCCGTCCCCGGCTTCCGCCCGTTGCTCGCGGCCGAGGGCGCGGCGGCCGCACGGCTCCACGCCCGTCGCGGGCTGCTCGCGACGGTGGATGCCGGCCGGCACGGCCTGGACGCCGCAGCAAGCGTCGGCGCCTTCGGCGCGGACTACCAGCGGGCTTTCAGCCTGGTCACTTCGGCCAGCGCCCGCCGGGCATTCGAGCTGTCGCGCGAACCGGAGCGCCTGCGCGACCGCTACGGCCGCAATGCCTTCGGGCAGGGCCTGCTGCTGGCGCGGCGCCTGGTCGAGGCGGGGGTGGGATTGGTCACGGTGAACTGGGCGCGCGACGACGCCTTCTGGGACACGCACGCGAACAACTTCCGCGACCTGAAGACGAAGTTGCTGCCGCCGTTCGACCTGGGCTTCTCGGCGCTGCTGGAGGATCTGGACGGGCGCGGGTTACTGGACGAGACGCTGGTGGTGTGCCTGGGCGAGTTCGGCCGCACGCCGCGCATCAACGGCAACGCCGGCCGCGACCACTGGGCGGCGTGCAACTCGGTGGTGCTGGCCGGCGGCGGCGTGCGCCCCGGGCAGGTGCATGGCGCCTCCGACCGCCAGGCCGCGTTCCCCGTAACGCCGCCCGTCTCGCCCGACGACCTGGCGGCGACGATCTATCACGCACTCGGCATCGACCCGGGGACGGAGATCCTCGACCGCCAGGGCCGGCCGTGGCGCCTGACGCAGGGGCGCGTGCTCCAGGAACTGTTCTACTGAGGGCAGCACGGTCACAGTTCGGTCGTTTAGCCGCGAGCCTCGGGCGAGCGGGTGAGCCAGATCCGCTGCGCGGGGCCCGCGCTCGCCCCCGCGCAGCGGGATCTGGCTCACCGCTCGCGGCTAAACGAACGGCC
>JBBRPS010000229.1:0-12933 GCA_038227745.1 Gemmatales bacterium | reverse complement strand
GGGGCTGATGGTGTTGGTGCATAATCTGCTCACCCTGCTGGCCGAGGAGAAGAAGGCCACGGCGGCTGCGGACGCCGCCGTAATCCCAGCAAAACTCGTCACCTGAAAGCTGGACGATCTCGTCAGCCGGCTGGTACGGCACCTTCGGTGGCGAACGGCCGGCGTCAGCCGGCTGGTACGGCACCTCTTGGCGTGCAGGACCAGCCGGCTTACGCCGGCCGTTCGCCAAGATTCGTGTGGACTTCCGGAGGGGGCCGAAGTCGGAGGATGAGAGGTTCGGAAAGGTTGGGACCGGCGTGGCGGGAGGCCACGTCAGGCCGCAACGTCAGGCCGGGGGGAGAGAGGCAGACCTCTGTGCATCCTACGCATCGGCTCCCGTCGCCGGGAGTTCGCCATCCTGCTTCTTCCGTGGGGTTGTATGATACATTGTCTTTCCCCGTTGTCAAGTAAATCTTCGGAATTTCTCCAGTCCCCTGCGCTTGCGCCGAAGGCGCGGCCGGCCCCTCCCGCCCGTTCGGTCGGCACTTGCCACCAAGTTGGAATGGACAGCGGTCCGATACTGAGGGTATGTCTCCGCCCGCAACGTCGCGCGCTCACCCGTCGCCCGAGCGGGGAAGACAGGAGCATCCCGAGATGGCGGGGCATCCCGATCACCGTTGGTCCTTCACGCTGGTCTGCGCCGGCCTGTTGCTGGGGTGGCTCTGCCCCGCCGCCGGCGCGGGGCCGCCCGCACCCCCGCCCTGGCTGCCGCACTACGACCTCGACATCGACCTGCAGGTCGCCGAACACCGCGTCGCCGTCCGCGAGCGCGTCACCTGGACCAACCCCTGCGGCCGGCCCGCCGCCACCGTCGTCTTCAATGTCGCCTCCCACTATTCCGTCCCGGACAAAGACATCGGCTTCCTCGCCAAGATGCTGGAGATCCTCCGCATGGCCCCCAGCGAGGGGCTCGACTTCGGCGGGCCGGCGTTCGAGGCGCAGAGCGTGTGCCTCGTCGCCGAACCAGCCCACGGGGCGCAGCCCGTGGGCTTGAAGGGCTCTTCCCCTCCCCTCCCCTTCGCCTTCCGCGAGGACAACGCCACCGCCCTGGAGGTGAAACTCCCCCGGCCCGTCGGCCCCGGCGAGAGCGTCACGCTCGACCTGGTGTTCACGCTGCGCCTGCCGCAAAAGCAGGGCCGCTGGGGGCAGTGGCAGGGCGTCACGTTCCTCGCCCAGTGGCTGCCGGTCGCCGCCTTCTACGACGCCAAGGGCTGGCAGCCGCCGCCGTTCATCCCCTGGCACCAGCCCTTCTTCAACGAGGCCGGCGTCTACCACGTGCGCGTCACCCTGCCGTGCGACCAGAAGATCGCCTCGACCGGCTCGGTGGCGGCGGAGCGCAACCTCGGCAACGGCCGGCGCCTCGTCGAGATCGCGCCCATTTGCGCCCGCGACTTCGCCCTCTTCTGCAGCGCTCGCTTCGTCGAGCACGTCGGCGAAGCCTGCGGTGTGCGCATTTCCTGCATGGCCCTGCCCGGCCATGAGTTCTACGCGCGGGAGATCGTCAAGATCGTCGCCGACGCCATGCCCGTCTACTCGCGCTGGTTCGGCCCGTACCCGTATCCGCAGTTCACCGTCATCGAGACGTATTTCGGCTGGAACGGCAACGAGTGCGGCGGCCTGGTGATGATCGACGAGCGCATCTTCAACATGCCGCACGTGGCCCGTACCTTCGTGGACTACCTCATGTCGCACGAGTTCTGCCACCAGTGGTGGTACAACGTCGTCGGCACGAACGGCTACTGCGAGACGTGGATGGACGAGGCGCTGGCGACCTACTTCAGCCACCGCCTCATCGACCAGAAGCTCGGCAAGGACTGCAACCTGCTCACGCTGCCGCGCGCCCTGCGCTGGCTGCCGAACATCAACCGGGCGGACTACCGCCACTACGGCCTGATGGGCACGATGGCGCGCGGCGAGTCCACCGCGACGGTGCAGGAGATGGAGAAGTTCGGGCACCTCGTCACGCTCTTCAGCATGACGTACGACCGCGGCTCGAAGATCGTCGGCATGATCGAGGCGCGGCTGGGCGACGCGGCGATGCTCGACTTCATGCGCGGCGTCTACCACAAGTACGCCTACCGCATCCTTCGCGTCGCCGACTTCCAGCGCGAGCTGGAGGCCTACACCGGCACCTCCTGGGACCAATTCTTCAAGGACTGGCTCTACGGCCCCGGTTGCTGCGACTGGTGCGTCGAGGACGTAAAGCTTGAGCCCCTGACGGCCGACGGCCATACGGCGGGCAAGCGCCTGCGCGACCCGACCGCCTTCCTCCTGCATCCCTTCCGCAAGCGGAGCGGCCAGCCCTGCAAGGCGACCGTGCTGCTGCGGCAGAAGGGGGCGTGCAACGAGCCGACCGTGCTCGGCTTCCGCCTCGACGACGGCAAGGACTACCAGGTGCGCGTGCCGATCGCGCTCGGCGGCAGCGGCGCGGTCCCGATCGACGATCAGATGGCGCATGTGGAGTGCGGGCCGGACAACCGCGTGCGCGTCGAGGTGGTGCTGCCGTGCGAGCCGACGCAGATCACGGTAGATCCCGACCGCGTCCTGCTCGACAAGAACCCGACGAACAACTGCTGGAAGCCGCGCGTCCGCCTTCGCTTCGCCCCGGTCTACACCGCCCTGGAAGAGACCGACCTGACGAACTCCTACGACCGCTGGAACGTCCTGTTCGGACCGTGGATCTATGGGGCGTCGTGGCGCGACCCGTGGTACACGCGCTCCACGATGGCCGGCCTGCGCGCCGGGGTCTACCGCACCCAGGAATTTTCCGGGGGCGCTTACCTCGGCTACCGGACGGACGACCGCAACCTCGTCGCCGGCTTCGACGGCCTGTACGACCACTGGCCGTTCTCGAAGACGCAGGTCGGCTACAACTTCGAGTACACCGTGGCGTCGATCAGCGACGCTGGCTATCGGCGCAACAGCCGCGCTATCCTGTTCGGGCGCTACGTCTTCCTGTACGGCGACAGCCTGTACCTGCCGCCGTTCCATTACCTGGAGATGTTCACCAGCTGGCAGGACAATTCCCTGCCCATCCCCCGGGCGCAGCAGGACCTGGACAACCCCGCCAGCCACAAGACGGGCCTCGGACTGCACCACCACCTGTATCTGCTGACGCCGTACTGGAACCCGGAGGGCGGCCTGGCGATGGACACGACCTACCAGGAGGGGTTCCCCGTCCTGGGGGCGCCGCAGGAGCAGCACCAGATCTTCTCGCAGGTGTCCACGGTGAAGTCGATGCCGGGCTGCCTGGGCTTCCTGCACGACGTGCCGGGGCTGGCGTGGTTCACGGACAGCCGCTGGGCGTTCCGGGCGTTCGGGGCGGCGGCGCTGCCGAGCAACGGGCTGTTCTTCACGCTGGGGGGCGGCGAGCAGTTCCGCGGCTTCGACCTGCGCGAGCGCCAGGGCAACGCCATGTGGATCGGCAGCGTGGAGTGGCGGGTGCCGATCCTCCGCGGCGTCGAGTGGGACTTCTGCGACCACGTCGCGGGGGTGCGCAGCATCTGGACGGCGCTGTTCTACGACGCCGGCGACATCTACCAGAATGGCCACTCGGTCGGCGGGGTGGCCCACGCCCTCGGCGGCGGCCTGCGCCTGGACGTCGCCTGGTTCAGCCTGATCGAGCGGACCATGCTGCGTCTCGATGTCGCCAAGACCGTCAACGCCAACAGCCCGTGGCAGTTCTGGTTCGGCGTGCAGCACCCCTTCTGAGCCGGAAAGCCCACGGGTGGCCATCCGTGGGCTTCGCACCTCCCTTCACTTCGTCCCTTTCGGCCGCTGCCGTTCGAGCAACGCCAGGTAGCGGACCGCGAGGGGTCGAGTGGGGAAGTCGATGCGCGACCGCGCGATGCGGAGGCTCTCCCGGAACAACTCCGTGGCCCGGTCCGTGTCGCCCTGTTCCAGGGCGAGCAGGCCGCGCAGCGTGTTCACCTCGGCCACCTGTCTGAGCTGCTCCTCGGCCTGAATCACCTTGCCGGGCAACGACACCAGCGTACGGGACACCGCCCCCCCCAGAGAGAGCGTGAACCGCGTCAACGGAGAGGGCGACAGGCTCCAAAGCGGCGCCGCCGCCACGAGCGACACCAGCCGCGCCTTCATCTCCGCCTCCAGCCGGTTCTCCCAGTCCCGAGAAACCGCCAGGTGTTCCGCCAGGCGCGCGTTGCCGACCACCGCGGCGAGGTACTTCTCGGCCTGGGCATAGTTGCCGACCGCGACCGCGTAGACCGCCTCGAACTCGTCGTAGTCGGGCCCAAGCAGTGGCTTCAATTGCTGGCGCAGCTCCGTGTCGAACGCCTCGCGCAACTCCTTGGCCATGCCGAGCATGAGCATCAGGCGCATCTGCAACTGCACGACGGCGGTCTGTTCCTTGAGGTCGAGGCGCGTGAGGTCGGCATCCTTGAGCAGCTTCAGCGCGAGCAGGACCAGGCCGCGCTCCCGCTTTGTCTGGGGCGAGGTGCGGAGCGTCGTCGGCTGGAGCAGTGCCGTCATCACCTTGGCGACCAGGGTGCGGTCGTTCGCCGAATGCACGTCGTACTCCTCGCGGCGCCTCTTGACCTCGTCGCCCAGATCCTGGAGCTCGGCATCCAGTCTCTGCCGCTTCGTCTCGAACTGCGCCTCCTGCTCCGGCGAGGGCGTAATGGACTCGTAATAGGCGCGGGCCTTCTCGAGGTGCGCGAGGGCGGCGTCGGGGTAGTTCATCTCCCGGTAAAGGTTTTTCAGCGCGAGGTGGACGTCCGGGTCGTCCGGGTTGAAGCGGAGAGCGTGGTTGAGGGCCGTCACGTACTGAACGTGGCGCAGGCTCGGCAGCCTCAGAAGGCCCAAAAACGAGCCGAGGGACGAGACCGGCCGGATCGCCGGGGCGGCGCGGTCCTGCCAGTGCGCTTCCTGGATCCGCCAGAGTGCCTGATAAGCGTTCGCCAGGGCGAAGTAGGCCTCGCCGTCGGCCGGACTCTCCGCGGTGGCCCGGCGCGCGCCGCGCACGGCCAGGAGGGGAAGGCTCGGCGGCCCCGCGTCGTTCGTGCGCACCACCAGTTCCCCCCCCAGCACCGCCAGGCGGGAAGGCGGCGCGGAGGGGAGTTTGAGCGAGTGCAGGGCGACCGGCCCGGACCACAGCTGCATGGGGATCGCCCCGGAGAGCATCGCGGGCACGACGGCCGTCGTCGCCGCCGGCCCGTGCCAGGCCGAGCCCCAGAGGACCGCGAAAGTGGGCTCCTGCCAGCGCGTGGACCGCTGGACGTAGCCGACACGGTAGAGCTGCGACTCCAGGGCGGCGGGGGACGGGGCCGGCGTACCCTGGACGTAGGCCGTCCACGGGTCCGGGCCGGACTCCGGCGTCTCCGTCCCGTTCGCGGGGGCACGGCGGTCGGGCGGAACGCTGCCGAACGCCAGGCGATCGAAGTCCAGGCTCAACCCGGCGAAGGGGTTGCCGGCGCGGTCCGGGTCGCGCCAGCCAAAGACGACGTTGGGGCCGTCGAGGTAGAGCGGCGGCCACTGCCCCGGCTCGGCGAGGAAGCGGATGGCCAGGGCACGCGCCCGGTCGTCGTACTGCAGGCCGGTCAGGACGACATAGTTGATCTTGTAATGGCGGAAAATGCGGCGCAACTCGCGGGACTGACGGGCGGCGGCGGGGGTCGGGCGCCGGTTGAGGAAGCTCAACGCCTCCTCGCTCAGCGCCAGGCGCGCCTTCCCGTAGTCCTGCGCCACCTCCGCGAACAGGGCGAAGCGGTTGTCAAAAAAGCTCTTGACGCGGGGGCCGCCGAACCAGGCGAGGGTGTACCCCGTCTCCGGCATGAGGTTGAACCCGTTCGCCAGCTTGCCGGTCTGGAGCAGCTCGTCGAGGCGCCGCCCCGCCTTCTCCAGCAGCGGCTTGTCGTCGATGCGCCAGGCGACGCGGTGGCTGCGTCGCGGGTCGTTCGGGTGGCCGTGCAGCCAGCCCGGCCAGGCCAGCAGGAGCAGGACGACACAGCCGGCGGCCGTCAGGAGGCGCCCGCCGATCGACCAGTTGCGCTCGCGGCCGCCGACGGAACGGGCTGCCAGTCCCTGTAGGTTCAGGGAGGCGGCCGGCCCGGCGACCACGGCGAAGAAACCGAGGAAGCGCAGGTCGAGGGCGCTGAAGGCGGCAAAAGCCAGCCATACGAGGAACAGGGCCACAGGGAAACGGTCGGTCGCCCCGGCGGCGTCTGCGGGCCCCGCGTCCCGCCGCGGCAGGGCGCGCAGGGCGAACGACACGGCCCCCAGGAGCAGCAGCGGGTAGTAGGCCATGCCGGCGACGTTCAGGCCGAGCCCCGGGAGGGACCAGTAGGGCCTGCCGAACGGCGAGAAGGTCCGGTAGAGCTGCGGAGCGTACTTGGTGACGCGCTGGACGGTGACGCCGGCCGGGACGGCGTCCGGCGGCAGCACGTCCGCGAGCGGATAGGCCAGTTCCACGGGGAGGAGGAAGGCGCGGTGGAAGTACGGGTTGAGCAGACAGGCCGTCAGACCGACGAGGGCCACGAGGCTCAGCGTCCGCAGCGGACGGGCGGACGGCCTGGGAGCGACCGGGGCGCCGTCGGGGACCGTGGGCGCCTCTCCCGGCGCCGGTGCGGCTCCGCCGGTGAGGCGCTGCAGGGCGGCGCCTCCGAGGAAGAGGGCGACGGTCAGCGGGCCGAGCAGGAACCAGCCGTCGAGGTTGACCCACAGCGCGAACAGCGGCGGCAGCAGCCAGAGCGGCGACAACGAACGGCCGAAGAGCGTGAACTCGGCGTTACGGCCGGCGCCGCGGTGGAGGAGGTACAGGGTCAACGCCAGGAACAGCATCGACACGAGCGCCGGGTAGACGAGCAGGCGGATGCTCATCGGCAGGAGGGCCAGGGCGGTGCAGAGAGCGGGGAGCCACAGGCTCTGTCCGGGCCGGCGGATGGCGAGCAACACCGCCGCCAGGACGACGACGAGCAGGGCCTTCAGTACCACGATGCCGGTGCCGCCGAGCAGCGTGTAGGCCCCGTAGAGCAGCCAGTCGAACAGCCACGCATGGTTCACCCAGGTCACGCCCTGCGTCGTGGAGGCGAACGGATCGACACCGAAGGTGTGTTCGCCCTGGGCGATGGCTCGGCCGGTGGCGAGGTACATCCAGAAGTCGCCGTTGTGGATCGCGAAGGAGCCCAGCAAGAACGCCAGCCCGAGCACCAGGCCGATGAGGACGCGGTCGAGGATCCGCGCCCGTGCCGCGAGGGTTTCGGGCGACGGCCCGGTGTCCGGCGGCGTGTCCGCGGGCTCCGCCGCCGGCGCCTGCCCGGTCACCGCGGTGTCGGCGGCCGGCGCCGGCGGGCCCTGCTGGATGGCCGTGGCCGGGGCGTCACCGGAGGCGGGGGGAGGGGCGGGCGCGACGGGCGAGTCCTGGGTGGCGGACGGGTCCGGGTTTGCCATGAAGGATACCTCGTTGGACGGCCGACGAACGCCGCCGCATGTCCGCGAGTGCCGGAAGGGGGCGCGGCGGTCGTCTGCTGCTGCGCGTCGTCAGGGCCGTGAGATCATGTAGTCTTCACCGTAAGGCGGGCGCGTGCGGAGGTCAACCTGAATCCTTTCGGCCGCGGCGGCGTCAAAAAGAACAGGAGTCAGAGTGTGTTCAAGCCCACGGGTGGCCACCCGTGGGCTTTCTACCCTGACCCCTGACTCCTGTTCCCCGCCGGGCGGCGCGCTCGTAAAATGGGCGAGTGGCACGCCGGCGGCGGCGCGGCCGCGAGTGTGGTGAAAGTCGCTGTTCTGCAGGGGGAGATCCTGTTCATGGTTACGACACACGCGGAAACGCCACGGGCGAAGCGCTTTGCCCGGTTCCTGGGCCGTCCCTGGCACCTCGCCCTCGGCGCGGCCGTCCTGGCCGCCCTCGCCCTCCTGCCGGCCACACCGACCAACGCCCTGACCGCCCAGGAGCCGCCCGCCAAGCGGAAGGCCGCCCCCGAGCTTGAGGGCGGCACCGACTGGCTCAACACCGCCGCGCCGCTGCGCCTCGCCGACCTGCGCGGCCGCATCGTGCTCCTCGACTTCTGGACGCTCTGCTGCATCAACTGCATCCACACCCTGCCGGACCTCGCGAAGCTCGAGGCCAAGTACCCCGGCGTCCTCGTCGTCATCGGCGTCCACACGCCCAAGTTCGACAACGAAAAGAACACCGAAAGCATCCGCAAGGCCGTCCTCCGCTACGAGATCAGCCACCCGGTCGTCAACGACGCCGAGCAGGCCATCTGGCGCCGCTACCGCATCCGCTCCTGGCCGACGCTCGTGCTGATCGATCCGGAGGGCAACTACTACGGCCAGGTCTCCGGCGAGGGCGCCTATGAAGTCCTCGATGAGCACATAGGCAAGCTCGTCAAGGAGTACCGGGCCAAGAAGATGCTCAAGGAGCGGCCGCTGCGCTTCGAGTTGGCCCGCTTCAAGGAGAGCGGCGCGAGTCCGCTCTTCTTCCCCGGCAAGGTGCTGGCCGACGCCAAGAGCAACCGCCTGTTCATCGCCGACAGCACGCACCACCGTATCGTCATTACGACGCTGGACGGCAAGAAGATCGCGGTCGCCGGCACCGGCGCCGAGGGCCAGGCCGACGGCCCGTTCGCGAAGGCGACCTTCAGCGATCCGCAGGGCCTGGCGCTGGACGGCGAGACGCTCTACGTCGCGGACCGCAAGAACCATGTGCTGCGGGCGCTGGACCTCAAGGCGCAGACAGTCCGGCGGGTCGCGGGCCTCGGCACGCAGGACCGCACCGGCCGCGACCGCGGCGGTCCCGCGCTGAAGACGGGCCTGAACAGTCCGTGGGACCTGTACCTGCACGACGGCAAGCTGTTCATCGCGATGGCGGGGCACCACCAGATCTGGACGCTGGACCTGAAGAAGGACTGGCTGGCGCCCTACGCGGGGGACGGCCGGGAGGATTTGCAGGACGGCCCGCTGGCCGAGTCGTCGTTCGCTCAGCCGAGCGGGCTGACGAGCGACGGCAAGGATCTGTACGTGGCCGACAGCGAGATCAGTGCGATCCGGGCGGTGCCGCTGTCGGGCAAGGGCAACGTGCGGACGATCGTCGGCGAGGGCCTGTTCGAGTTCGGCGACGTGAACGGCGTCGGCTCAAAGGTGCGTTTGCAGCACGCGCTCGGTGTGGTATATCGTGGCGGCCTGCTGTACGTGGCGGACACCTACAACAGCAAGATCAAGGTGATCGATCCGGTGAAGCGCTCGTGCGAGACGTTCCTGGGCGAGCGCGGCGGCTGGCTGACGAGCGCGACGTTCAACGAGCCGGGCAGCCTGAGTTTCGCCGGCGACAAGCTGTACGTGGCCGACACGAACGGGCACCGCATCCGCGTGGTGGACATGAAGACGCGCGCGGTGACGACGCTGCCGTTGCAAGGCGTCGAGGCGCCGAAGCGAGAAAAGGCGTCGGCGCGCCGATAAGGGATGAGGGATGGTAGAGGAGCACCGTCTGCGCCGCTTGCGACCTGGTGCCGGGCATTCTCCGCCAGGCCGCAAGCGGCAAAAACCTGTTCGTCCCACCGCAGAACGAAACACGGGGCCGCAGGCCCGTCGGCCCCGCTCGTCCCCGGCGCAGGCCGAAAACCTCATAGAACCTGGGTAATTGCGATGAGTTCCCTCCAGCCGTTTTGCCGCTCGTATCGTCGCCTGCTGGCCGCCGCCTGCTCCGTGGCGCTGTTGGTCCTCGTCGCCCCCTCGCGGGGGGAGGCACAAACCGACCGCCGCAGTGCCTACATCGCGAAACTGATCAAGTTCGAGATGAGGGTGGAGTCGGCCGACCCGTTCGACGTGTCGCACCAGGAGGGGGCCGAGGCAAAGGCGGTGGGCGAGATTCGGCCCGGTCAGCTGGTGCGGGTGTTCATCACGGGAACGCCAAAGCCGGGACACTACACTTACCCCATCACCCCGCCGATCCCGGGAATGCCCACGGCGAAACTCTCGCGGCTGCAGTTCGGTGACGCCGAGAAAGGCACGTTTCGGCCGCTGCCTCCGGTGACCGAGACGCCGCCCCACCAGAAGGAGGACCGTGACGAAGGCATTTACTTTGTCCACGATAAGCCGTTCACCTGGTCCCAGGACGTACTGGTGCTGCCGGAGGCGAAGCCAGGGCCGCATAAGTTGAATGCCACGGTCCGGCTGATGGTGTGCAACGACAAGACGTGTACCGACCCGGGCGTCCCTTACCCGCCGCTCGAAACGACCATCACCGTGTCGAAGGAGAAGCCGGCCCCGCTCTCGGCGGAGTTGAAGAAGCGGCTCAAGGACGCGGAGAAACTTGCCGCCGCCCCGTCTCCCCCGGAAAGTGCCCCGCGGGCGGCGACGGCAGACGGCGCTCGCCCGACGACTCCGGGCGCGGACCAGAACAGTCTGACCGCCCTGCTGCTGTCCGCGGCCGGCGGCGCCTTCCTGATGCTGCTGACGCCGTGCGTGTTCCCGATGATCCCGATCACGGTCAACTTCTTCCTCAAGCAGTCGGAGAAGGAGCACCACAACCCGCTGCTGATGGCGAGCGTCTACTCGGGAACGATCATCTTGCTCTTGACCCTGGTGATGGTCGCCCTGGGGAAGTTCGTCATCGACCTGGCCAACGACCCCTGGTTCAACCTCGCCCTGGGCGGCGTGCTCGCCGCCTTCGCCCTCAGCCTGTTTGGGATGTACGAGCTCGAACTGCCGTCCGGGCTGGCGCGCTTTACGTCCGCGCGCGAAGGGCAGGGCGGCATGCTCGGCACCATCTTCATGGCGCTGACGTTCACCATCACGAGCTTCACCTGCACCGGCCCGTTCCTCGGAGCGATGCTGGCGCCGGTCGCGGGGCTGCGGCCGCCTTTCCTGCACCTGCTCCTCGCCGCCCTCGTCTACTCGGCCACCTTCGCGGCGCCGTTCTTCCTGCTGGCGCTGTTCCCCAGCGCGCTCCGCAAACTCCCCCGGAGTGGCGGTTGGCTCAACACCATCAAGGTCACCATGGGCTTCCTCGAACTCGGGGCGGCCCTGAAATTCCTGGCCAACACCGACCTCGCCTGGAACCCGGGCAACCCGCGCCTGTTCACGTACGACACCGTCCTGTGCGCCTGGATGGCCCTCTCGTTCGCGTGCGGCCTGTACCTGGTCGGCGTCTTCCGCCTGC
The DNA here is from genome assembly GCA_038227745.1 of Gemmatales bacterium. GTDB lineage: Bacteria > Planctomycetota > Planctomycetia > Gemmatales > Gemmataceae > DASPXY01. Next base: position 1,778 of record JBBRPS010000229.1, on the reverse strand, counting down.
CGCACGACGAACCCGTCGAGCACATCGGCGTGGTGCGGATGCTCTTCGCGACGATCTTCTTCGGACTCACCCTGTACATGATGCCCGCGCTGCGCCGCGAGACTCCTCAAGGACTCGTTGGCGAGGGGATCGTCGCCTTCCTGCCGCCGTCCTTCGACGAAAACAGGGGGGCCGGTTCCCGGGGAGGCGGGGAGGCGGCGCGGCTGGCCTGGCACCTCCAGTACGAGAACGCCTGGAAGGAGGCCGTGCGCGATAACAAGCTCATCTTCATCGACTTCACCGGCGTGAACTGCACGAACTGCCGGGACAACGAGAAGAACGTCTTCCCGAAGGCGGAGGTGCAGTCGGCCCTGCGCAAGTACGCGCGCGTCCAACTCTACACCGACACGGTCCCCGACCGGAGCCTGTCCGCCTCGGACGCCAAGCGGCAGGCCGACCGCAACAGCGAATGGCGCGACGTCCTGACCAACGGGGACGCCACCAACCCCTACTACGTCATCTTCCGCCCCGACCCGAAGGAGCCCTTCAAGGACGGCAAACTCAACGGGCAGAAGATCGACTTGCGGAACGGGACGATCCGCGACATTCCGGATTTCGTCCGCTTCCTCCAGACGCCGCAGCCCCAGGTGGCCCTGGGCGCCACGAAGGAATAAGGACCGAGCCGTCTCCGCCACGTCTTGAGCGGATCCGGCGGGTTCTCCCGGCGCCGGGAGAACCCGCCGTTCGCCATGCTACACCCGTCCGCCAACCGCTCTCGCCATACCCGCCTGGCCTCACCGATGAAGGGAAGAAGCAATGATCGTTCGAGCGCGCAACACTACCGCCCTGCTGGCTCTGCCGGCGTACGGGCTTGTCCGGGCGGGTCGCTCTCCGCGAAAGAGCGGAGTCCTCAGTCGTCCCTCTTCTGTCCTGGCCCGTACTCGGCGTACCAGGCGCCGTAGCGCCGGCACAGGTCTTTCGGCCCGAGGTCCTTGCCGTAGAACGGCGTGAGGTCGCCCTCCCCGCACCCGGCCTCGAAGTCGGCGACGTAGCGCGCCACCGTGTTTTTCGGGCAGGCGGTGAGCTTGTGGATCTCCTCCGGAGCGATGCCCTCGGCGTGCAGGGTCAGCACGAGCTGCGCCTTGCCCTTGGCGGTCCTGCGCGGCTCGGTCAGGTAGCGGTAGGGGCGCATGAGGTAGCGCGGCGGTTCGGCCGCGTTCTTGCGCGCGCGCTTCAGCGACAGGCCGACTCGCGCCGAGTGATAGACGGTCCGCATCTCTCCCTCGGCCCCCTCGACCAGCCGCAGGGGGTTGCCCGGATCCCAGCCCACCCGGCCCGCGACCGCCCGGTCCAGAGCGGCGACGCCCTCGGCGCCCGTGGCATCGAGGAAGTGATCGACGCAGAGGGAAGGTCCGTCGATGCGCCGGTCGTCCTGCCTGTCGACGCCGCGGATCAGGATGCCGCCGCGCGCCGCGCCGTCGCCGAACGTCAGGTCGAGTCCCTTGAAACTGCCGCCGCGGTAGACGCCGCCGGTGCGGTGGAAGTACCAGCGGCCGCACTCCATCTGGATGGGGTCGCGGTGGGCGAAGACGTCGGGGTGCTCCGCGGAGAAGTAGTAGAACTCGACCTCCGCGAGGCGGAGCGCCTCGCCGCCGACGACCAGGCGCGTGCCGTTCAGCAGCCGCGCGGCGACCGCGCTGAACCAGGTGTCGGCGCCGACGTCGCGAAAGTCGGTGGGTTTGCGCAGCCAGGAAAGCCAGTTCGACATGAGGCCTCCTCCAACGGATCGCCGCCGGCCT
>JBBRPS010000228.1:0-12944 GCA_038227745.1 Gemmatales bacterium | reverse complement strand
TCCCCGGCGACCTCGTCGAGGGCATCGACGACTCGGTACAGGTACTCGTCGGGGACCGGCGGCCCGATGTCGGTCACCGCCTTGCTCTGCAGGCGGCTGGCCTGCGGCAACGGCTGCCCGCGGCGGATCTTCCCCGTGAGCCGCCCCCAGCCCAGCGGGCTCCAGACGACGGCGCCGACCTTCTGGTCGAGACCCAGCGGCATCAGCTCCCACTCGTAGTCGCGACCGACCAGCGAGTAGTACGCCTGGTGGGCGACGTAACGGGCCAGGCCGTACTTCTCCGAGATCGCCAGCGACTTCATCAGGTGCCAGCCGGAGAAGTTCGAGCATCCGACGTAGAGGATCTTGCCCGCGCGCACGAGGTCGTCGAGGGTACACAGCACTTCCTCGACCGGGGTCACGGCGTCGAAGCCGTGCAGCTGGTAGAGGTCGATGTGGTCGGTGCCGAGCCGCCGCAGGCTCCCCTCGACTGCCCTCGTCAGGTGGAAGCGTGAGGAGCCCACGTCGTTAGGGTTGGGGCCGGCGCGGAAGGTGCCCTTGGTGGAGAGGATGACCTTGTCGCGGCGGCCCTTGATGGCCTGGCCCAGGATCTCTTCGGCCAGCCCGTCGGAGTAAATGTCGGCCGAGTCGAACAGGATGAGGCCGGCGTCGAGGCAGACGTCAACGAGCCGCGTGGCCTCGGCGACGTCGCTGCCGCCCCACGCCTTGAAGAACTCGTTGCCGCCGCCGAACGTCCCCGTGCCGAGGCTGAGGGCCGGGACCTTGAAGCCCGAGCCGCCGAGCTGCCTGTATTCCACGCCCGTCTCTCCTTATCAAAAGCGCCGCGTTCGCCGGGCTGCGGCCGGCAGCGTGAGCGACGCACCCCTGCGAGTTTACTCCCCTCGGCCAATTTGCGCCGACGCGGCGGTGCTGTCGGCGCGGCTGCGCCGGAAGCTCTTCCGCACTGCAACGCTCACACCTGGTCGCGCGTCAGCTCGGTCCACAGCGCCTTGTAGTAGCGCATCAGCCGCTCCCCCGTCGCCACGTCGGGCATGCCCTGGATCTCGGCCAGCGTCACGCGGTCGTAGTCCGTCTCGCGCAGCAGGCGGAATAGCTCGCGGTACGGGTAGCCGCTGTGCAGCTCATTGATGTGGCACGACTTGATCCACGGCCGCAGCAGCTTGAAGTACTGCGACACCGAGCCGTTCACCACGTCGGTGCCGTTCGAGTTCCACGTCACGCCGACCTGACGGTGGTTGCACGCCTCCATGATGGTGCGGACGTGCGGCGGGTGGGCGGTGCCATTGCCGTGGACCTCCAGCCAGATCTCGACACCGGCATCCGCCGCCGCCTTGCCGCAGGCGGCGAGGGAGCGGCCGATCTGCTCCAGCGTCCGCTGCACCGGCACGCCGGCGGGCAGGGCGTTGGGCCGCACCTTGACGCCGCGGCCGCCGAGGTCGGCCGTCAACCGGATGAAGTCGCGGCACCTGTCGATGTTGCGGCGGACGACGGCCGGGTCGGGCGAGTGGAACTCGCAGGTGGTGCCGCAGCCCCAGATCTGCACGCCCGCGTCGGTGAAGCGGCCGCGGACCTCCTTGCGCTGGGCGGCGCTCAGGCTCGGCTCGACGCCGTGCTTGTGTGTGGTGCGCAGCTCGACCGCCGCCAGGCCGACGTTGCGGCAGACGCGCAGGATGGTCGGCACGTCCCACGCCGCGGCGATGTTGTAGGTCACGATGCCGAGGCGGTAGCGGAGGGGATGTGCGGGTTGTGCGGCGGCAACGTCGGCGGCGGCCCCGGCGGCGGTGAGGGCGCCGGCGGCCTGGAGGAAAGCGCGGCGGGAGAAGGCGGCCATGTGCGAGGCTCCTCGGGAAGGACAGGGTTGGATTCGGCCGGTGATATGATATACCGGGGGCGCCGGGCGGTAACGGTCGGGACGGCCGCCGCCCACTCCCCTGCCGGAATTATTTTCCGAAGGGGCGGGCGAGAAGCTGTCGGGCCGCCGTCCTTATACTGGAGCAAGGGCGATTTCCCGTCCCGATCTGGAGGATTCCGCGCCGATGAAGACTCCGAACCCCTCCCCCCGCCGTTCGAGACGCCATTACGTCGTGGCGATGCTATTAGGGACCGCCTTATCGGCGCTGGGGACGTCCACGGCGCCGGCGGCACAGACGGCGGCCCCGACCGTGGAGGCGGTCAACGGCCTGAGCCGTTACTGCACCGCCTGCTGGCGCAACGCCCGCCTGCCCGCGGACTGCTGGAACGACTGCACGCAGGACGTGCTGAGCCGGCTCCTGCAGCGGATCCCGGCGCACCACTGGGACCGGCTGTTGCAGGGCGAGGGCGCGGAGCGGCAGGAGTTCCTGCGGGCCATTGACGCGGTCAAGAAGCGGACGCAGCGCGGCCTGAAGCGCTCGGTACAGCTGAACGCCGTGGTGGCCGACGCGCGCGGCGACCAGGAGCGGGAACTTGCCTCCGAACGCGAGGCGGTGGACCGGGCGGCGGCCGAACTGCTGACGCCGCGGCAGCAGCGCATCCTGCAGATGAGCTTCGAGGGCTGGGCGGTCCAGGACATCGCCGAGGCGATGCAGTTGCCCGCGGAGCGCGTCAGCGACGAGAAGTACAAGGCGATCCGCCGGCTGCGGGCGCACCTCTGCCGCTCGGGCGGCGAACTGGAGAGTTGAACCGCCCGGATCGGTTTGAGCCTCGGGGAAAGCTCACGGGTTGCCACCCGTGGGCTTTTTCCTTCTTCGCGCACTTCATGCACTCTCTCGCCGCGATAAGATAGGCGGGGGCCGGGCGTGCCGTCCGGGCCGTGAGAGAGGGAAAACCATGAACGTCCGTCGCTTGGTCCTGTTGACGCTCGCCGCCTGGCTGCTGGCCGGTGCCGACGCGCGTGCCCACTTCCTCTTCATCCGCATCGGGCCGCCGGCCGAGGCGGGGCGCCTGGCCGAGGTCTACTTCAGCGAGCAGGCCGAGGCGGGCGACCCGCGCTTCATCCTCAAGATCGCGCACACGCGCCTGTGGCTGCAGGACGCCCCGGGCAGCTTCAGGCCGCTCAAGGTCCACAAGGCGGCCGACCGCCTGCGGGCCAACGTCCCCGTCTCGGGCAGCATCGCCGTCCTCGGCGCCTGCGAGTACGGCGTCCTCGCCCGCCCGAAAAAGATCCCGTTCCTCCTCCGCCACTTCCCGAAAGCCGTGGCGGGCAACCCCGAGGAGCTGAACCGCCTGAAGCCGTCGGACAAGGTGCCGCTGGAGATCGTCGCGACGGTCGAGGGCGAGCGCGTCCACTTCACGGTCCTGCGCGCGGGCAAGCCGGTGCCGGGCGCCGAGTTGCACACGGTCGCGTCGGACCTCAAGGGCGAGAAGGTCCGGGCGGGCGCCGACGGCAAGGCGACGTGGACGCCGCCGCGGCCGGGGCGGTATTCGGTCTACACGAGCGTCGTGAGCAAGGAGTCGGGGACGTTCCGCGACAAGAAGTACGAGGAGATTCGCGACTTCGCGACGCTGGCGTTCCGCTGGCCGCTGGCGCCGCGGGGCGCCGACCCCGAGGCCGTGGCGCTATTCCAGAAGGCGGTCGCGACGCGGGCACACTGGGAGGGGATGCCGGGCTTCACCGTCCACATCGCGGGCACGGTGGACGGTCGGGCTTTCGACGGCAGCGTCACCGTCGATGGCAAGGGGGAACTGGATCTGGAGATCAACGACGAGGCGGTGCAGTCGTGGGTGGAGGAGCACCTGCAGTCCGTGGTGCTGCACCGCGGCCGTGGGTCGCGCGGTGAGGGCAAGGCGAAGCCGGTGCTGCGCTTCGGGGACTCCGACGAGGGCCACCCGCTGGGCCGGCTGGTGGTGTTCGAGGGCGGCCGCTTCGCGTCGAGCTACCGCATCAAGGACGGACAGATCACCGTGGTCAACCGTGACCTGGGCAAGCAGTATATGACGATCACCGTGGTGGACAACGAGCGTAACGCGGAGGGCCGTTTCTTGCCGCGCAGCTACACGGTGCAATACTGGGACGCGGGGACGGGCGCGCTGCAGCGCTCGGAGACGGTGCGGCAGGCGTGGCGGCGCGTCGGGGCGTGGGACCTGCCGGCGTCGTATACCGTCACCGCGGCCTCGGACGGCGGGCTGTCAGTGCGGAGTTTCACTCTCTCGAAACACCAGTTGAAGGCGAAGTGAGGGCGGATCGTGACCCGCCCGGAGCGCCGGCGCCTGCCCACGGACCTTGTGCTCCTGCCGCTGCCGCGCCGTGGCGCCAAAGCGCTCGTGCAGCAGCCCTACCAGTCCATCCAGGGTCAGATTCATGAGGGTGGGCGAGATGACCCCGCCCTTACTGGGTCCCGCATGGCTAAAGCTCGGTCGTTTAGCCGCGGTTGAGCCAGATCCCGCTGCGCGGGGGCGGCGAGCGCGGACGCGAAACACGCTCGCCCCCGCGCAGCGGGATCTGGCTCACCGCTCGCGGCTAAACGACCGAGCTTTGGCCGTGCTGCCCTCAGTAAACCCGCGCCACGGATGAGTTGGCACGCCTCTTGCGTACAAGTAAGGCGTTCAGCTCGTCGCCCATCTGCCGCGACCGGGAGTGCCGTCTTCAGGGCGCACGGCGCGAGAAAGGGTCTGCGAGGACCAGACATTCCTTCAAGCTGCCGGCGGGACCGTGCCGAAGAGCGCTCGGGACACCGAGAGCCCCCGAGATACCGCGCGCACGACTCACAGGGGATAGACCACCATGCAGGTAGACATCAGGGCACCCTGGATAGCCGTCGTCTCGCTCCCCCTCAACGGGCGAGGCCCGGCCGAAGCGAAGAAATACATCGGCGATGGACACGACCTCCTTCTGCAGGGCTTCCACTGGGATTCGCACCGTGGGGCCGCCGACGCCGCCTCGGGCAAGCGGAAGAGTTGGTATCGGATTCTTCAGGAAAACGCGGGGGCGATCAAGGCCGCCGGCTTCACCCGGGTCTGGTTCCCGCCGCCGTCCGACTCGCTCGCCCCGCAGGGCTACATCCCGCGGCGATGGGACGTCCTCGACACGGCGTACGGCAGCGAGGCGGACCTCCGCGCGGCCATCCGCGCTCTCGAGCCGGTGCAGGCGCTGGCGGACGTGGTCATCAATCACCGCGTCGGCGCCCACACGTCGGGGGCCGATTTCGAGGACCCGCCGTTTCCGAACAACCGGGCGGCGATCGTGCGCGACGACGAGTCCGGCGTCGGCACGGGCCACCCGGACACCGGCGACCGGCACCCCTGCGGCCGCGACCTCGACCACACCAACCCCGACGTCCGCAACGCCATCAAGCACTACCTGCACCGCCTGAAGTCGGTCGGCTTCAAGGGCTGGCGCTACGACCTGACGAAGGGGTATCACGGCTGGTTCATCGGCGATTACAACGACGCCAGCGCCCCGGAGTTCTCGGTCGGGGAATACTTCGACGGCGACCGTCAGAAGCTGATCAACTGGATCGACGCCGCCGGCGGCAAGACGACGGCGTTCGACTTCCCGACGCGCTACCTGCTTTATGAGGCGTGCCTGCGCGACGACTACGGCGGGCTGCGCTCGTGGAACGGCCACCGCGCGGTGCCCGGCGGGCTGCTCGGTTTCTGGCCGAGCAGGGCGGTGACCTTCCTCGATAACCACGATACCGAGGCGCGCCGCGACCACGAGCACGGCTGCCACAACGACGGTACGCGCCACTTCCCCGGCAAGGCGGTGGAGATGGGATACGCCTACCTGTTAACGCACCCCGGTATCCCGTGCGTCTTCTGGCCGCACTACTTCGACTGGGGCGCGACGACGCGGCAGCGTCTCGATCGCCTGATCCGGGTGCGCAAGGAGGCCGGCCTGCACGCGCGCAGTTGGGTCGAGGTCAAGGAAGCGCGCAAGGGGCTGTACGCGGCCATCACCGAGGGGAAGGTGGCCGTCAAGCTCGGGTCGCAGCACTGGTCGCCCGGGTGGGGCTGGCACCTCGCCATCGATGGGGACAAGTTCGCGGTCTGGGTGCGGGATTGACCGGCATGGGAAACGCCTGGGTTACGCTCGCCTTGAGGAGGATGGACATGCACGAAGCTTGCAACGGAGATGCAGTGTCCCCGCTCGGGGAAGGTCTGTCGGTTGCCCGGCAGTACGACGGCAAGCGGCTGACCCTGGTGGTGCGCCTGAAGACGGGATCGGATTGCGTCCTGCACTGGGGCGTGAGTGGCCGCCCCGGTGGGGCCTGGCAGCGCCCCCCTGACACCCTCTGGCCCGCGGGCACCGCCCCGGCGGACGGCAACGCTGTCCACACTCCCCTGGCGTTCACGGACAGCGGCGAGCGGCAGGTGGAGATTAAACTGGATCTCCCCTGTCCGTGGAAGAACCTGCCATTCGTCCTCTATTTCCCTAAAGAAAAGCGCTGGCTCAAGAGCGGCGGCAAGGACTTCTCCATCCAGCTCCCGCGCGGGCCGGGGGGGCCGCCGACCCCGGAAGAGGCGCTGGCGGCGAGGGTGACCCACGGCGTGACAGCCCGGCATATACACACGCTGGACAACGGCGAGCAACTTGCCGTGGCGACCTGCGCCGGCGCGGAGGTCGTGCGCGTCCACCTGGCCTGTGACGCCGAGTCGCCGCTGAACCTGCACTGGGGCCTGGCCTGGCTCTGCCATCACGAGTGGAAGCTGCCGCCGGAGGACTGCCGCCCCGCCGGCACCGTGGCCGTGGACCACCTGGCCGTCCGCACTCCGTTCGTGCAGCGCGACGGCCTGCAGTACCTCGAGCTGACGTTCCGCAAGCCCGCCGGCGGCGCCGGCCCGCGCGGGATGCAGTTCGTCCTGTACCAGCCGGAAGGCGGCGCCTGGATCAAGAGCGGAGGGAAGGACCTGTACCTGCCCCTGTTCGAGAACAAACCCGATCCGCGTCTGTCCTCCGCGAAGCTGGGGGACCTGGCCGAGCGCATCGTCGGCGCCGAGAAGGGATCGCCCTCCTGGACGCTGATGCACCGCTTCAACCTGTGCCACGACCTGCTCGACGCAGCGCGGGACGATGAGGACGCGCTGGCGCTGCTGTTCGCGTGGCTGCGCTACAGCGCCATCCGCCAGCTCGACTGGCAGCGCCGCTACAACACGAAGCCGCGTGAACTGAGCCACGCCCAGGACCGCCTCACGGGGCGCTTGGCCGCCCTCTGGCGGCAGGACCAGACGGCGGGCCGCCGCTTCTGGGTCCGGCAGATGTTCACGACGCTGGGCCGCGGCGGCGACGGGCAGCGCATCCGCGACGAGATCCTCCAGATCATGCACCGCAACCACATCAAGGAGGTGGGCGGGCACTTCATCGAGGAGTGGCACCAGAAACTGCACAACAACACCACGCCCGACGACGTCGTCATCTGCCAGGCTTACCTCGAGTTCCTGAAGAGCAATGGGAACCGCGACCGCTTCTACCAGGCGCTGGAGGCGGGCGGCGTCACACGCGAACGGCTGCGGGGCTTCGAGCGGCCGATCCGCTCCGACCCCGAGTTTTACGCCGACCGCCAGGGCGCCCTGGTCGGCGAGTTCGAGAACTTCCTGCGCATCCTCAAGGCGGTCCACGCAGGCACGGACCTGGAGAGCGCCGTTGGGGCGGCGCGCGGCCGCCTCGACGGGAGCGTGCAGCAGCGGCTCGACGGCCTGCTCGCGCTTCGGCACCGGCAGCCATCGGTGTGGGATCTTGCGGGCGCGGTCACGGCCGCGCGCGCGGGGGTGAAGGCGGCGCTCGGCGGGCAGCGGGACGACGCCGCGGTGCGCGACCTGCTGTTCCTCGACCTGGCGCTGGAGCAATGCCTGCGCGGCGCGATCGAGAGCCAGAACCTCAGTCGCTTCGACCGCGACGGGCTGGTGGAGCTGGTCCACCTGGTCCTGCGGAACCTGAACCTCTCGGTCGATGCCCCCGAGGTCGCCCTCTGCCTGGCCCACTGGGACGCCCTCCGTTCGCGGCCGCGCGACGGTCGCGAGTGGGCGCTGCACGCTCGGAGCGTGGCCGACCGCGCGGGCCGCTGGGTGCAGGAGTTCACCAGCGACGTCTATCGGCGCCTGCAGCCCCGGGCCGAGTTCCTGGGCGTCGCCTTTGGGGCGGAGCCGTGGACCGTGCCGCTGTTCAGCGAGGAGGTCATCCGCGGCGGGCCTGCGTTCGCGTTCGCGCTGCTGCTGCGCCACCTCGACCCCATCCTGCGCAAGGCCGCGGGGCTGGGCGGATGGCAGGTCATCAGCCCTGCCGGGGCGTCCGGCCGGGTGCGCGTCCTGGACCACCTTATCGACGTCCAGGCCGAGCGCTTCGCGGAACCCACCGTACTCGTCGCGGACGTCGTCAGCGGTAACGAGGAGATTCCCGAGGGCGTTACGGCCGTCCTCACCTCCGACACGCCCGACCTGGTCGCGCACGTCGCGGTGCGGGCGCGCAACGTCGGCGTGCTCTTCGCCACCTGCTTCGAGCCGGAGTTGTACGCCCGCCTCAAGGGTTTGAAGGACAAGAGGGTCTCGTTGCGGGTCACGCCCGGCGGCGACGTGGAGTTCTCGGAAGGAAACAAGGAGATAAGAGGAGAAGGAGAAGAGGAAAAGGGCAGGAAAACCCACGGGTTGCAACCCGTGGGCTTGCAGGCCTCCTCGTTGACCGGACGGTGGGCGGTCACGCAGGATGAGTTCACCCCGGAGATCGTGGGCGGCAAGTCGAACAATCTGAACGGGCTCCGCGGCCGCCTTCCCGACGGCATCGGCCTGCCCGCCTCGGTCGCCCTGCCGTTCGGCGCTTTTGAGAGGGCGCTGCAGGACGACGCGAACCGGGAGCTGCGCGGGCAGTACGAGGCGCTCCTGGCGGAGGCCGAGAAGGATCCCGTCGCGGTGCTGCCGCGCGTGCGCGCCCTGCTGCTGGAGATGGCCGCCCCGGCCGAGCTGAAGGCGTCGCTGCTGGACGTCTGGCAGCGCGTGGGCCTGGCCGCCGTCCCGTGGGAGCAGGCCTGGCACGCCGTCCGGCGCGTGTGGGCCTCGAAGTGGAACGAGCGGGCCTACCTCTCGCGCCGCGCCCGCGGCATCCCCCACGACGCCCTGCGCATGGCGGTCCTCGTCCAGCAGGTCGTGGAGGCGGATTACGCCTACGTGATCCACACGGTGAACCCGCTCACGGGGAACCGCGCCGAGCTGTTCGCGGAAGTGGTGCTGGGCCTGGGCGAGACGCTCGTCGGCAATTACCCCGGCCGGGCGCTGGGCTTCGTCTGCCGCAAGACGGACCTGTCCCTCGAGGTCATCTCCTATCCCGGCAAGAGCGTTGGGCTCTACGGCAAGGGGGTGATCTTCCGCTCGGACTCGAACGGTGAAGATCTGGAGGGCTTCGCCGGTGCGGGTCTGTATGATAGTTTCCTGGCGGAGGAACCTGAGCACCGGGCCCTCGATTACACGCGCGAGCGGCTGGTCTGGGACGAGGCGTTCCGCGGCGACCTGCTGCGCGGCATCGTTCGAGTCGGGCTGGAGGTGGAGCGGGCACTGGGTTCGCCGCAGGACATCGAGGGGGCCGTGACCGGGGGGCGCTTCTACGTCGTGCAGACACGGCCCCAGGTGGGACTGGGCGGCGCCTGAATAAGACACGCCCCCTCAACCCACGGCGCCGTGGAGCGAAACTCATGAGCCAGCGGATCCGCATCGGCAATCAGACGGCCATCTCCTGCGCCGAGTGCCTGGAGCCCTTCACCTTCGCTCTGGAGAACGGCTTCGACGCCTTTGAGTGGTTCTCCGACAAGAAGGTCCACGCCGACGGCACGGCGGCCGGCTGGGACGAGGAGGACATGGACGGACCCACGCGGACGTGGATCCGCGAGCAGGGTCAGACGCACGACGTCCGCTTCACGGTCCACGCGCCCTGGCAGGCCAACCCCCTGCACTCTGGCGGCGTCGAGTTGCTCTTCCGCAGCCTCGACTTCGCCCGCGACGTCGGCGCCGACCTGGTCAATCTGCACCTCTACATGGACGAGGGGGCGGACAGCTACGTGCGGTCCCTGACGGCGGTGATCCGCACCGCCGTCAAGGCCGGGCTGCGGCTCAGCATCGAAAACACGCCGCACACGACGCCGGATGACTTCAACGAGACCTTCGCACGGCTGCGGGAAGTGGACCTCGCCCGGCCGGGGACCGTGGGCATGTGCCTGGACATCGGCCACGCCAACCTGTGCGCCCCGACCCGCAACGATTACATCCGCTACATCGACCAGCTCTCTTCGGACGTGCCGCTCATTCACCTCCACGTCCACGAAAACTTCGGCGACGGCGACCGCCACCTGACGCTCTTCACCGGGCCATCGCGGGAGAACGACTCGGCCGTCCGGGCGTTCCTGGAGCGCCTGCGCCGCCGGACCTACCGCGGCGCGATGATCCTGGAACAGTGGCCGCACCCGCCGGAACTGCTGGTGGAGGCGGCGCAGCGTCTGCGCGAGATGATGCCTGCGGCGCTCGCCGGCAAGCGGGCGCCCGTCTCGGGGGCGGCAAGAGGAGGCTCCTCGGGGACGCAGGCCTGATACACGAACCCAGTGAGGGTGTCCGGTTTGTCTTCTCCCCTCGCCCCTGTACGCGGGGGAGAGGGGTCGGGGGTGAGGGGGCAACGCCGGCAGGGATGGCGCGAGCGCGAAACGGCAAGCCAGGCGCACTCCGTCGCGCGCCTGGCTTGCCGTTTCGCGCTCGCTTCAACGCCCCCTCGCCCCCGACCCCTCTTTCATCAGTTCGCCTGGGGTGGTTTCGTCGGCTCAGACGCCGCGGGAGGCGCGTCCTGAAGCAGCGGCTCCACGGCCGGCTCGCTCGGGAGCGGGGCCGCCCAGTCCTCCGCAGGCGGTTGTTCGCTCGATGCAGGCGGACTGTCGGGGGGAGGGTTGCCAAAGGCATCACTCGCCATCAGCGCCGCCGCCCCCGCGGCCGGTATCGCCGCCGCCATCTCACTGCGCCGTCGCTCCTCGTCGAGCCGCTGCTGCTCTTCGCGGGCGCGCCGCGCCGCGTCTTCCTGGGACTGGCGGGCCGCCTTCTGGGCCGCGGCCGCCTGCTCGGCCGCCTGCTCGTAGGCCTGGGCCGCCAGGTGCCGCTGCGCCAGGGCCAGCAGGTCCGCCACCGGACCGTCGATGGGCAGGGAGCCCATGAAGCCGTGAGCATGGGCCTGCTCCGCCGCATGCTCCGCCTGGGCGATCTCGGCTCGCGCCCGCTCCGCCAGGTGGACGTCATCCCGCGCCTGCCTCTCCGCCTTCGCCAACCCCTGCGCCGCCTCCTCGACGTGCCGCAGCAGGGCCGCCCAGTCGGCGCCCCGGCCGGCGCTCTCGCGGCGCGCCCGGTCCAGCGCGTCGGCCGCACTGCGGTGTGTACGGTTCGCCTCCATACGCGCCTCCGGATGGTCACGCAGGAAGTGGCCGACGCGCTCGGCCTCGCGCTCCACGTCGGTCAGCTTCGCCGTCAGCTGGTCGTGGGCACGCACGTCGGCCTCCGCCTCGCGCAGCGCGTCCGTGTAGCCCTGGCGTGCTTCTCCCAGGCGGCCGTGTGCGGCGGGCCAGTGCGGGCGCACGCCGTCCATCTCCCCGCGGACCTGCCGCAGGGCGTTCTCCGCCGCATCGAGGCGCGCCCGGGCCGGCGCCCGCACGGCGTAATGGCGGTCGGCGAGGTAACCATGCGCCCGCCGCGCCAGGTCGCCTACCTCCTCCCGCTGCCGGTAGCACTCCTGCCGCAGCTCGGTCAGCCGTCCCAGGCAGTCGCCGACTCCCGCGATCAGGACCTCCGATTCGTCCTGCTGGCGCCGCACCTGGTCGAGGAGTTCGGTGGCCCGGAAATAGTGCTGGACGCCGTCCGCGGATGCCGAAGCCGCCTCGCGCAACTGTCCTTCGGAGACGACGAGCAGGTCGCGGGCGCGCGCGAGGTTGTCGGCCACCTCGTGCCACGAGTCCGGGGCGAAGTCGCGCTCCAGTTCGTGGCGCCGCGACGCCGCCTCGCCCTCCGCGTCCCGGAGGTGTCGCTCCTGGGCCGCGCGCGCCGGCACCTCGCGGGCGCAATGCTCGCGGGCCGCCGCCTGCCGCTCGATCGCGTCCGCCGCCTGCTTCGCGACATCGAACGCCGCGTCCAGCCCCCGGGCAGCCGTCTCGACGTCGGCACGCTCCAGCGCCTCCAGCGCCCCCGCGCGCTCGCCACGCCCTTGCTCAAGCAGTGGGTCCGGGTTGCCGCCCGGCTCGGTCAGAAGCAGGCCACCGGCGCGGCGCGACGCCGCCTGCCGCGCGACCTGCTCCAGCTCCTCCATCGCCTCGCCGGCCCGGCGGAACAGGCGGGCCGCCTCGTCCATCCAGTGGTTCAGGGCCGTCAGCTTCTTGCGGGCGTCTTCCAGGGCCGCGACGGCGCCGAGCGGGTCGGCCGGCAGGGCGATCTTGCCCTCCTCGGTGCGGGCGACGCAGCGCTGTAGCTCCTCTTCGTAAGGGCCAGTCGGCAGCGGCAGCGCCCGGACGGACTCCACCTGCTTGCGCAGTTCGGCCGCCGTCTCCTCGGCCCGCGCGGTCAGGATGCGGGCGTGCTCGTGGCCCTGCTCCAGCTTGTCGAGCTGCGCGACACAATTCCGGCAGGCGTCGTCCACCGTGTCGAAGGAGCCGAGCTGGTTGAGCAGTCGCCCCGCCTCCTTGTAGCGGCCGGCGCCGAACGGCCCCTGCGCCCGCGTCAGGCCCTCGACGCGGTCCCACAGGTCCATGCGCCGCAGCCAGTCGTCGGCGAGATCCCGGCAATCCTTCTCGATCTGCTGATAAACCGCGAGGGTGGTGCCGGCCATCGGCGTGGCGTAGTCCTTGCTGCTGCCCGGCAGCACCTTGTGCCGCTCCTTGACCGCCTCGACGCGCTCGCTGAGCTGCGCGTCGCGCTCCTTGAACTCACCGAAGCGCGTCATGAGTTTCCTCCGAACCCAGACGTGCCGCCGACGCCCGACGCCGACGAGGAGGCCCACGACCGCCGCCACGAAGCCGAGGATG
>JBBRPS010000227.1:0-12947 GCA_038227745.1 Gemmatales bacterium | reverse complement strand
TTCGCTCTTTCTTTCGTAGTGCCGGGGCCCGGCCAGAGGAAAATAAAGAGCAACTGGGGCGCTGGGCGCCGCTTTCGCACTTTATTTCTTAGTGCCGCGGCCCGGCCAGAGGTAAATAAAGAGCCAAAGCGGCGCGGAGCGCCGCACTCCAAAGCGCACCTCCCGCTACATCAAAATGCAAACCGCTCTAAACGGGAAAGCCTTCCTGGATCAATGCCCGCCGAACTTGCGGCGCATGGCCTGGGCCACCTTCCAGGCGAACTCCTCCTCGTGCCGCGACGTGAAGCGCGAGTACAGCGAGGCGCTCAGCACCGGGCAGGGCACGCTCTCGTCGATGGCCGCCATCAGCGTCCAGCGGCCCTCGCCGGAGTCCGGCACGCCATGCTTCTTCAGCGTCTCCGTCTCGATCGGCAGATCCTGGTTCTCCAGGAAGGCCTCCGCCGTCAGGTCGAGCAGCCACGACGCGATCACGCTGCCGCGCCGCCACAGCTCGGTGACCTCCTTCAGGTTGAAGTCGTACTGGTAGTGCTCCGGCTCGCGCAGCGGGGTCACCTCAGCGCTGTCGGCGCGGCGGCTCTCCTTGCCGACGTTGGCGTGCTTGAGGATGTTCAGGCCCTCGGCGTAGCCGGCCATCAGGCCGTACTCGATGCCGTTGTGGACCATCTTGACGAAGTGGCCGGCCCCCGACGGGCCGCAGCGCAGGTAGCCGTCCACCGAGGTGCCTTTGCCCGTGACCTCGCCGCCGTGGATCGGCTTGCCGTCGGGGCCGACCCCCTTGACCTCCTTGACCTTGGTGGCCGGCGTGCTGCCCTGACCGGGGGCGATGGCCTTGAAGATCGGGTCGAGGCGCTTCACCGCCGCCTCGTCGCCGCCGATCATCAGGCAGTAGCCGCGTTCCCGGCCCCAGACGCCGCCGGAGGTGCCGACGTCGAGGTAGTGGATGCCCTTGGCCTTCAACTCCTTGCTGCGGCGGATGTCGTCGATGTAGTAGCTGTTGCCGCCGTCGATGAGGACATCGTCCTTCTGCAGCAGCGGCGCGTAGTCGGCAAGGACCCGGTCGGTGATGCCGGCCGGCACCATCAGCCAGACGGCCCGCGGCGCCTTCAGCTTGGCGACGAGGTCCTGCGGACTCGAGGCGCCGACCGCCTTGCCTTCGCTCTCCTTGACGATATTATCGACGGCCGCCTTGTCGCGGTCGTAGACGACGCACTCGTGCCCGGCCCGACAGAGCCGCACCACCATGTTGCCGCCCATCCGCCCCAGGCCGACCATTCCTAGTTGCATCGCTTGCTCCTTTCACTCGTTGAGGATCGATCCCAGGCCCACGGGTTGCAACCCGTGGGCTTCTGCGCTTTCTTCCCTCGCCCTTAGCGCTTGCCCACCTGCTCCCGCGCCGCCGCCACCACGGCCTCGGTCGTGAAGCCGAACTTCTTCTGCAGTTCCTTCAGCGGCGCCGACGCCCCGAACGTCTTCATGCCGATGCTGTGGCCCTTCAGGCCGACGTACTGCGCCCAGCCGAACGTCGAGGCCTGCTCCACCGACACCCGCGCCGTCACCGCCGACGGCAGCACGCTCTCGCGGTACTCCGGATGTTTGCGGCAATGGTACTCGAAAATCTCCCACGAGGGCATGCTCACGACGCGCGCCTTGACGCCGTCCGCCTTGAGCCGCTCGTACGCCTCGATGGCCAGCGACACCTCGCTGCCGGTCGCCATCAGCAGCACGTCCGGCTTGCCGTCGGGGGCGTCGGCCAGCACGTAGGCGCCGCGCTTCACGCCCTCCGCCGAGGCGTACTTGGTCCGGTCGAGCGTCGGCAGCGCCTGCCGCGACAGGATCAGCGCCACCGGCTCGTGCGACAGCTGCATAATGATCTTCCACGACTCGACCACCTCGTTGGCGTCCCCGGGCCGCAGCGTGATCAGGCCGGGGATCACCCGCAGCGACGCCAGCTGCTCGATCGGCTGGTGCGTGGGGCCGTCCTCGCCCACGCCGATCGAGTCGTGCGTGAAGATGTAGATGACCGGGATCTCCATGATGGCGGCCAGGCGGATCGGCGCCCGCCCGTAGTCGCTGAAGATCATGAAGCCCGAGCCGTACGGCCGTACCTTCGACAGCGACAGGCCGTTCAGCACCGCCCCCATCGCGTGCTCGCGGATGCCGAAGTGGAAGTTGCGCCCGGCGTAGTTGTTCGCCGCGAAGTCGCCCGCCTCCTTGAACGTCAGCCGCGTCTTCGTCGAGGGCGCCAGGTCGGCCGCGCCGCCGATCAGCCACGGCACGTTCTTCGCCACGAGGTTCAGCACCTCGCTTGACGAGTCGCGGCCGGCCTTGCCCTTGGGGTCGGCGGGGTAGGTCGGCAGGCCCTTGTCCCAGCCCTCGGGGAGTTGCCGCTTCTGCATCCGTTCGAGCTGGTCGGCGAGGTCGGGGAACTTCTTGCGGTACTGCTCGAACTTCGCGAACCAGGCCTCGCGCAGCTCACGGCCGCGCTTGCCGATGCCCTGCTGGAAGTGCTCGCGCACGCCGTCGGGGACGAGGAACTTGGCGTCTTCGGGCCAGCCGTAGGCGCGCTTGGTCAGCTTGATTTCCTCCTCGCCGAGCGGCTCGCCGTGGGCGGCGTGGGTGTCCTGCTTGTTGGGCGCGCCCCAGGCGATGTGGCTGTCCACGATGATGAGCGTCGGCCGGTCGCGCGTGGCCTTGAACGTCTTGAAGGCCCGTTCGAGCATCTCCAGGTCGTTGGCGTCGCCGACGCGGGTGACGTTCCAGCCGTAGCCGATGAAGCGCGTGGCCACGTCCTCGCTGAAGGCCCACTCGGTGTGGCCCTCGATGGTGATCTTGTTGTTGTCGTAGATCCAGCAGAGGTTGGAGAGCTTCAAATGGCCGGCGAGGGAGGCGGCCTCGCCGGAGATGCCCTCCATCATGCAGCCGTCGCCGGCCAGGGCGTAGGTGTCGAAGTTAAACATCTCGAAGTCGGGGCGGTTGAAATGGCTGGCCATCCACCTGGAGGCGATGGCCATGCCGACACTGGTGGCGACACCCTGGCCGAGCGGGCCGGTCGTCGTCTCGATGCCGCTCGTCCAGCGGTACTCGGGGTGGCCGGGGCAACGGCTGTCGAGCTGGCGAAACTTCTTGATGGCGTCGAGGGGCACGGACAGGTCGCCGAGGCGCTCGTACTTGCTGTTGACGGCCTTGACGCCGGTCAGGTGCAGCATGGAGTAGAGGAGCATGGAGGCGTGGCCCATGGACAGGACGAAGCGGTCGCGGTTGGGCCAGATGGGGTCGTCGGGGTCGAAGCGGAGGATGCGCTGCCACAGAGCGTACGCCACCGGGGCCATGGCCATGGGGGTGCCGGGGTGGCCGGAGTTGGCCGCCTGCACCGCGTCCATGGCGAGGGTGCGGATGGTGTTGACTGCCAGCTTTTCGAGCGGGGATTTTTCGCTCGAAACTGTCATGCCCGTCGTTACCGTCATGATGAAGTCCTCCGGAGAAGAAACCGGGCGAGCCGCGGCGCCCGAGGCTGCGGGCCTGCGCGACGGGAGAGCGGTCCGAAAGGGAGAGGCCCGGAACCGCCGGCCGCCCGACCAGGCGCCGGTACGGGTTGTCAGGCTTTCGCTTGAGTGGCTTATACTCGGCGCGGCGGGTCGGGACAAGGAAAAACTTCGCGCGGTCGGCCCTTTCGCCGATTCTTCCCGCGCGGCCCTGTCATACGCGCATCCGCTGCCATGCCCCGCCGCGGAAGCGCCACAGGAAGAACCCCCCGCGCACCACCAGGTCGGCGAACATCGCCAGCCACGCCCCGAACAGTCCCAGCCCCGCCCCCGTCCACACGCCCAGCGGCCCCAGGTCCACCCGCGGCAGGGCGAGGAAGTACGCCAGCGGGATGCGCACGCCGAGGAAGCCCACCCACGTGAACAGCACGGGCACGCGCGTGTCACCGGCCCCGCGCAGCGCCGACGTGAAGATGATCGAGCACGCCAGCGCCGGCATGGCGAACGCCACCAGTCGCAGCACCGGCACGCCCGTTTCGAGGATCGGTCGCTGCCACGGATGCGGACAAAAGAGAGCGAACATGGGGTGGGCGAGCGTGAAGAACACCAGACCCATGAAGCTCATCACGCCGCAGCCCAGCGCGAACGCCGTCCACGCGCTCCGCGCCGCCTGTGCCGGCCGGCCGGCCCCGAGGTTCTGGCCGACCAGCGTCATCGCCGCTGTCCCGAACGCCGCCCCCGACAGGTACGCCAGCGCCTCCCAGCCCAGCGCGATGCCGTGCGCCCCGCCGGCCACGTCCCCCAGGCCGTTCACGATGCCGAGGAACCAGAACTGCCCCACGACCATCGACAGGCTGTCCGCCGCCGCCGGCACGCTGACGCGCAGCAACCGCCGCAGCAGGCCGACGTCGGGCCACAGCAGTCGCGGGTGCAGCCGCAGCCCGAACCGGCCGCGCGCCAGCACCGCCAGCACCGTCAGGCCCCCCAGCGCGTGGCTCAACGCGGTGCCCAGCGCGATGCCGACGAACCCCAGCGCCGGCAGCGGCCCCAGCCCCAGGCACAGGCCCCACGCCAGCGGCACGTTGACCACCGCCACCCCCAGCATCACGAACAATCCGGTCCGCGTGTCGCCCGCGCCGACCAGGCAGGCGATGCCCGCCATCTCGACGGCCTGGAACACCAGCAGCAGGAAGAGCGGCCGCAGGTAGTCCACCGCGAACGCGGCGGCGTCGCCGTGCAGTTGCAGCACCGCGACCAGGCCCCGCAGCCCGAGCAGCCCCGCCGCCCCGCCCGCCAGCCCGAGCCCGACCGCGAGCAGGATCGACTGGTTCGTGACGTGGACCGCGGCCGTGCGATCACCGGCGCCCGTGAAGCGCGCTACCAGGGCGGTGCTGCCGACACTGACCAGGACGATGTAGCTGCTGATGAACCAGGCGAGATAGTTGGCCGTCGTCTGCGCCGCCTGGTAGGACACCTGCCGCGCCAGGATATGCCGGGCGGCCTCGAGATCCACGGCGGCCGCGGAGACCGTCGCGGGGAGTGCCGCCCCCGGGGTGCCGCCGTGCAGCAGCCCGACCGCGAGCAGGCGGTGCCCCGTCGCCTCGGCCTGCTCGCGCGGCGTGACCGCCTGGAAGTGGCCCGCGAGGAACTGGTCGGAGCGGGCCACCGCGAACACGAGGAGTTGCTGCGCCAGCACCGGCAAAGCCAGCGTCAGCACGACCCGCCACGTCGGCGGCGCGGCCGGGGCGATGGCCTGCGGCAGCGGGGCGGCCTGGTCAACGATCTTCATGGCACCCCGTCGCGCTCACTGGCCGATGACCCATTCCTCGCCGCCCGCGGAGCGGAAGCGGTCGCCGGCGCGGAGTTTGCGGCCCGGCTGGCTCGCGGCCGCCCCGTTGACCTCGACGGCACCGCTGCGCACCAGGAACTTGGCCTGGCCGCCGGTGTCCGCCAGGCCCGCCGCCTTGAGCGCCTGGGCCAGGGTAATGTACACGCCGCGGAGCGGTAATGTCGGCATGGCGCCCCCTGTTCAAGCCCACCCGTTGCAACGGGTGGGCTTTGGACCGGCTCTCACGGCACCACCACGATCTTCCCCGCCAGCGTACCCGCCTTGTGGAGCGTGTTCTCCTCCAGCAGTCGGTGGGCGGCGGCGGCCTCGGCAAGGGGAAACCTCCGGCCGATCGGGACGTGCAGCTTCTTCTCGGCCAGGAGTCGGTTGATGTCGTCGGCGCAGCGGCGCTGCTCCTCCGGTGTGGCGTTGAACATGGCGAAGCCGTACAGCGACAGGTCGCGCGGGTAGAACGCGCCGACCGGAAAGACCGGCTGCGCCTGGCGGCCCGCGATGACGACCATGCGGCCGCGCCGCGCCAGCAGCGGCAGGGTGCGCAGGAAGTCCGGCTCGCGCTGCGTCTCGTACCAGACGTTGACGCCCTTGTCGCCGACGACCTGCTGCACCGCCGCGAGCACCTCGTCGGTCTTGTAGTTGAGGACGTGATCGACCCCCCAGCTCCGGCACAGCTCCGCCTTCTCCGGCGAGCCGACCGTGGCGATGACGCGGGCGCCGGCCGCCTTCGCCATCTGGGCGACCATCGAGCCGACGCCGCCGGTGCCGCCGTTGACGAAGACCGTCTCGCCCGTCTGGAGGTGGGCGCAGCGGAACAGGCCGAGGTGGGCGGTGATGCCCACCAGGGCGGCGGCCGCCGCGACCTCATCGGGGACGCCGGCCGGCGTCGGGTACAGCCACTCCTCGGCGGCACAGACGTACTCCGCCAGCGTCCCCTGCCGTCCGAGCAAGCCCTGGTTCGAGCCCCAGACGCGGTCGCCCTTGCGGAAGTTCTTCACGCCGGGGCCGACCGCCTCGACGGTGCCCGCCAGGTCGCAGCCGGGGATGAAGGGTTTCGGCAGCGGCATGTGTACGGCGCCGGCGCGGATGTAGGTGTCGATCGGGTTGAGCGCCGCCGCCCCGACGCGCACCAGTACCTCGTTGTCCTTCGGGGACGGCGTCGGCAGGTCGCCGTGGCGGATCACCTCGGGCGCCCCGGTCGTTTCGATGAACGCTGCTTTCATGGCTCGCTCGCGGTACCTTGTCCGAGGATATTCACCGGGGGCTAGAGCGGTTTGCGAGGGGCGCTTTGGAGTGCGGCGCTCGGCGCCGCTTTCCCTCTTTTTTTCTTTCTTTCGTACTCTCGCGGCCCGGCCAGAGGGAAAGAAAGAGCGAAAGCGGCGCCGAGCGCCGCACTCCAAAGCCTCCCGCTGCACTCGGCCGCAATGCGCTCTACATGGGCCGACCGCTGTTGTATCCGGGATCCGCCGCATCGGCTCGCCGCGGCGCGCTACCCGAGGCGCACCTCGATCAGCGCCGGTTCGCCGAGCGCGACCGCCTCGCGCAGGGCGCGCTCGAAGGCCGCATCGGCATCGACCCGCCATGACCGCACGCCGAACGCCCGGGCGAAGAGGCAGAAGTCGGGGTTGCGCAGGTCCACGCCGAGGTAGCGCCCCTCGTAGCGCCGCTGCTGGATGGCCTTGATGAGGGTCAGGCTCCCGTCATTGACGAGGATGACGATTACCGGCAGTCGCTCCTGGACGGCGGTCGCCAGCTCCATGCCGGACATCAAAAAACAGCCGTCGCCGACGACCGCCGCCACGGTCCGCCCGGGCAGCGCCGCCTTCGCCCCGAGCGCCGCCGGCAGACCGAAGCCCATCGCCACGAAGCCCGCCGGATGGAGAAACGTGCGCGGCTCGTAGACCGGGAATTCGGCGAGGAGGATGTAGGCGAGGCGCGTGATGTCGGCGACGACGATGGCGTCGCGCGGCAGTGCCCGCCGCAGCGGGCCGACCAGGTCCAGCCCGGGGAGGCGCCAGGGCTCGCGCGGCGGCACCGGCAACGTCCACGGCTCCCGCCGGCCGCCGGGCAAGGCGGTGACCAGGGCCGCCAGCGTCGCGCGAGCGTCGGCACAGACGCCGACCTCCACGGGGTAATGGTGGCCGATCTCGGTCGGGTCGATGTCGATCTGGGCGAGGGAGCGCGGCGGCCGCAGCGCCCAGCTGCCCGTGGCCGCCTGGGTGAAGCGGCAGCCGATCGCCAGCAGACCATCGGCCTCGGCGAAGAGAGGCGAGAACTGCGACACCATGTCGGTCAGGTCGGAGGTGGCGCGGTACCAGGGCAGGGCGGCCTTGAGCGGGTGGTCGGCGGACAGGGCGGACTTGCCCATGAACGTGTGGAACACGGGGGCGCCGAGCCGTTCGGCGAGCCGCGCCAGCAGCGGGCCCGCGCACGCGCTGACCACCCCGCCGCCGGCGAGCAGCAGCGGCCGGCGCCAGCTGCTCACGAGGCGGGCCAGGGCCTGAACGTCCTGGGCAGACGGCGCGGGGGGCGGCGTGGGCGGCGGCGGGGCGGGGAGGGCCGGCGGCGCGTGCGCGGCGCGTTGCACGTCGAGGGGCACCTCCAGCAGCACTGGGCCGGGCCGGCCCTCCAGGGCGAGGCGGAAGCTGAAATCCACGGTCCCCGCGACGGCGGCCGCGCTCGTAACGCGGGCGCATAGCTTGGTGAACGTGCCGCAGGCGCTGAGCTGGTCGTTCTCGTGGTAGTAGCCGCTGCGCGGCCCGAGGCCGGCGGTGGGGACCTGGCCGCTGATGAGGACCACGGGGACCGAGTCGGTGAACGCGGTCGCGAGCGGCGTGGCGGCGTTGTAGACGCCGGGGCCGCACACCGCCAGGCACACGCCAACGCGGCCCGTCGCCCGCGCGTAGCCGTCGGCCATGAACGCGGCCGCCTGCTCGTCGCGCGCCAGGACGTGGCGGAGGGACGGCTCGCGGGCCAGGGCGTCGTAGACCGGCGTCAGCTGGCCGCCCGGGTAGCCGAAGACGTGCGTCACCCCGTGGTCGCGCAGCCGCCGTACCAGGATGTCGGCGCCGGTCTGGGGGCTGGATGGATCGGGCATGGCGGCACCTCCAGGGTTTAGCCGCGGTACGCAGAACCGCGTGCGGGGTGACGGCCGCACGCGGTTCTGCGAACCGCGGCTAAACGCGAACGGCCCTTCACTGCAGGTACTTCTCGGGGATCTTGCCGATCGGCCGGATGGCGATGTTGCGGTAGAACACCTCCGCCCCCTCCGACTGCAGCTGGAGCTTGCCGACGATCAGCGGCACCTCCTTGCCATCGACCATTTGGCGCGAGTTCGTCAGCACCATGTTCACCTTGCCGTTGACGACGTGGACGCTGGTGCCGCCGACACAGAGCAGCTCGATGGTGTTCCACTCGCCCGTCGGCCGCTCGTTATCGGGGTTCTTCACGATGCGCGGGCCGCCGCTCTCCTTGCTCGGTACGGTGAACTTCTCGCCGCCCTTCTTGTAGACCACCGATCCCTTGCCGCCCTTGCGCTCGCCCTCGACGTCCACGATGCCGCCGGCCACGCTCCAAAAGTCACCGCAGTCGTGCTCCTGGATCTGGCACTCCTGGGAGCGCATCCAGAAGGTGCCGGCGGCGCCGTGTGGGCCGACGCAGTGGTAGAGCAGGCCGCTGTCGCGCACCACCTTCTCGCGCGGCGGCCACTTCTTCTCACCCCACTTGAACTCCAGGCGGAGGTGGTAATTCTGGAAGTCCTTCTTGCTCGTCAGGGCGCCGAAGATCTCGCCGGAGATGCGGATCGCCGGCTTGCCGTCCACCTCGACGACGGTGTAGACCTTCTGGGGATCCTTATTCAGGCCGACGATTTCCTTGCCCTTGAACGGCCGGCCCAGCCAGGTGTCCCAGCCGTCCAGGTCCTTGCCGTTGAAGAGCGCCACCCAGCCGTTGTCCTTCTTGTCCTCGCCCGCGGTCAGGGGCAGCGCCAGCACGGCGGCCGCGGCCAGGATCGCGAGAGCGCCCGACGTCAGCGGGCAGCAGCGATTTCGCATGGTGTACCTCGTGAGGATGGTTTAGATCGGTTCGTGGCCGACTCGCTCCGCGAGTCGGGGGTAGGGACTGGCACCCCGACTCCCTCGGCGACCCGGGGTGGGCGCCCGCTTCCCGACTCGCGGAGCGAGTCGGCCACGAACCGATCTAAATGAGTCTGTATGCCGCGTTAGTCTTCCTTCGTCCGCACCTGCTCGAAGAAGAACACGCCCTTCTTGTTCGAGACGATTACATCGAGGAGGCCATCGCCGTTGATGTCGGCCACGGCGAACTGCGTCCCGATGCCGGAGTCGTCGTCGATCCGCATCGGCGCGAAGCTCACCATGCCGTCCGTGCCGCGCCGCGCCTTGAACCAGTACAGGTAGGGGCGCTGGTTCGGGCCGGTGTCGCCCTTCGGCCCGTGCGCCCACCAGCGGCAGCCCGTCACCAGGTCCTTCAACCCGTCGCCGTCGATGTCCACGCAGTGCAGCGCGTGCGTCTGCGCCAGGATGTCCTTGAAGAACGTGTTGCGCACGAACACCGGGTCGCCGCCCTTGCCCGGGCGCTGGTGATACCACCAGATGCCGAAGTTGTGCGCCGAGCTGCTGATGACGTCGGCCTTGCCGTCGCCGTCCACGTCATAGGCAAACATGTCGGCACAGTTGTCGCCGAGGTTCGCCGGGTGGAACCGCCACGGCTGGCCATCGTCCTTCGCCGGCTGTTCCCACCAGCCGCGGGTGCAGATCACGTCCGCGCGGCCGTCGCCGTTGACGTCGCCGACGCCCAGGCCGTGCGAGAACCGCTGCGTGCCGGGGATCTCCTTGCCGGGACGGCTCGGCTCGCTGATCGGGTGCATCTCCCACGGCGCCGTCGGGTCCTTGCCGGGCCGGAACCAGGCCATCTGCCCCTGGTTGTCCTTGCCCTTCGGCTGCCAGCCCATGACGAGCACGCGCTTGCCGGTGCCGAACAGGTCGGCGTACAGCGGCGTCTCGTTACAGCAGCTGTGCCAGATCAGGTGCTGTTTCCACGGCCCCGGCTGGCCCCGCGGGTTCTCGTACCAGTGGCACGGCTGCCCGGGGAAGGGGATGACGATCTGATCCTGCCAGCCGTCGCCGTTGAGGTCCTCGGCGAAGCAGCCGAAGCTCTCGCTGTAGTTTTTCGGGTCGAAGATGCGGTCCTTGCGGATGACGTGCAGCTTCCAGCTGGGCGCCTCGTACCAGACGTCGCCGACGAGGATGTCGAGCTTGCCGTCCTTGTTGACGTCCGCGACCGCCACCCCTTCCGACCGGAACGCCCGGTCCACGACGGTCTTCTTCCAGGTGATCTTGAACTTGCCCTTGCCGGCGGTGCCCTGCGCCAGGACCGCCGGCAGGATCGCTCCTGGCAGCAGGAGGGCCGCGAACAGCCAAACACGCCATCTCATGGGTCGCCTCGCTTGAAAGTTCCTCGCCGTCCCGGTTCGGGGCGGCACGCACAACATCAGAGTAGTCGGTGCCTCCGTGTGCCACGGCTGTGTCAGCCGTGCTCGAAGTTCCGGCACGGCTGACACAGCCGTGGCACAGGGACAGGGTTCACCGTTCTACCTGTCCTCGCGCTCGGCCGGGGTCGGAACCGCGCGACCCGGGAGAGTTTCCCCGATCGCCAGAACCCGCGTTTTTTGCCCGCCGCGTGGGATCGGTGTAGAATTCCTGGAGCGGGGCAGTTCTCGACGGTTTTTCCCGCGCGCGGCCGCCCACCGTCCCGGTTTGGGACATACTATTGAGCGAGGGGAACTATGAGCAAACAACTGATGGAAATCGTGCTGCCGCGCCTGGCTCGTCCGCTGTACCGTCAACTCGAACGGTACCACACGGGCGAGTTGAGCGAGAAACAATTCACGCGCCGCTTCGAGTCGCTGCTGCGTCGCCAGCACGCCTGGCTGGCGACGCACGGCATCTCCGCGGCCCGCGCCGCGCTCGCCATCCACGCCGGCGTCCTCGTGCTGAGCCTGCCCGGGCTGCGCGCCGAGGCCGCCGAGCAGAACCTCCCCCTGGAGGTGGTCGAACACCGCGCCGTGCGCGAGGCGGCCGCCGACATCGCCCGCAACTACGGCAAGGACCCCGCCCTCAGCGCCGAGTTGATCGCGCGGATCATCGCGCGCTACGGCGAATAACACGGCCGCTGGACCGGCCCGGCGCAGTTCGGGCCGAGCCCACCGCCCCCGCGCGACACCTGGTCCGGGGGGCATGGCACTTCTCCAGGTTTCCTCGCCTCCGTCGGCCGGCTGTATACTGACAGGATGACACCGGAAGAACGCCCTGCGTCCGCCGAGGCCCCGCCGTGGCTCTGGCCGCGGGCCGCCTACATCCACGTCCCGTTCTGTGCCCATCACTGCGGCTACTGCGACTTCGCCGTCGCCACCGGCCACGACGACCGCATCGACGCCTACCTCGACGCCCTGGCCGCGGAACTCGCGACGCTCGGCCGGCCGCAGCCGGTATGCACCCTGTTCCTCGGCGGCGGTACGCCGACCCACCTCGCCCCGCGACAGCTCGACCGCCTGCTGGCCGAGGTCACGCGCTGGCTGCGGCTGCCGCCGGACGGCGAGTTTTCCGTGGAAGCCAACCCCGCCGGCCTCGACGCCGACAAGGTGACGGTCCTGGCCGATCGCGGCGTCAACCGCGTCAGCCTCGGGGCGCAATCCTTCCAGCCGCCGCTGCTCGAAGCCCTCGAGCGCGACCACCGCCCCGAGCAGGTGCCGATCGCCGTGGACCTGCTCCGCACGCGCATCGCCAACGTGTCCCTCGACCTCATTTTCGGCGTGCCCGGCCAGACGTTGGCGCAGTGGCAGGCCGACCTCGACGGCGCCCTGGCCCTGAAGCCGACGCACGTCTCCACCTATGGCCTGACCTACGAGAAGGGCACGCGCCTCTGGAAAGAGCGGCGGCAGGGGCGCGTGCGGGCGCTCGGCGAGGAGGAGGAACTGGCCCTGTACACGCGCGCGATGGACGTGCTGGAGGGCGCCGGGTTCGAGCACTACGAGATCTCGAGCTTCGCCCGGCCCGGTCGCCGCTGCCGGCACAACCAGGTCTACTGGGCGAACGAGGCGTATTTCGGCTTTGGCCTGGGGGCGGCGCGCTACGTCAACGGCCGGCGCGAGCTGAACACGCGGAGCCTGGAAGGCTACATTCGCCGCGCCCTGGCCGGTGAGCCGACGGCGTTTCAGGGTGAGGAACTCGCGCCCGAGGAGCGGGCGCGCGAGACGGCGGGGCTACAGCTCCGCCGCGGCGAGGGGATCGTGCGGGAGGTGTTCCGGCGCCAGACCGGCTTCGACCTCGACGCGCTGGCGGGGGAAGCCCTGCGGCGGCACGCCGAACTGGAGCTGCTCGCCGATGACGGCGTCTCCGTCCGGTTGACGCGCCGCGGGAAGTGCGTCGCCGACGCGCTCGTGGGCGAGTTGCTGTAGTGTCCCTGGCTCCAAGGCGAACGGCCGGCGTAAGCCGGCTGGTACGGCACCCCACGCGGGTCCCGTACCAGCCGGCGTAAGCCGGCCGTTCGCCAAGACCAGCCGGCGTAAGCCGGCTGGTACGGGACCCCACGCGGGTCCCGTACCA
>JBBRPS010000226.1:0-12948 GCA_038227745.1 Gemmatales bacterium | reverse complement strand
CCGCGATCTGGCCGAGGACGTCCACCTCGGCGTTGTTGTTGCCGACGTGCAGGGGGATGATGGCCTGGGCGTCCCCGGTGAAGGAGCCGGTCGCCGACTGCGGGCCGACTTCGCTGAGCTTGACCCGACCGGGGGTGGCGCCGTCCCGGAGGCGGGCGCTGAACTGGGGCCGCAGGAGGATCCGAACGTCCGTGGCGCCGGCCGAGACGGGGCCGATGCCGACGTTGAAGTTCAGGCGTGTGGTCGGGCCGGCGCCGAGGTCGTAGCCGGCGTTCGCCGTGGCACTGACGTCGATGTGGGTGGCGGCGGTGTCGATGTAGGTTCGGTCGTAGACGCTGCCCGGCCCAGTGCCGATCCCCAGGGTGAGCTGCACGCCGGCATGGGCCGACAGGCTCACCTCGCCCGAGACGCCCGCGGACACCAGATCGCTCAGCGCGATCCCGAGGGGCAGGCTGATCGCGAAGCTCTTGCTGAAGTCCTCGCTGTAGGACAGGGTGATGCCCAGGGCGCCGCCGCCGACCGTGAGGTTGACTGCCCCAGCCCCGAGCCGGCCGTTGAAGAAGTTGAGCAGATCCTGGGCGGTGGGGATGTCGCTGGCGCTGGGCAGGCCGACCTTGTCCTTGAACTCCTGGGCCAGGTTGATCACCTCGGCCAGGCTGTGGTTGATGAGCGGCAGCGTGGCGCCGAAGATGCCGCCGGCGCCGGCACTGCCGAGCTGCTGCGCCAGGCCGGTCAGGGCCTGGACCACGGTGTCGGCGTTGAGGTTGTCGAAGCTGGTGAAGTTGGCCGCCCCCTGGACGTCGATCGCCGAGGGCAGATTCAGCAGGCCAGCCAGGGTGGTAAGGCGCCCTGCCCCGGTGCCGTCGAGGGAAATGTGGATCGGCGGCGGGGGGTTGCTGCCGACGGTAGCGCGCACCAGCAGTCCGGGGATGCTGACGACGAGCGGATCGGATGCCGCGAAGGCGGTGCTGAACAGGGAGCCCAGGTTGGCCGGGTGCAGCTCGGCGCGGCCGATGCGGCCGTCGGTCGCCTCCGTGCCCGGATCGGTCAGGGTGGCGGTCAGGGTGCCGCTGATGCTGACGCCGGGGTTATTCGCGATCGAGCCGTCCTGCTGCAACTGCACGTTCAGGTAGCCGATCGTCCCCGTGCCGCTGATGGGGGCGGCCGGGGCGGCCTGGAGGTGGAGGGTGAGGGCCGGCGTGCCGTCCTGCGCCAGGTAGAAGCGGTCGCGCCCTGCCGGCAGGTTGGGCGACAGGAGCAGGCCCGCGGTCAGGTGGAACTGCGGGTCGATGGTGAAGACGAGATTGTTGGCGTCGCCGATGCTCAGCCCGGGAATCAGGGAGCCGAGGCCCATCCCGGCGGTGAAGGTGAGCGGCTGCGGGTGGAGGTCGATGGAGAACTGTAGGCCCAGCGTGTCCCCGGACCCGCTCAGGCTCACCTGGAAAGTGCCGGGATCCACGCCGGTCAACTCGGACAACTTGCGGATGAGATCCTGGAAGGTGGGCGCCTCGGCGTCCGCGGCCAGGGGGGCGAGCAGCCCGCCAAGGGCGGCCTGCAGCTGGTGCTGCAGCGAGCCGGAATGCGCGATGGTGAAGGTGCGGTTGGCGGGGTCCGGGGTCTGGGTCAGGTCCGTGGGGAAACGGACGGTGAATTGTCCGAGGCCCATCGCGTCGATCACGCCCTGGGCGCTGTGCGCGACGCCGTTGGCGTCGCGCCTGGAGTAGGTCACGCTGTCGCCAAGGGCCACGTCGCTTGCCGCGAGGGCGCCGTCGGTCAGCGACACGACGAACTTATTGAAGCCGCCCCCCCTGGAAACCGTCGAGACGTTCGCCACGGACGAGCTTGCGACCGTGACGTTGGACACTGGCCCGTTCAGGAGGGCGCCCAGGCTGCTGCCGGTGAGGGTGAACGAGGAGCCCAGCACGCTGCCGTTCAAGGTGGCCAGCCCCTGGAGGCTGCCAGCCAGGTCGGTCAGGCCGTGGATGATCTGGTTGCTCGACAGGTTGAGGAAGTCGGCCAGGGTCTGGCCGCTGGCGTTTGCCGGACTCACCTGCACGTTGGTCGGCGCCGCGGCGTCGGCCCAGCGCACGGAGAGCTGCGACGGCCCCCCCAGGCTGAACGGGGCGGGCAGCCCATCCACCACCGGGGCGATGTCGAGCGTGGGAGTGAACACCACATCGTCGGCCGCCGGGTTGCCCTGGACCGTGGTCGTAGCCAGGGAAGACAGGTGATGTGCCAGTTGGTCCTCGCGCAGCAACCCGTCGCTCTCGCCGGTCAATGGATCCGGCGCGGTCTGGCGCAGGCTGACCGCGACCTGGAACTGCGGGTCGAACTGGAGCGTGCCCCCGGTCACATTGACGTTGGCGGCCCCGACCCTTCCCACCGCGTGTACCCCGCCGTTCGGATCGCTGCGGAGGTTGCGGACCACCAGCAGCGGGTCCGGGTTGCTCAGCGCGTCGATGAAGAAGCCACGGGCGTCCACGCCGAAGATGACGTGGAGGGACACGTCGGCGCTGGCGTCGAGGGCCCCTTCCAGGTCCACCTTGCCGTCGGGTGTGCGGACGTTGAGGTCGGCGACGCCGCTGAGGGTCTTGGTGACGCGCACGTCAAAGCGGACCACGCCGCCGGACTGCGTGAAGGTGACGTTGCCCGGCACGTCGTCGAGGGCGTCGAGGCGGGCGCGGAGATCCTCCAGGGTGGTGATGGAGCGGCCGATCTCGGCAACCGCGAACGCGCCGCGCCCGGTTTCGATGAGCCGCCGGAAGACCGAGGTGCCGGGGTTGCCCGGCACGGGGGGCTCGCCGGCGTCCCCCGTCGGGTCCCCTGCCGGCGGCGCCTCGGCGGGGCTGGCACCGCTGAGCAGCTGGTTCAGCGACGTGTCGATGCCCGCCAGGTTCAGAGCGGACAGCCCGGCGTCGTTGTTCACGAACTGCTGGAGGCCGCTCCCCAGCTCGGCCGACGGTGCGGGCGGCTGGGGCGGCGGGCTGTCGGGCGGGTTGTAGAGGACGGCAGCACTGTTCAGGTAGGTGACCTTCTGGTCTTCCCCGTTCAGGCTGACGGTGACGGCGCCCGCCGGCGTCGGGGCGGGCGGCGGGGTGACGATGGCGGACACGGGGAAGAGCAGGCGAAGTGTGTTGGCGCCGGCGCCGCCGTCGTAGCCGACGCCGTCGGGGACGTTGAGCGCGCCGTTGCGGGCGTCGAGGGTGAGGACGTCGTCGCCGCCCAGGCCCTTGACGTCGATGTGCCGCACCGCCGAGAGCGGGAACTTCTTGACTTCCGGCGCGCCCAGGCCGCTGGTGAGGGACACGTCTACCAGCAAGGGGTTGTCGGCGTCGCGGGCCACCACGATCGTGTCGGGATCGTCGCCGCCGGTGATCTGCAAGTCGCTCGGCGTCGCCAGCAGGGCCCTGACGTTGCTCCCCGTCAGGGCGCCGGAGACGATCCAGGCGCCGCGGCCGACGGTGCCGGCCACGAGCGCGTCGTCCCTGGCGTCGTAGTGCAGGTCCGCCACGATGGTGTTGGGCAGCCCCTTGCCGAACTCGGTCCAGGTGAACGGGCCGGCGGCGGGGTCGATTAGCCGGTACACCCCGCCTTGGCCGCCGACCAGCAGGACGTCGGGCGTGCCGCTGATTAACTCGATCGTGCGGAAGTTGCCGCTCTGGCTGACGGGGAGGAGGGCGCCGCTCTTCAGGGTGCCGAAGGGATCCCTAAGGTTGCCGGTGAGGTCGGTCCACGTTACCGACGACCCGTCGCCGTTCGTCACGCCGAGGAAGACTCCGTTCTCGCCGGTGACGTACGCCTTGTGCCAGTCGGTCGGGTCCAGGACGATGCCCCGGATCGTCCCGCCGGTATAGCTCTGGGTGCCGGTCGGGAAGCTCATGGGCAAAGCCTTGAACGGGCCGGCCGTCGTGTTGGTGTCGGGGCTGCGCAGCCAGAGCTGGGTATCGGTGGCGACGTAAGCGATGCTGGAGTCGGTGACGAAACCGAAACTGCCGCCGTAGGCCAGGGCGGTCACGGGAGTGGCAAATTGCTGCCGGCGGTAGAGGTGGTCCCCTTGGTCATACGACTCGTAGACCGAGGTGGTCCCGATCAGCATCTGGTTGGGGACGAGGCTGTTAAGAAGGTAGCGTGTGGTGAACGGCGGCTCCTTGGTCTGTTTCTTCTCGAACGAGTACAGGTCGTCATCGGAGAAGAACCCGGTGCCGAGCACCTTGAGTTTTACGGCTTCGCTCTTGGTGAGTTGCCCGGCGGCGTTGAAGGTGCGGCGCGTGAAATCGCCGAAGTTTTGCGTGGTGCTGTAATGCACCGAGTAGGCGGGCGCTCCGGCGGGGACGAAGTTGGCGACCTGGGCGACGGCGCCGTCCCCCTTGCTCACCTCAGTCCAGGCGTTCGAGGAGCCGGTCTGGTCGCTGAAGCCGACGTCCTGGGCGCCGCCGAAGACCGTGTGGTTGACGTCGTCGTAGGCGACGGAAACGAACTCGGTCGGCTGCAGGTTGCCGATGGCGGCTTCCCAGCGGCGCGTGGCCGGGACGCTCGGGGTTTGCAGGCGGTAGATGCCGGCGTCGTCGCCTTCCAGGAGGTTGCCGTCGTGATCGAACGTCAGGAAGCGCGAGTCGGCGTGCGGCGCCGTGCCGTTGGCGCCGTAGCCGACGACGGCTTCCCACTGGCCGGCGAGCGGCCGGGAGGCGTCGCCGCGGAACAGCCGGCCCGAGTATTCCTTCAAGCCCGAGGCGTTGCCGGCGCCGGCGACCGGCTGGCGGTCGCCGCCGACGTAGATCACGTTGGCGTTGGCCGGGTCGGCCGTCAGGGAGAAGTGGAGCAGACCCTGTTCGCCGGGGTGCAGGCCGTACGACTGTCCGCCGTCGGTCGTGCGGATGTCGCCCAGGCCGGTCCAGGCGCCGCCGCCGTTGGCCGAGCGGTAGACGCCGCTCAGGACGTTGTTGTTCAGGGGATCCTTTTTTGGTCCCGGGACGGGGGAAATGAGGCCGACATAGACGGGATTGTCCGGGCCGACCGGGCTGACGGTCAGGGTGAGGCGGGTGGCCGCGGTCACGCCCATAAGGGAGCCGTTACCGGGGACGAGGTTCCAGTTCGCGCCGGAGTCGTCGCTGCGGTAGACCCCGCTGCCCACGACCGCGGCGTAGAGGCGGCCGGCATGGCCGGGATCAACGACCAGGCTGCTGACCGCGCCGCCGGGGAGCTTGCCGCCGGGGGTGGGTGCGGCGGGGTCGGTGAGCGACACCCAGAGGGTGTCGTCCTCCCCCCCTGCGGGGTGGCGGAAGGCCCCCGTGTCGGTCGCGATGATGAGATCTTTCTCGGCGGATCCGTCCGCCTTCACGACTTGCGGGAGGGGGACGATGCCGCGGACGCGCGCGCCGTTGACCGTCTGGGTAGCCCGGAGGGACCAGTGGTCGCCGCCGTCGGTCGTCTTGAGCAGGCCGATGCTCGGGCCGCCCTGGTGGCCGCTGCTGACGATCCCGGTGCCCGCGTAGAGTACCTGCGGGTTGTCGGGATCCATGGCCAGCGCACTGATCGACAGCGAGCCGACCTGGTCGGTGAGCGCTGTCCAGCTGGGGCTGGGGTTCAGGGCATTCCTCGTCCGCCAGACGCCGCCGTTGGTCGTACCGGCGTAGACAACGTTGGCGTTGCCGGGGTCGGTGACAATGGCGTTGACCGCCCCGATCACGGGGTTGTTCTGGGAAGTCAGGCCGTCCACCTGCCCGCCGGTGATCGGCGCGGGGCCCACCGGGAGCCAGTCCGGCACGCCGATCAGGTCGATCGACAGCATGGTCCGCTCTTCGAGCTGCTCTAACCTCAGGGGGCTTCGCGGCTCACGGGTCTGACGGGCCTTGCGGGTGGGTTGCTGTGGGGCGCGGCGCATGGGGACACCTCTCCTACGCAGTTGTCAGTTGTCAGTCCGGAAGCATCTGCCGGACTTCCGGGCCGGAACGAGGTGGGACGGGGGGAGCGGGGGCCGCAGAGGCTCGAGACCAGGAGACACCTCCGTTGGCAACGGAGGCAGTCGATTCCTCCCTATCCTTTCATCGCCGACGCCGCCGAAAACGCACATTCGCCCGCAGGCGATTCCTTCCGGCTCGGGCGAAAGCGGCGCGACGGCGACGCGCCGCTGCCGGATTTCGTTTCTCCTTGCGTCGGAAGGCGGTGGGGGAGACCAGGGAAAAAGAGTTTACCCACCCGGGCTATAGAGAAAACGACGATGCTCGAACCCGCGGCCTTCAAGGAGTTCATTCAGCGCCTTCGCGCCGGCGACGAGGCGGCCGCCGTCGAGCTGGTGCGCCGCTACGAGCCACTCATCCGCCGCGAGGTGCGCATGCACCTGGAGGGCCAACCCAAAGCCATTGCGGGGGGCAAATGAGTGTTTGCCCCCCGCCAACTTCCTACAGCGCGAAAACCGTTTCGTTGGCCCGTAGGCCGGTGATCGTGTCGGTCAGGCTGGCAAAAAACAGGTCGCGCCCGGCACCGCCATTCAACACACTGGCACCGCCGGCATCGTAAACCGTGGCGCCTTGGGTCAGGGTGTAATAATTCTCATACCCATCCCCATTCAGGCCGCCGCCGTACACCAGGTTGTTGACCCGCGTGGCATAATCGTGCGCCGACGTCCACTCGGCCATGATGGCGGTCAAACCAAATTCGTCATAGTCGTAGACCGTCGCGCCGCCGATGAGGATGTCGTCGCCGCCCCTGCCGTCCAGAAGGTCGTTCCCGCCCTCGCCGATGAGCAAGTCGCGGCCGCCGCCACCGATCAGCGTGTCGTTGCCAATGCCTCCCACCAGCACATCATTGCCGCCGCCGCCCTTGAGGTAGTTGTTGCCGGAGTAGCCGCCGTACAGCCAGGCCGACAGGTGAATGTCGTTGCTCACCTCGATGTGATCGCTGCCGTCCTGCCCGTAGGCGATCAGGCGGCCGGTGGGCAGAAACGTTCCGCGGGGGACGTTGTTCATCTTGACCCGAACTCCCCGGTCGTCGCCCGGCTCGAACCTGATGGTGTCGTTGCCGTAGGTGCCCATTACCACCAGGCTCCTCCGCGTGGGATCCAGGTCATCCACCTGCTGGGTCATGGACGAGCCATCCTGGAAGGCCACGGTCAGCAGTTTGGTCCCCGCGGAGAAGTCGCCGTGAACTCCGGTTTCGACGTTCACCGTGCCGCCGGCGGGAACCAAATCCACGCCACGCTGGACACGGCCATTGGTAGCAGACACGAACACGTTGTTGGGGATCCAGAAGACTGTGCCGACCCGGTGGCCGTCTGTCGCGTGGTCGCCGTGTCGGTCGTCAGCGGATTCCATCCCGTCCCCCGGGACGTCCAGTGCATGGTGGATGGCGTCCTCGATCCGGTAGTCGTCGGCAAAGGCCGCCCCGTCCTGCAAGAACGTGTCGCCGAAGGCCGGGACGTCGTTCGGTCCGGTGTTGCGAATCAGCAGACCGGGGCCGTGGACCGCGATCGTGTTGCCGCCCGGGTCGTTGCTGCTGCCATTGGTGTAGGGGTCGTCCCAGGTGGTGCCGAGGTCCACCAGGCCGCCGCTGATGGACACGGCCGCCTGGTTGCCGCCGGGGGTTTCTTCGATGGTGCTGCCGCGCACGCTGACCCGGCCGCCCTCGACCAGGAGGGTGGCGGCGTTGCCGCCGCTCTTGCGGAGGGTGCTGTCCTGCACCGTGAGTTGGCCGGCCAGCACCCGAATGGTGGCGGCATTGCCCGTGCTGTCGAACGTCGCCCCGTTGCGGATGACCACGTCGCCCGAGACGAGCGTCAAGGCTGGCCCGGAGGAGCCGACAAAGGTCCGCACCCCGCTGACCCCGCCGTCGAAGAGCAACCGCAGGCCCGCCGGTACGGTCACCAGACCTGGGGTGTAAGTTCCGGGGGGGAGGTCCAGGAGGATTTCGATGGCCGGGCCGGCCGGATTCACCGTCAGGCTAGCGACCGCGCTGAGGACCGCTGGCAAGCGGGCAGGGTCAGTGACGTGGACCACGACGCGCGGCGTGCCGACGGGAGTCCCCGTGTCCAGGGCAGTGACGGCTGCCTGAAGGTTGGCAACGAAAGTCGTGGGGCTGGCCTCGACCACTGGATCGTGTCCCAGGTAGCGGGCCACGACGAAGTCGGAGAACGTGTAATCCCCGCCGCTGTACCCGCGAGTGGTGCCCGCCACCACGATCCGGCCGGCCGGGTCGATCGCCACGCCGCTCAGCAGGTTATAAACCGCGGTGTAGGGGACGGGGGTGGGGAAGAAGCTTGTCACCTTGCCGCCCACGCCGAAATCAACGTCCGGGAGGCCGTCGGGCTTGAGCATCGCCACCGCAAAGGCGGAGCCATGATCGTAAGAGTACGTGGACCCGGCCAGCACGATGTAACCGGCCGGGTCAATCGCCACACTCTGGACGCGGTCCTCGGCTCCGTACGCGTCCCCGGAGAAATTAACGACCGTCTGGCCGCCGTCGCCGAAACCGGCGTCGAGCGTGCCATCAGCGTTCAGGCGAGCCGCCGCGAAGTGGCTGTTGGCCGACGTGCCGCCGAGGACGATTCGGCCCTGGGCGTCGAGGGCCACCGCGCTGGCGCTCCCGAACGGGACGGTCTGCGTGCCCGTGCCGTTGAAACTGGTGTCCAGCGCCCCGGTGCTCGTCAGTCGGGCCACGGAACCACCGATCAGGAGGATGCGGCCCTGGGCATCGGTGGTCACGGCCGAACCGTCCCCCGCGTCGGTCCTCAGTTTGCCCGTGCCGTTGAAGGTGGTGTCCAGCGCCCCGGTGGTGGTATACCGGGTCACCGTAGTGTGGCCGGCGCCGTCCGCGTTGGTAGTGCCGGCCACGATGACCCGGCCCTGGGCATCGACGGTCACCGCTCTGGCGAAATCGAGCGAGGGGTACTGGCCGAAAAAAGTGGTGCCGAAATTGAAGGACGGAGTGTTGAAGGAGGTGTCTGGCGTGCCGTCGGCGTTGAACCGTACCACGACCATGGTAGCGCGGTAAATATAATAGGCGCTCTGGGCGGTGCCCACAACGACGATGCGGCCTTGCGCGTCCAGCGTCGCGGCGCTGAAGAGCACGGGACCTCCAACGACCTGGCCGTTGTTGCCGAAGCTGGCGTCCGGCGTGCCGTCGGTGTTGTACCGCGCCACGGAGAGGTAGCTGCTGTCGCTGTAAGTGCCGGGACCGGTGCTGGTGCCGATCACCACGATCTTCCCATCCGGCTGGGTGAGGGTCACGCTGTTCGCCGTATCGAAGCCCGAACGAAGAATGGCCGTGGTAACGAGGCCAGTGCCGTTGAAACCGGCGTCCAGCATCCCGCCGTCCGTCAGCCGCGCCAGGGCGAAATCGAACGAGTTCCCCCTCAGGGTGGAGCCGCCGATGACGATCCGGCCCTGCGTGTTAAGGACCCCCACCCCCGTGGCCTGGTTATATGTGCCGGCAACGTCAATCGTCCGCTTGCCGGTGCCGTTGAAAGTGGCGTCCAGGGCACCGGTGCTCGTCAGCCGCGCCACGGCGAAGGAACTGACACCAGAAAAGGAATAGGAATCGCCCGCGACGACGACCCGATCCTGCGCGTCGATGGCCACGGCTTTGGCCTGCTCAACCGCTCTGCCGAAGCCGAAGGTCTGCGTGCCGTTGCCGTTGAAGTTGCTGTCCAGCACGCCGGCGCTTGTCAGCCGCGCCACGGCGAAGACGCTGGGGCTGGAGGCGCTGTAGGCGTATCCGGTATAGGAATAACCGGCGACGACGATCCGGCCCTGGCTATCGAGGGCCACGCCGTTGGCCCTGTCGGCGTAGGGTCCGAAGTCAATCGTCTGCTTGCCATCGCCGTCGAAGGTGCTGTCCAGGGCACCGGTGCTCGTCAACCGCACGACCGCGACTTGGCCCCCCGATCCCTGGCTGGTCGAGCCGGCGAGGAGGATGCAGCCTTGCGCATCGATGGCCACCGCATTCGCGGTGGAGTAGGCGCCGCTGACGCCGCTGAAGTCAATGGTTTGCCGGCCGTCGCCGTCGAAGCTGTTGTCCAGGGTGCCATCCGAGTTCAGCCGCACAACTCCCATGACGGATCTGTAATTGTTGGCCGGAACCTGTGCCTGTCCGGCGACGACCACCCGATCCTGCGCATCGATCGCCAGCGCCGTGGCGACATCGAAGAAGGCAGTGAACTGAATGCCCGTCCGGCCCCCGTAGCCGAAACCGGTATCCGCCGTGCCGTCCGTGTTGAAACGGCCCACGATGGCGTAGTAATTGCTGGCTTGCAGATTGCCCGCGACGACGATGCGGCCGTGAGAATCGACCGCTGCCGCCGCGAGGTTGGGAAACTGGCCGAGGAGGGCCACGCCGCCGCGGCCGAAGGTGTTGTCCAGGCTGCCATCGGCGTTGTAGCGCGCCGCCGCCAACTCCGGGTTGGCGCGGGGGGCGGAACTGGTCCCGAGGACCAGGATTTTCCCGTTCACCTGATTAATCACCAGGCTCTGGGCCGGACTATTTGAGGGAACCTGGATGTCGGTGATGACCTTGCCGCCGACGCCGAAGGTCGGATCGAGCTGTCCGGCCGAGAGCAGGCAGCGGTCCTCAAGGGTTTCCAGGGCGGGCCGGGCGCGCCTGGGTTGGGATTTCGAGCACCGTCGGCTTGGCCGATTTGACGCGACGGTCGGAGTCCGTAACGAGCCGCGCAGGCAGGAAGAAAACCACATGCTGTATCTCCTTTCGGGAGACGGTCTCCAGGACGATCCCTGCGGCGACGCCAGCCAGCAGGGCGATGCGCACGAGGGCCCAGAGCGGCCGGCGTCGCCGACCCACTGCGCCACGCAGCGCCAACGCAAACCGACCCGGATCCTGGTTGATGGGGGGATGACTGGGCCCGCCAGCGCTTCGTGCCGGGGCCAAGCCGATTTGCAAGGAGGAGAACAATTCCTCCCTATCCTTCCATCGCCGTTGCCGCCGAAAACGCACATTTCCCCGCAGGGAATTCCTCCAGGGCGCGCGCAAGCGGTGCGACGCCGCCGCGCCCCGCGGCTGCCAGGTTTCCTTTTTCCTTGCGTCGATCGGCGGCGGGGGGTACAAGGGAAAGAGAGTTTATCCACCCGCACAATCGAGATCCTGGTGATGCTGGAGCCGACGGCCTTCACGGAGTTCATCCAGCGCCTTCGCGCCGGCGACGAGGAGGCTGCCGTCGAGCTGGTGCGCCAGTACGAGCCGCTGATCCGCCGCGAGGTGCGCATGCACCTGGAGGACCAGCACCTGTGCCGGCTGTTCGATTCGCTCGACATCTCGCAAGCCGTGCTGCTGAGCTTCTTCGTGCGCTCGGCGGCGGGGCAATACGACCTGGAGCAGCCCGAGCAGTTGCTGAACCTCCTGGTCGCGATGACGCGGAACAAGCTGGCGTCGGCGGCGCGGCGCGAGAATCGGCAGCGGCGTGACCAGCGCCGGACCGGCGGCCTCAACGCCGACGAGCTCGATCAGGTCCCCGACCCCCGTCCCGCCGCGGACGAGGTCGTCGCCAGCGCGGAGCTGCTCCAGGGCATCCGCGCGCGCCTCAGCGACGAGGAACGCGAGCTGGTGGAGCTGCGCGGCGAGGGCCTCTCCTGGGAAGAGATCGCGGCCCAGCGCGGCGGCACGGCGCAGGCCCGGCGCATGCAGCTGGCGCGGGCCATCGACCGCATCGCCCGCGCCCTCGGCGTCAACCTGGAGGACGCCTGAGGGCCCTTCCGGAGTCCCCTCCCACCGCCGGGACACCAGGTTTTCCGAGGACAGCGTCCCGACGTCTGTGCGTTTCCGGCGCCGATGGCGATGGAAGAGAGGGGATCTCATGAGCACCTCGACACCGTTGCCGGATCCGGTCGCGCCAGCGCGGGGCCAGCCGCCTGAGGCGCCCGAGCGCCTGCGCCGGTTGTGGCTGCAGGGCCGGCGGCCCGACGTCGGCGAGTTCCTGGGCGGCTGCGGCCCCCTGCCGCCGGCCCAGGTGGCGATGGTCCTGCGCGTCGATCAGTCGCACCGCTGGCAGACCGGGGAACGCATCCCTGCCGAGGCCTATCTGCGGCGGCGCCCCGACGTCGCCGCCCACTTCGAGAGCGCGCTCGACCTGATCTACGGCGAGTACCTGCTGCGCGAGCGGGGCGGGGAAGACGTGGGCCTGGACGGCTTCCTCGCGCGCTTCCCCGAGCACGCCGCCGTGCTGCGCATGCAGGTGGAGTTGCACCGCGCCATGGCCCTGTGCCGGGCGTCCGCGGAACGGTCCCCCGCAGACGGCACGCCGCCGCCCGTCGAACCGGCCGGGGGCGAAGAGGGCGGTGATCCCGTCGCACGGCACGCGACGCAGACGGCGAGTGCGGACCGGCCTCTTGAGGCAACGCCGGACCCTCATGAGCACGAGTATGGTCGCGCTCCCGCGGCCGGGCCCGGCCTGCCGGCGCTGGCCGGCTATGAGGTTCTGGCGGAGGTGGGCCGCGGCGGCATGGGGGTCATCTACAAGGCCCGCCAGGTCGGCCTCAACCGCCTCGTCGCCCTCAAGATGATCTCCGCCGGCGACCTCGCCGGCCCCGCCGAACTGGCCCGCTTCCACACCGAGGCCCAGGCCGTCGCCCGGCTGCAGCACCCGCACGTCGTCCAGATCTACGAGGTGGGTCAACAGCACGGGCTGTCCTACCTGGCCCTGGAGTTCATGGACCGCGGCAGCCTGGCTGCCCGCCTCGACGGCCAGCCGCTGGCCCCGCGGCACGCGGCGGAGCTGGTCGAGATCCTGGCCCGGGCCGTGCAGGCGGCGCACGAGCACGGCATCATCCACCGCGACCTCAAGCCCGCCAACGTCCTGCTGGCGACGCCGCCCCCGGCGAGCGAAGGCGCGGCGGCCAGGCCGGCGGGTATCACCGAGCTGCTGGGGGTCGCGAAGATCACGGACTTCGGGCTGGCGAAGTGCCGCGCCGAGGACGGCAGCCAGACCGCGAGCGGCACCATCCTGGG
>JBBRPS010000225.1:0-12988 GCA_038227745.1 Gemmatales bacterium | reverse complement strand
GGCCCCACGGCCCGGGGGGCGGTAAACTATCCTGCAGTCGCCCTTCCCCCTGCCCACCGGCGCCATGGACCCCAAACCCACCCTGCCGGCCGTCGGACGCCTCGCCCCGTCCCCCACGGGGGCGCAGCACGTCGGCAACGCGCGCACCTACCTGATCGCCTGGCTGTCGGCGCGGTCGCGCGGCGGCCGCGTTGTCCTGCGCATTGAGGACATCGATTCGCCACGCATCAAGGCCGGGGCCGCGGAGCAGGCCTGCGACGACCTGCGCTGGCTGGGGCTGGACTGGGACGAGGGGCCGGTCGTGCAGACACAGCGGCTCGCCCTGTACGAGGACGCTCTGCGCCGGCTGCGCGCACGCGAACTGGTGTACCCCTGCACCTGCACGCGCGGCGACGTGGAACGCGCGGCCAGCGCTCCCCACGCCGAGCACGAGGGGCCAGTCTACCCCGGCACCTGCGCCGACCGCCGCTCCGCCGACGCCGCGGCCCTGGGCGGCCGGCCGTACTGCTGGCGCCTCCGCGCCGGGACCGAGGCGGGCGACTTCGAGGATGGTTTCCGCGGCCCAACACGGGTCCGCGCGGCGGAGCTGGGCGGCGACTTCGTTGTCTGGAAGTCAGCCGGGACGCCGGCGTATCAGCTCGCGGTGGTGGTGGACGACGCCGCCCAGGGCGTCACGGAGGTGGTGCGCGGCGACGACCTGGTGCCTTCCACCCCGCGGCAGCTGCTGCTCTACCGCGCGCTCGGGCTGACGCCGCCGTCATTCGCGCACGTGCCGCTAGTGGTCGGGCCGGACGGCCGGCGCCTCGCCAAGCGCCACGGCGACACGCGCCTGTCCAGCCTGCGCGCCGCCAGCGTGACGGCTGAGGCACTGCTCGGGCTGCTGGCCTGGTCGTGCGGCTGGGGCGAGCGCATGGAGCCGGTGTCCGCCCGCGAACTGCTATCGCGGTTCCGACTCCGGACGATCCCCCCGCGGCCGTTCGTGCTCACGCCGGAACTGCTGCGGCGGATCGGCTACCCAATCACGTCCTGACGACGGGGTCTCACTCGTCGTCCCGCATTTGCTCGTAGACGCTCCGGTTCGCCGGCCGCGTGGCGCACAGGTGGAGGTAGCTCGTGAACCGCGGCGGCACCGGCATCCCCTCCCCCAGCAGGCGGCGGTTGTCAAAAACCTCCACGCCCGTCGCGGCGAAGCGGTAGTAGATCCGCAGCGCGGCCAGCAGGTGCTCCTCGTCGCCGGGGCCGAGCAGCGGGCGCAGCCGGTCGCGCTCGCGCACGAGCGTCTCGAAGTCCACCTGCCGGTACGGGCTCTCGGGCCGTTCCCCGTGACAGCGGGCGAACACCGCGGCGATTTCGTGCCAGGTCACGGCCGACGCCTCCCCGGCCGAGACGTGGTAGCGGCGGTACCGCAGGTCCGGCCTGAAGAGCAGGAAGAGCAGGGCCTCGGCGGCGTAGTCCACGGCGATGACGTCGTCGCGCACGTCGAGGGGGAAGTTCGTACGGCGGAGCAGGTCGAGGACCCGGTAGAACCAGAAGATGCTTGCCGACGGCTCGCAGCCGAGGCGCGTGTGGCCGACGACCACTGATGGCCGGGCGACGACCAGCGGCAGCTCCGGCGCCGTGTTCTCCAGGAGCATTTCGCACTCCGCCTTGGAGGCGGTGTACTCGACGATGTGGCGGACGTCGGGGCGGGGGTAGTCGTCCTCGTATACGACCCGCGGCGGGCTCTCGCCGCAGACGTAGGCGGTGCCGACGTAGAGGAAGCGCTCCAGGCGCGGCGCCCGCCGCAGCCGGTGCGCCAGGGTCAGGGCGCCGAGGATGTTCGTGTGCCGGACGCCGCGGACCGAGCGGAAGGACGTGTTGGATGCCAGGTGCAGGACGTGCGTCACTTCGTCCAGGCGCGGGTCGGCGCAGGTCGCCGCGTCCGTGAGGTCGCCGCAGAGAATGTCACAGAGGCCGAGCGCCGTCGAGACGGTGGCGAGGTCCACGAAGCGGGCGAGCGAACGCCGGACGCGGACGGCCGCCGCCTCTGCGTCCTCGCCGCGGACGAGCAGCAGGACGTGGCAGGGCGGGCCGGTCTGGAGCAAGTGGGCGAGGGTGGCGCCGCCGATGAAGCCAGTGGCGCCGGTGAGCAGGACGGTCGGAATGGACATGCCGGCCCCTCCCGGTCGCCCTGGCGGCGTCGCCCGCTTCGCCGCACGCGGGGCGAGTCCTGCGGGCGCTGCGCCAGGCCGTATCACCCCGTTAGGTGAGCAGCGAGAGAAAACCGCCTGTAGGACGGCTCTCCCGAGCCGTCCTGCCCGCGACAGGACGGCTCGGGAGAGCCGTCCTACGGGGACAGTTTTTCCCGCCGCTCGCCTTATCTTGGGCCGAGCAGGCACACCAGGACAGTGGCCGCACAGCAGACGCCGAGGACCACCAGCATCAGGATGCGCTGTCGCCTTGACAGCTCCCGCTGCCGGCGCCGACCCTCCTCGTTCTCGCGGTTCAGCCGTTCCGAGGTTGCCCTCCCTTACGCCGCCAGCCGCTCGCGCTGCGCCAGCAGCCAGGCGACCTGCCGCCCCAGCCCCTCGTCGAGCGTGGTCCGCGGCCGCCAGCCGAGGTGGCGCGTGATCTTCGCCGTGTCC
Organism: Gemmatales bacterium; assembly: GCA_038227745.1. Lineage (GTDB taxonomy): Bacteria > Planctomycetota > Planctomycetia > Gemmatales > Gemmataceae > DASPXY01. The sequence goes on along the minus strand of JBBRPS010000225.1, from coordinate 10,364 downwards.
GCGAAGGTGTAGCGCTGGTCGCCGGGACGGGCCGCCTCGCGCCGCACCTCCGGCCGCAGCCCGGTGATGGTCTCCAGCCGGTGCAGCACGTCCCAGACCGTCACCGCCTCGCCGCCGCCGACGTTGTACGTCTCGCCGGCCGTGGCCTCCAGCGCCAGGGCCGTCGCCTCGACGCAGTCGGCGACGTAGGTGTTGCCGCGCACCTGCAGGCCATCGCCGTAGACCGTCACCGGCCGGCCCGACAACAGCGCCTTGATGAAGCGGCAGTAGCCCATGTCGGGCCGCTGCCGCGGGCCGTAGACGGAGAAGTAGCGCAGCACGACGAGCGGCAGTTCCAGTTCCTCCGCATAAGCCCGGCACAGGTTCTCGGCGGCGAGCTTCGTCACGCCGTAGGGCGAGATCGGCCGCGCCGGCAGCCCCTCGTCGCCGGAGCCGTAACGGCCGTACACGCTCGACGTCGAGGCGTAGACGAAGCGGCGCAGGCCCGTCCGGCCGCGCGCCGCCTCCAGCAGCCGCTGCGTCGCCGTCAGGTTGCAGGTCTGGTACAGATCGAAGTCGGTCCAGCTCGCGGCCAGGCCGGGCATGGCGGCGAGGTGGAAGACCGCGGCGATGTCGTCGAGCAGGCCGTCAAGTGGGCCGTGGCGCAGGTCCAGTTCGCGGAACGTGAAGGCGCGGTGCGCCCGCGCCGGGGCGAGGTTGGCCTCCTTGAGGTCGCGCGGGTAGTAGGGGATAAACGCATCGACGCCGACGACGGTGTGTCCCTCGCCCAGGAGCCGCTCGCACAGGTGCGAGCCGATGAATCCCGCCGCCCCGGTCACCAGACATTTCATGAACCGATCTCCTCCATGAAAACGGTCACGGCCCCCGCACGCAAGAGGTGACTACCCCTCGCGCGTCTGCGTTCCGGCGAGCCCGTCCGCGGCCGCCCGCGCCTTTCTCCGGCGGCGCCCCCGTCCCCGGCGCCGCCCTTCCAATTCGGCCACGCGCCGCAGCAGCACGCGGACCGCGTGGTCCAGCGTCGCGCAGCACTCGGCCAGTTCGCCGACGGCGTCGAGCAGCCGGCGGTTGAACGCCGACTGCTGCCGCGACAGCACATCGACATAGGCGTGCTTGAAATTGCCGAGCAGTTTCCGCTTGATCCGCCGTTTGAGCGAGGCGAGCAGGCCCTCGGTCACGTCGGTGTAGTCGTCCGGCAACTGGCGCAGCCGGTCCGCCTCGACGAGCGCCGCCTGCGTCGCCTCCAGCGCCGGCGCGCAGCAACCGGCGCCCTCGGCCGGCGTTTCCGCGCCCGTCACGACCAGGCACAGCGCGTGCTCAGCCGGCGGTGTCGCGTCCCCCGCCTCCCTGTCGGCACGTTCGGCCCAAAACGCGATGCGGTAAGTCCCGGGTTCGAGTGGCACCGGCACCGGCACCGCGGCGGCCAGGGCGCGCCCCGGCTGGAGCAGTCCCGGCAAGGGAGTCGGCTCGGCGCCGCACGCTGCGGGTCGTCCCTCCTCGTCCACGACCCGGCAGCACAGGACCGTCCGCGCCGGCCCCTCGGCGACGAGCGCGTGCGTGCCGCGGTTGACGACGCGCACCGGCACCAGCACCGCGCCCGTCCCGGCGGACACGGCACGCGCGCCGCCGCGCGGCGCGACCTCGACCTGTTCGCGGTACGGCCGCGGCCCCACATCGAGCAACCCTTCCACGACCTGGGCGAACTGCGCGCGCCAGGCCGGGCGGCCGAACGAGGCGGCCCGCTCCAGTCCGCGGCGGCGCATTCGCTCCGCGACCGGGACGCGCAGGTCGGCGACCGCCCCGAGCAAGCGCTCCGTCAGCGCCGCCGGCGAGCCGTACTCGGCGCGAACGTACTCGCCGCCGCGCCGGCCCATTTCGCGCCACGCCTCGGGCCTGGCCCACAGGTCATCGAGGGCCTGCTCGAACTCCTCGTAGCCGTCGATGGCCCGCCCGCCGCCGCCGCGCGCCAGGTGGCCGGCGAGGACGGCGCAGTGTCGGCCGGCGAGGACGGGCGTCCCCTGCGCCCACGCCTCCAGGGCGACCAGCGACAGCGACTCGTGCCGCGACGGCTGCACCAGCGCCGCCGCCCCGGCGAGGACGTCGCGCTTGCGGCCCTCGTCCACGAAGCCGAGATCGCGCGCCCACGGTTCGGCGGGGATCGCCACCGGCCCCTGTCCCAGGAAGACGAAGGTGAACCGCCCCGGCCGCCGCTCGTGGTAGCGGCGCGCGTGTTCGAGCAGGGTCGGCAGGTCCTTTGAGAGAGAATACCTGCCCGCATAGACGACATAACGGCTCGCGCCGCTCGCGCGCCGCCCCGCCTCCGCGTCGCCGGCGGTTTCCGTGTCGATGCAGGTGCCGACGCGGACGGCCCCCGGGTTGTTCAGCCCCAGCTCCGTCTCGGCGAAGCGCCGCTCCTCCTCGCTGTGGAAGAGGACGCCGCCGACGCGATCGTAGAGGGTCTGCCACGCGCGCAGCCGGGCGAACGGCTCGTCGTGGAAGCACGGCAGGAGCAGGGTCTTCTCGGGGAACGTGCTCGCCACGTCGGCCGTCAGACCATACAGGTAAGGCCCGGTGAGGATCGCGTCGAACCCGCCGCGCCTCAGGGCCTCCAGCAGGGGCGCGGAGTGGACGGAGTGCCGGAGGTACTCCTGCTCGGTCGCGGCGGAGACAGGGCCGTCCGCCTGGAGGATGGCCCGAACGGCTTCGAGGTGGCGCGGGCGGTCGTGCGCGTCGATGCGGAAGCGGTGGACGGGAAGGCCGTCGCGTTGTGTCGTCCCCTCGGCGAGTTCATCGGTCCACGTCGCCTCATCGCGCACGCAGGTGGTGAAGACCTCGACGGCGCAGCCAGCCCCCGCCAGCGCCCGGGCAATGGTCCGCAGCGACGTTTCGGCGCCGCCGGCCAGGTCGGCGCCGTAGCGGAACGATACGACCGCAACACGCGCCCGCGTCACAGGGGCCTCTTCAAGCCCAGGGGTTGCACCCCCTGGGTTTTGCAGAACGCGGCGCAGCTGGCGCTCCAGGTCGTCGGCGTCGTCGGGCTGGAACGTCAGGCCGGCGCCGGCGACGGTTTCCGGCAGGGCCGTGGTGCGAGCGGCGACGACGGGGACGCCGCACGCCATCGCCTCGACGGCGGGGATGCAGAAGCTCTCCCAGCGTGAAGGCATGACGAACACGTCGGCGGCGCGGTAAGCGTCGCGCAAGGGCTGGCCAGTGAGGTGGCCGAGGAAATGCAGCCGGTCGGCGACGCCGAGTTCCGCGGCGAGCTGCCGACAGCGGCCGGCCTCGGTGCGGTAGACGTCCCCGGCGTTGCCGACGACGAGGGCGTGGATGGCAGGCCGCACGTCGCGCAGCCGGGCCAGCGCCTCGACGAGCAGCGGCACGCGCTTGTTGGGCGCCAGCCGGCCGACGAATAGCAGCAGGGTCGCCTCCCCCAGGCCGAGCGTCTGCCGCCAGGCGCCGCCCGGACCGGGGCGGAAAGCGTCGAGATCGACGGGGAAGCCGAGCCTGTGCAGGCGGTCGGCGGGGAAGCCGCACTGCTCGCGGAGTTCGCGGAGGGTGTAAGCGCTGTGGACGAGGGCGGCGTCGGTACACCAGACGAGGCCGCGCTGCCGGACGCCCCTGTCGAGGGCCTCGCGGTTCTGCAGGCCCCACAACTCGGGCGGCGTGACGCCGTGGTAGTCGAGGAGCAGGCGCGGCTTGCCCCCTGCGAGCGCGGGCAGGAGGTCGAGCAGGGGATAATACTGCCCGTACTCGGCGACGACGAGGTCGCAGTCGGCGAGGAAAGTCCAGGCGTCGGCGTCGGGGCGCCCTGCGGGGAGGACCCGGCAGTGGCCGCGGACGGCGGGGTGGAGGTTGGCCCCGGACTCGATGAAAGTGTTAACGTCGGCGCCGCGGTCGAGGAAGAAGGCGAGTTTCTCGGCGACCTGATTGCCGATGGCGTCCCCCGCCTGCGCATTGTGGCTCAGCAGCGCTACCCGCATGGTGTCCCTCCGTGAACGAGCCGTCATCCTTAGAAAGCAGCGGGTATGCTAGCAACCCCCCGAAGCGCACGCAATGCCGACTCGCCGGTTCTACGGCACGCGGGATAACCTGACACCAGCCCGAAGCGCCAGCGCGGGACGGTCCCTCGCTGGCGCGTCGGGCTGGTGTCAACTTGCCCCGCGTCGAGGATATCGTCCGCGGTGAAGACACCCGCGACAGGGCGCTTTCCGGTTGGTATAACTGAACTCGTGCGGCCATCTCCGCCCCCCGGCCGCCCTCCCACCGCTGGACTCCTACCCGGATGCCCTCATGAGCTTCGGCCTCCTCAACTTCTGGATGCTCTTCGGCCTGGCGGCCGTCATCATCCCGCCGCTCATCCACCTCCTCAACCGCCGCCGTTACAACGTCGTGGACTGGGGGGCAATGCAGTTCCTGCACGTCAGCGAGACGACGCGCCGCCGGCTGCTCATCGAGGAACTGCTGCTCATGCTCCTGCGCATGGGCCTGATCGCCCTGCTCGTTTTGGCCCTCGCCGCCCCTTACGCCGTCAGTCCCTTCCTCGCCCAGGTCGGCGGCCGGCCCAACCGCGACGTTGTCCTCGTCTTCGACGGCTCGTACAGCATGGGCTACCGCGACGGCACCGGCAAGACGCCCCACGAGGCCGCCAAGGAGTGGGCGGCTGCCTTCGTCAAGGACCTCACCCCCGGCGACAGTGTCGCCATCCTCCAGGCCCGGCAGCAAGTCATCCCCGTCGTCGGCGAGCCGACGCACGATCTCGACCTCGCGCTCGACAAGATCGCCACGCTGTCCGCGCCGCGCGGCGGCTGTGACTGGCCGCGTGCCCTGCACGAGGCGCAGAAGCTGCTCGCCACCCGCAGCAAGGGCGGCCACCGCGAGATCGTTCTGTTGAGCGACGGCCAGCGCCACGGCTGGGCGGACAGCGCGGCGCTGTTCCGCTGGGAGATGCTCGCCGTCAACCTCCGCGCCGCGGCGAAGGACTCCGAGGCGGACGAGGCCGACGTCAAGCCGCGCGTCTGGGCGGTCAACGTCAGCCCGAAGCGCCCCGCCGACCCGCCGAACTACGCCCTCGCCCCGCTGTCCTCGACCCGCGCCGTCGCCTGGGCCGGTCAGCGCCTCAAGTTCAAGACGGCCATCGGCGTGGCCGGCAGCCAGGCCTACGAGCCGCCGCACCGCATCCGCCTCGAGGTGGACGGCAAGTTCGTCGCCAACCTGCCGGCGCCCGCGAAGGCGCCGCTGAGCAACGTGCAGGTGCCGCTCACGTTCAAGCACCGCTTCGAGGCGCCCGGCTCGCATCTCGTCTCGGTCATCCTCGAACCCGACGTCCCGGAGGGCAAACGTCCCCAGGGGTATCAGGTCAAGGACACGCTGCCCGGCGACAACCGCCAGGACATGGCCGTCGAGGTCGTGGACGCCCTGCCGGTGTTGCTGGTGGACGGCGACGCGAGCCTGTCGCCCGAGAGCAGCACCTACTTCCTCGACCGGGCCCTGGCTCAGTCCCCCGACCCGAAGAAACCGTCCGTCGTGCTGACGCGAGTCGTGACCGCGAAGGACTTCGACCCGGCCCTGCTGCGGACCGACCTCGACAAGGACCGGCCCGGGAGCAGGCCGCGCGTACTGGTGCTGGCGGACGTGCCGCGGTTGACGCCGGCGCAGCAGCAGGGGGTTGCCCAATTCCTCAAGGACGGGGGCGGCGTGCTGGTGGTCCTCGGCGAGCGCGTGGAGACGGAGGCGGCATTCTACAACGAGCAGCTCTACCGCGGCGGCGCGGGCTGGCTGCCGGCGCGGCTCGACCAGGTGGCCGGCGATCGGGCCAAGCCCGAATTGGCCGCGGCCCCGGACCTGCGCCGCTTTCACCACCCGTCGCTGGAGCTGTTCCGCGAGGAACCGAACTGCACGCTCGGCAAGGCGCGCTTTCCGCGCTGGTGGAAGGTGTCCACCGGCGGACAGACGACGTCCGTGCCGGTGGCGCTGCTGACGACGACCGACCCGCTGCTGGTCGAGAAGGCGTACAAGGGGGGCCGTGTGCTGCTCTGCACGGTGCCGCTGGACCGCTCGTGGGACGCGAACCTGCCGAGCGTCTGGGAGTTCCCGGTGCTGGCGCACGAGCTGATCTACTACCTGGCCGACACGCGCTCCGCGGAGCACAACCTGCGCCCCGGGCAGCCACTCCGCTACCGCCCGCGGCCTTCCGCGGTGGGCGAGGCCGGTGACAGGGGGCTGTCACTGCTCCTGCTGTACCCGCCCGAGGGCGAGCCGCGCCTGTTCCCGTACAGCCCCCCGCAGAACAGCGATGGCGCCGCGACGCAGGAGAATTCCCTGCCGGCGGAGGTCTTGTGGGAGGCGCCCGACGGACCGCCGCGGCGCCTGAAGGTCGAGCGCAGCGCCCTGCGGAACGAGAGCCTGCGCGACACGGGCGTGTACCGCGTGGTGCCGTGCCGACTCGCCGCCGGCGAGTCGGGCGGCTCACGACTGCAGCCCCAGGAGGGGGAGACGTCCTACTACGTGATGCAGCCCGACCACCGCGAATCGGACCTGACGCCGGCGAGCGACGCGGACCGCCGCAAGGTGGCGTCATTCGTGCCGATGCAGTATGAAAACGAACACCGGCCGATGACCGCGGCGATGGTGACCTCGTCGCAGACGCAGGATCTGTGGTGGTGGTTCATGATCGGCGTGATCCTGCTGCTGTGCGGCGAAGTGTGGATGACGCGGCGGATGGTCAAGAACCGCGAGGCGGGCACGTGAGCGCCGGGGGGATCGAGATAGCCTTTTACCCCGAACTGGCTGCCCGATCACTGCAAGATCTGGTGCGCGACTTCGATTCCGGGTCGAGTCCCGCGGACGCCGTCCCGGATGACGAGTTGCCCCTCTGGCTCAGTGAGGTGGCCCTGGCCATCGCGGAGCACGGGCAGGCTGGCCTGGATGCCCTACTCCAACGGGTATACGCTGCGGATGAGGACCGCCTAAGGGGAATTTTGCTTGGCCTGTCCTCGGTGAAGGGAAATCTCCGGGAGGCGTACCGCCCACGCCTTCAGAGCCTGCTGCTCTCCTACCTTGACGACTCGAGGCCTGATGTGGTTGCCGAGGCCGTCGATGCCCTGGCTTACCTTGACGGCAAGGATGCCCGCGAGCGTGTTCTGCCCCTGCTCGCGCACCCGTCGCCCTACGTCGTCGGCAGCGCCCTGCGCTACCTCGCGAAGCACTTCCCGAAGGAGGCACGGCCGGCACTACTGCGGGGACTCGAATCCCCAGAGCCGCTCGTCCGTCAGAACGCCGTGGATGAACTCGACGAAATGGAGGATGTGGAGGCGCTGCCCCACCTCCGCCGCCTGTTGACCGACGCGGACGCGGACGTCCGGCTCGCCGCCCGAACCGCCGTGAGCAACCTCGAAGACCTCCCGAACCAGGACAAGGGCCGCTGAACCGGCCGCGCTGGAAAGGCACGCCATGTTGCGCATCACGCTGCCGTTCACCGACTGGTCGCTCCTCTTCTCGCCGCGCTGGGGCGACCTGGAGCAGCCCGCGCAGATCGCCCTCCTCGCGGCGCTCGGCCTCGTCCCCGTCCTGCTCGTCCTGTGGCTGTACCGCTACGAGCTGCGCCTCGTCCGCCGTTCGGTTGCCGGCGTGCTCCTCGTGCTGCGCCTCCTGGTGATCGCGCTGCTGTGGTGCGTCGTCGGCATGCAGCCCGTCCTGGCCCGCTCCACCACCGAGGAACTGCCCGGCCGCGTCGTCATCGCCGTCGATCGCTCCGCCAGCACCTCCGTCGCCGACCCGCAGCGCACCAAACTGGAGAAGCTGCGCCTCGCCCGCGCCTTGAAGATCCGGGCCGACGGCGGCGAACCGAGCGACGCCCTGCTCGACATCTGGATCCGCCATTACAAGAACAAGGGCGAGGCGGCCGAGCCCGTCTGGGTCGGCCCGGAAGTGTACCGCGACGACGCGGCGAAGCGGCGGCAGCTCGCCGACGAGCGCCGCGCCCTGCACGACAAGGTTTGCGCCGCGGTCGATAAACTGACGCGCTCCGAGGTCGCGCGACGCCTGCTAACCGGCGAGGGCGCCGACCTGCTCGGGCGCATCGCCGTGAAGCACAAGATCGAGCTGATCGGCTTCGACCGCGAGGCGTGGGCGGTCAAGCAGGAGCAGGTACACGACTTGTTCCCCGGCAAGGCGACCGACGGCAAGGCGAAACAGCCCGCCGCGGAGGCGCGGAGCGGGGCGGCGTTCACCGACCTGCGCGCCCCGCTGCTGCACGCCCTGGAGCACTCCGGCACGGGCCAGGGGCGCACCGTCGGCGTCGTGCTGCTGACCGACGGCCAGCACAACTCCGGGCCGTCGCCCGTCAAGAAGGCCGGCGAACTGGGCAAGAACAAGGTCCCCGTCTTCCCCGTGGCGCTCGGCGCGCGCAAGGCGCCGCCGGACATTGCCTTGCTGGATGTCAAGGCGCCGGCGAACGTCTTCAAGGACGTGGATGCCGCCGTCGAGGCCCGCTTCAAGGTCAACGGCCTGCCCGCCCAGGAACTGATCGTCGAACTGTACCAGGGCAAGGGGCCGCCGCTCGAAGAGCACGTCAAGCGCATCCAGCACGACGGCACCGACCGCCTCTACACCGTCCCCTTCCAGGTCCGCATGGACAAAATCGGCACTCACTCCCTCGAAGTGAAGGTCAAGCCCACCCTGAAAGAGCCGAAGGAGATCAACGAAGAGAACAATAATCGGTCGACGGTGGTGCGCGTGGCGAAGGACCGGGCGAAGGTGCTGCTGATCGATGGCGAAGCGCGCTGGGAGTACCACTACCTCATCAACGCCCTGCGCCGCGACCGCAGCATGGAGCCGGAGGCCGTCGTCTTCACCCAGCCGCGCGTCGGCCGCATCCCCGAGGCGGAGCTGGAGAAGGCCGGCAACCCGCGCCTGACGCTGCCGGGTAAGGGCGAGGCGAAGGGCAAGGACGCGACCGATCCGCTGCTCAAGTACGACTGCATCGTCCTGGGCGACGTCTCCCCGGAGCAGTTGCCGGTGGAGGATCGGCGGCGGCTCGAAAAGTATGTTGCCGACCACGGCGGCACGCTGGTGCTGCTGGCGGGCAAGCGCTTCCTGCCGCTGGCCTTCCGCGGCGAGGGGGCCGGCGCCGAGGACGACCCGCTCCTCAAGATGCTGCCCGTCGAGCAGCCGCGCGCCGTCAGCCCGCTGCAGGGCTTCCCCGTAACCTTGACCCACGAGGGCCAGCAGACTTCGTTCCTGCAGATGGACACGGCGCCCGAGACGAGCCTGCAGCGCTGGGCCGAGTTCCCGCGCCACTACTGGGGCCTGGTCGGCAAGCTCAAGCCCGGTGCCGTCGCCCTGGCGTACCTCGCCCAGGACTACCGCCCGGAAGAACAGGCCGCGGAGGCGAAGAAGAAGGACACCCTGGAAAAGGCGCAGGCGCTGATCGCGCGCGAGAACTACGGCTTCGGCCGCGTGCTGTTCGTCGGCCTGGACAGCACCTGGCGCTGGCGCTACAAGACGGGCGATGCGTACCATCACCGCTTCTGGGGCCAGGTGATCCGCTGGGCCGCGTCGGACAAGCTGCTGCCGGCCGGCAACCGTTACGTGCGCTACGGCAGCCGCGACCCGGTGTACCGCCAGGGCAAGGAGGTGTCCGTGGTGGTGCGACTGGAGGACGAGGTGCCGCCGCTGGCGCCGGGCGCCGTCGCCGCCGCCCGCATCTTCCGCCAGACCGCCGACGGCAAGGAAGAGCCGGCCGCCCTGGTCGAGTTGGGCCGCAGCGAGAAGCAGCCGCGCCTGCTGGAGGGCGAGGTCCGCGACCTGCCGCCTGGCCGCTACCGCATCGAACTGCACATCCCCGAGCTGAGCGAAAAACTCAAGGAGCCGGGGGAACCGGACGAGGGCGAGGAGGACGGCAAGCAGCGCCGCGACCTGTTCACCGTGCTGGCGGGCGACGGCGGCGAGATGGTCGAGCTGGCGACGAACTGGACGCTGCTGGAGGCGATGGCGAACGCCGGCAAGGGCGAGGTTGTCGCGCCGGAGGACGTCGGCCGGCTGGTCGAGCGGCTGACGTCGCAGTCCGAGATGCGCGAGCGGCGCGACGAGCAGAAGCTGTGGCAGGACGCGCCGCTGGTGTGGGCGACGCTCGGCGTGATCCTGCTGCTGCTGACGCTGGAGTGGGTCGGCCGCAAGCTGGCGGGCCTGCCGTGAGCGCTTGATCCAAGCCCGACGCGCCAGCGAGGGATCCCTCGCTGGCGCGTCGGGCTTGTATGCGCCGGGGGGAGAACACAAGCCCGACGCGCCAGCGAGGGGATCCCTCGCTGGCGCGTCGGGCTTGTATGCGCCGGGGCAAGAACACAAGCCCGAGGCGCGAGCGAGGGACT
>JBBRPS010000224.1:0-13015 GCA_038227745.1 Gemmatales bacterium | reverse complement strand
CTGCCGAACTACCTCGAAACGCTGGCCTACGAGGGCCTGAACCGCCTGGCCGACGTTTACTCCAAAAAGGAGAAGTGGGCGAGCGCCCTGCCGTACCTGCAGCGCGCCCACCGCCTGCGGCCGCAGGACTCCGACACGTTGGAACGGCTGTTCCACCTGTACAACCAGGTGAAGCGCCCCGAGGACGCCCGCCGCACGCTGCGCCGCCTGCGCGAGCTGCGCCCCGACGACCCGCAGTTCGAGCTGTACGAACTGGACCTGCGCGAGGTGCGGACGCTGGAGGACATCGACCGCATGCTCGGCGACATCCGCAAGACGCTCAGCCGCCACCCCAACGACATGCGCGTCGAGGAGCGGGCGGTGAGCATGGTCGGCAACGTGATCCCGCTGATGGGCCGGGTGGCCGACCAGCTCACCGACCAGTTGAGCAAGATCGTCGATCAGGTGCGGCGGCTGCCGAACTACCAGATCAACTGGCCCGCGGTGCGCGACGTGATGCGCGATCTGCACGACGAGTTCCAGAAGCTGCGGCGGATCACGAACAAGTGCCTCAGCCTGGTGACCAACGAGGAGCACCGCCGCATCATCCGCGACCTGAGCGAGCACATTGACCGCAAGATCGAGCTGTGTCAATCGATGGGAGGGTAGGGTGGGCACCGCCCACCGGCATTCCGACGAACGGTGGGCAATGCCCACCCTACGAACATGAACAAAAAACCTGCCTCCGCCCCTGTCGTGCTGGACCTGGCGCCGCTGCCGCGCGACCAGATCGGGCCGTTCTTGCTGCTGGGGCTGGACAAGAGCGCCGACAAGGACCAGATCGAGGCGAACTGGGCGCAGCGCGTCATCTGGGCGCGCAAGAACCAGGTCAAAACGCCGCTGGAAGACGTCAACTGGGCACGCGAGGTCATCAACGACAAGGACAAGCGCGTCCGCGCCGACGCCGCCAGCCTCAACCTCGACACCCCCGACGGCGCCCTGCGCCGTCTGGCGGAGCGCTACACCGACCGCGGCGCCGTCGCCCGCGCCGAGCCGCTGGATGTCGAGAAACCGCTGGCCGACTATACTCCCCCTACCGCCGTCCCCGACCCCGACGAAGTGCGGGCCGCCATCACGGTCCCCGACGTCCCCGAGGAGGTGCCGGCGGTGCAGCAGATCCTCGAGCGGTTCCTCAAGGAGCCGCTCGACCCGTGGAAGGTGGAACTGTCCGCGTGAGTTGACGAGCCGCCGCTTGCCGCTTAGCGCCCGGCGGCCCACCCGCTGCGACGGGTGGGTTTGGCAGCGCCGCACCAGGAATTTTGCAGCCATGAATGACGAACTGGCCCCGGACCGCACCCGCTCGGCGCCCGCCAACGACGAGCCCACCCTCGGCATGTCGTCGATCTACAAGCTCTTCGAGGCCTTCATCAAGCTGCGCGAGAACACCTCGCGCGAACACAAGCTGTTCGACCAGTCGCTGCGGAAATCGCGGGACGACATCCAGGCCAGCTTCAACAGCTTCGCCGGCGACACGCAACGGGCCTACCAGCAGCTGCGCCAGGAGATCCACGGCGAGAAGAAGGTGAGCCTGGTGCTGCTCAACGAGCTGCTGGAGGTCGGCAAGGACCTGGAGCACATCGTGGCGGCGCGGCCGCAGGTGCCGCTGCCGGGCGCGGCCGGTCAGGCGCTGGCGCGCTGGGCGGACGCCATCGAGGTGGAGTGCCGCAAGGTCCAGGACGCCCTGCGGCGGCACGGCATCCACCCGTACGACGCGGTCATCAGCTCGCCGTACGACCCCAAATTGCACGAGCGCGTCGGCAGCAAGCGCGTCGAGGGCATGGACGCGCTGCGCGTCGCCGAGCAGCGCGAGCACGGCTGGGCCAGCCAGCAGCCGGAGTTCGTCCTGCGGCGCCCCAAGGTGATTGTCTCCGAGTAAGACACAAGCCCGAAGCGCAAGCGAGGGACATACAAGCCCGAAGCGCAAGCGAGGGGATCCCCCAACTGAGGTTTCAAGATGGCCTACATCGGCATCGATTTCGGCACCAGCAACTCGGTCGTGGCCAACTTCCGTTACGGCCAGGCGGAGGTCATCCCCAACCAGGAGGGCAGCCGCTGGACGCCCTCCGTCGTCACCCTCCGCCGCGACGGCAGCCTCGCCTTCGGCCAGGAGGCCAAGGAGAACTTTGACGAGCAGCGCTCCATCCGCTCGATCAAGCGCATCCTCGGCACCCCCGAGCGCGTCCCGCTCGTCGGTCAGAATCTGCGCACCGAGCAGATCGCCGTCATGCTCTTCAGCCTCCTGAAGCGCGACGCCGAGAAGCAGCTCGGCGAGCCGTTCACCAAGGCCGTCGTCACTATCCCGGCCAACTCGAAGGGCCTCGCCCGCCACGCCACCAAGCTCTGCGCCGGCGCCGCCGGGTTGCAGGTGCTGACGCTCATCAACGAGCCGACCGCCGCCGCCATCACTTACGGCCTGAACTCGCAGGACGACCAGACCGTCCTCGTCTACGACTTCGGCGGCGGCACCCTGGACGTCACCGTGCTGCGCATCCACCACGGCATCTTCGAGGAGATCAGCAGCAAGGGCATCGGCAAGCTCGGCGGCGACGACATCGACATGCTCCTCGCCAACGTCATCGCCAAGCGCTTCAACGAGAAGACCAGTTACGACATCCTCAATTCGCCCTACAAGCAGCAGTTCATGCTCGCCGTCGAGAAGGCCAAGATTGACCTCTCCAACGACCAGACCACGGTGGCGCGCAAGGCCGAGCTGGTCCCCGAACGGCACCTCAGCCTGGAAGAGGAGATCGACCGCCACACCCTCGAGCGCGAGATCATGTCGCTGGTGGTCAAGTCGGGGACGGCGATCGACGAGGCGCTGAAGCTGCGCGGGCTGCGGCCGCGCGACATCGACAAGGTGCTGCTCGTCGGCGGCACGAGCAAGATCCCGCTGATCCGCCGTTACGTCACCGAGAAGATGGCCGGCAAGGAGCCGGAGTCGTTCGAGAAGGTCGATCCGATGACGTGCGTGGCGCAGGGCGCGGCGATCGTGGCGGCGATCCTGCAGGGTGCGCCGGGCCTGGACAACTACGCCTACAGCGTGAAGCTGGAGCACTCGCTCTGCGCCAACCCGATCAACGAACGGCGGCAGGTGTACCTCGACCCGATCGTCAAGCGCGGTAGCGACATCCCATGCTCGTTCACCAAGACGTACCACCCGGTCGCCGACCCCGCCGAGCGCGTGGTGATCTGCGTGTATGAGGGCGACGTCTACGACAACCCCGACAGCCCGGACAACGTGAAGCTGGCGGAGATCCCGTGGGAGTTCCAGCCGCCGCGGCCGCAGCGCGACGGGGCGCTGGAGGTGACCTACGAGTACGGCGACGACGGCATCCTGACGGTGGTCATCACGGACGTGAGTCAGGGTCACAAGAAGCGCTTCGCGATCCAGCAGAGCGGCCAGGACCAGATGGACGCGGCGCAGATCATGAAGATGAAGCGCATCAACGAGGACCTGCTCAAGCGCGGCGACGAGCTGGAGAGCTCGCAGGAGTACCGCGACGCGCTGGAGGTGCTGAAGAAGACCGAGCAGGACGTGATCCCGAAGGTCGAGAGCCCCGCCGACAAGCGCGAGCTGGAAGAACTGTGCCGGGCGGTGCGCGAGGCGATGGGCGCCGGCGACAAGAAGAAGATGGAGGACGCCAGCGCGGCGCTGAATGACCGCTTGCTGAACTACGCCTATCTGTTGTAACTTTATCTCGTTTAGCCGCGAGCGGAGACTGGGATGCCGACCTGTCCACAATGCACCAAGCCGCTGGCCGAGCTGACGAGGCGGTGCCCGTCGTGCATGGCCGACCTCGACCTGCTCGTCGAGTACGTCGGCCAGTTGCAGACGGGCCTGGAGCGGGCGCAGATTCTCGTCCGCGCCGGCGAGCTGGACCTGGCGGTGTGGGCATACCTCGAGGTGCTGGAGGTCGATCCGGACAACGCCGAGGCGCGGCGGCAAGTGGGGCGCGTGGCGACGGCGGTGCGGCAGTTCGACCGCGTGGCGCCGGGTCGGCGGTGGATCGCGCACGAGCGCGGCGAGGACCCCGACGAGGCGGCGAACCGCGTGGCGCGGTGGCTGCGCGGGGCGTTCGTCGTGCTGCTGGTGCTGAGCGCGTTCGCGCTGGGGTACGGCTGGGGCAGCCGCTCGGGCGACGAGACGTCGCCTGGCAAGCCGCAGGAGCCGCCGAAGCTGAAGGAACCACGTGAGAAAGGACTCATGGGAACTCTCTCCCGTACCGGCGCCCCGTTGGCCGCCCTCCGTGGGATCTCTGGGAGGGACAGGATCTGCGCTCTCGATGATCGGGACACAGGGCGAAACTGTTTTGCGCGTCGGGCTCACGTGGGAGGAGGCGGCGCATGAGTGATGTCGTCCCTTTCGTCCGACACATGCTCCTGTGCGACGATGTCAGGACCAGCCCCACGAATCCCCGCAAGGTGATCGTCTACGGGCTTGTGAGCGAGATCCGGAGCCCCGCCGGGGAGACCGCCTACCCGTTCCACCATTCGCTTTCGGTGTATCTGGCCCTCACCGGCGGCCGGGGCCGCGGGGAAGGACAAATCGTCATCGTGGATGGCGACACCGAGGAGACGACCTACGTCGGCGACAAGCACATCGTGGCCTTCGGGCCTGACCCCCTACAGGTACTCGGTGTTGTGTTCCGCCTCCCGTCCTGCTCCTTCCCGCAGGGGGGACTCTACTGGGTCGAATTCCGGTACAATAACGCGGGAGTCGCCCGGCAACCCTTGTTGGTGAGGTGAACGGTCATGAACGCGCCCTTGCAACCGCCCCTCCCGCGCCCCGTGCTGTTAGATGAGGTGGATCAGTTTCTGGAATTTGTTGATAGCGGCGCGGGGGATCTACCGCCCATCGTCGGCGGGCGCCCCGGGAAAGTTGCCCCGGTTTTCACCGAGGTCGTTGATCGACTGCTCGACTTTACCGACGGCCCGAACGGGACACCTCACCCAGAGGGCACGGCCGGGCGACGTCCGCTGCTCGTGGATCACGCAGATCAATTCGTGGAGTTCGCGGACGGCCCACCGCGCCCCGACCCCGAAGGCACGACAGCCCTGCCCTTCCCGCTCACAACCCGACAAGAAGAGGATGGCCGCTGGCGCGCGGAAGTCCCCGCACTTCCGGGCGTGCTGACGTACGGGCAGACCCGGCGGGAGGCCATAGAGAAAGCACAAGTCCTGTCGCTGCGCGTGCTGGCCGACCGCCTCGAGCACGGGGAGACCGTCCCTCTCACGACCCGCCTCTTCTCGGTGGCACCGTGACCGCGTAGGCGACAACCGGCCCGTCTCCGATTGCCTGGGTCAGTGGACTTCCGCGAACGCGACCCATATCTTACACGCGAGCCTCCCCGGATCCTTGTTCGCTCTCCCTGTCGGCCCACGAACTGGCAATAACCTGCGCGGCACTTCAGAGGCGCCACGATGAGAACAATCCTTCGCCTGACCAGCCTCATCCTGATCGCCGCACAGCCCACGACGGGCACGGGACAGGCGCCCAGGCCGCTCCTCACCGGCCTGAAAAATCCGGAAGGGGTTGCCGTCGGCGCCGACGGCCGTGTCTTCGTCAGCGCAGGGGATCAGGGCGGAAAAACCGGCGGCCTTGTGCTGGTCCTCAAGGACGGCAAGGCCACTCCCTTCGCGAGCGGTTTCGACGCCCCCGGCCCCCTCGTGGCCTGGCAGACGTGGCTGTTCGCCGCCGACCGGCAGCGCGTGTGGCGCATCAACCTCAAGGGCAAGGCCGAGGAATATGTCGCCGCTGCGGCAATCCCCCTCATCACGAAAGCCATCACCGGCCTCGCCGTCGATGAACAGGGCACGCTGTTCGTCACCGGCACTGGCGAGGAGGGGGCGAAGGCCGCGGTCTACGCCATCCGGCCCAAGGAGAAGGGCGGCACAGTCGTCTCGCCGTTGAAGCAGGTGCCGTTCACAGCCCCCATCGGCCTGACACTGGACGGCAACGCGCAGCTGTTGACCGTCACTGCGGGGCAACTGCACCGCATCCGCTTCACCGATGGCACGACGACGGTAGCGGCAGACGGCGTCGGCGGCGGCGGTGGGCTGATGTTCGACAAGTTCGGCCGGCTCTACCTGACCGACCTCAAGGGCGGTCGCGTCCTCGCCATCCCCCGCCCCGGCGCGAAGCCGGTCGTGCTCGCCAGGGGCCTGCAGGAACCCACCGCCCTCTGCCTGGACGCAGGCGGCAAGCGCCTCCTCGTCGCCGACAGCAAGGCCGGCACGGTGACCGCCCTGTCCGCCCAGATTCCGGGCCACGTGGTAGACGAGTCGCCGCTGCCCCTCGAAACCGCCCTCGCGTTCCCCAAGCTGAAGTGGACCGGGTGGCAGGGCGTGACCGAGAAGGGCCTGCCCGTGCCGCTGCGGCCGATCGTCCTGACCCACGCGGGCGACGGCAGCAACCGCGTCTTCGTCGCCACCCAGCGCGGCGTCATCCACGTCTTCCCCAACGATCAGGCCGCCGCACAGACCAAGGTCTTCCTCGACATCCAGCCGCGCGTCCGCTACCACGAGGAGACCAACGAGGAGGGCTTCCTCGGCCTGGCCTTCCACCCCCGCTACAAGAGCAACGGCCATTTCTTCGTCTTCTACACTCCGAAAAAGGACAAGCTCGTCAACGTGCTGTCGCGCTTCCGCGTCCGCGCCGACGACCCCGACCGTGCCGACCCGGATTCCGAGGAGGTGCTGCTGCGGATCAAGCGGCCGTTCTGGAACCACGACGGCGGCACGCTCTGCTTCGGCCCGGACGGCTACCTGTACGTCGCGCTGGGCGACGGCGGTTCCGCGAACGACCCGTTCAACAACGCCCAGAACCTCAAGACGCTCCTCGGCAAGGTCCTGCGCCTCGACGTCGATCGCAAGGACGACGGCAAACCCTACGCGGTCCCGAAGGACAATCCGTTCGTCGGCCGCAAGGACGCGCTCCCGGAGATCTGGGCCTACGGGCTGCGGAACGTCTGGCGGATGGCGTTCGACCGCAAGACGGGCAAGCTCTGGGCGGGCGACGTCGGCCAGGATCTGTACGAGGAGATCAACATCCTGACCGCGGGCGGCAACTTTGGCTGGAAGCTGCGCGAGGGGCTGCACCCTTTCGGCGCGACCGGCGTCGGGCCGCGTGCGGACCTCATCGACCCGATCTGGGAGTACCACCACGACGTCGGCAAGTGCATCATCGGCGGCGCGGTCTACCGCGGCGCGCGCCTGCCCGAGCTGGAAGGGGCCTACGTCTACGCCGACTACATCAGCGCGAAGATCTGGGCGCTGCGCTACGACGAGGCGAAGAAGCGCGTGGTCGCGAACCAACCGATCCGCGACCGCAACCTGCTGCCGCTGTCGTTCGGCGATGACGAACGCGGCGAACTTTACCTCCTCACGGCATCCCCGACAGGGCAAGGCATCTACCGCTTCGCACGCCGCGCGACCGGGAAGCGGTGAGGGAGGGTCCTGAGGCTCGCCGCCACCTACCCGAACCGACGCAAGGCCGGCCCCTTCCCTCGAATGAGGATCTCACCATGAAACGGGTCGATTCCTGCGGTAGTTGCGGGCAGTGGATGGGCATCGAGGGGAATTGGGCCGGGTTGGCAGTCAAATGTCCGAAATGCGGCTCTGCGTTCGTCGTGAAGGCGGGTCCGTCCCCCGCGCCCGCCGCAGCCGCCCCGCCGACCCCGTCTCCGCAGCCCGCTCCCTCGGAGGCGGTACGGGCGCTGCCGCCCACCCCCGCGCCCGCCGAGAGGACGGCGTCGCCGCCCGTCCCATCCAGGCCGCCGAACCCGGCCGGGTTCCCCTGGCCGGCCCTACTGCCGCTGGGACTGCCGTTGCTCGCCACCGCCTTGTGGTTGGCCGGCCTCCCCGCCCTGGCCGGCGCCTCGGGGGCGGTCTGGGTGGTCGCCTGGCTGGCCGTCGGCGTGGCGCTGGCCGCCGCCGGGTTCTTCCTGCCGCGCCGCCGCCCCGGCCGCCTCGGCACGGCACTGGGGCTCACGGCCGCGGGCTGCGCCGGCCTCGGGGTCGCCCTGCCGTTCGCCGCAGGCGGGCCGTCCCCGCCGATCGACGCCGCCGCCTGGCAGGAGGTCGTCGCCGCGGACGGCCGCTTCCGTCTCCTCATGCCCGGCGAGCCCGAGATCCGCGTGCAGCAGGTGGCCGGCATGCGTGGGCCGCTGACCGTCCTCGGCGTCGAGCGTAAGCGAGAGGACGCCGCGTTCTTCCTCAGCCACGGCGAAATCGAACCGTGGGACCTGGAGCGCGTGCCGCTCGCCCGGCGCTTCGCCGAGGCGCGCGACGGGATGCTGGCCAACACGCCGGGCGGCCGCTGCGTCGCCGAGAGGCCGATTGACCTGGACGGCGCCCCGGGCCGCGAGTTCATTCTGGAGGTCCCGGGCAAGGGCACGCTCGTCGCGCGCGCCTACGCGGCCGGGCGGCGCTGGTACGTCCTGCTGGCGGCCGGCCGCGGCTATCAGCCCGACACGCCAGACGTCCGCAAGTTCCACGACTCGTTCCGGCTCATCAACCCCTCCCCCCCGCCGGCCACCCGTCTGCGCGGCCTCGCGGGCTACTGGCCGTTCGAGGAGGGGCAAGGGGAGAAGGCGGCCGACGCCTCCGGGCGCGGCCAACCCGCCGCGGTCCGCGGCGCCCGCTGGGTCAAGGGCGTCCGCGGCACGGCGCTGCAATTCGACGGCGACGGCGAGGTCGATTTCGGGACGTCGCGGGCGTTCGGCTTCGCGGCCGAGGCCCCGTTCACCGTCGCCGCCTGGGTGAAGGTCAAGGACATCGGCCACGCGCAGCAAGGCGTGGTCTTCAGCCAGCACGACTCGCGGGACAACACGCCCCGCTTCAGCGTCGAGGTGTTCCGCGGCGTCCTGCGGGTGCTGATGCGCGACGAGGGCGACCGCAGGAGGTCGCCGGGTGTGGAGATCCGCGCCGGCGGCATCGACGACGACGAGTGGCACCACTTTGCCGTGGCGCGCACCGCCGCCGGAACGGTCCGCGTGTTCTTCGACGGCCGCGCCGTGCAAGTCCGGCCCGCGCAGAAGGCGCCCGGCGGCCTCTCCGCCGACCGGCGCCGGCTGGCGGTCGGCGGCTTCAAGGGCGCGATCGACGAGTTCTGCGTGTTCCGTCGCGTCCTCACCGCCTTCGAGGTCGAGTGCCTGGCGGGCAAGGTCGAGGCGCCACAATGGCCAAACGATCCGCCCGAACCGCCCCCCGCCAGAAAGGACGAGCCCCTCGACCCCTCTCGGGGCCGGTTCCGGGTCGGCGACCTCACGGTGGTGGCATTGGCCTTCACGCCGGACTCTGCCGCGCTGGTGACCGGCACCGCCCGCATCCCCGGCGGCCAGTCCGGCGAGGTGATGGTGTGGGACCTCGCCCAGAGGAAGGCGCGGAAATCCCTCCCGGGGGACGGGTGGTTCCAGCTCGCGGCGGGACGCTACCTCCTCCACGCGCTGCCCCCGGGCGCCAACCTCGAAGTGTACGACCTGGCGCGCGAGACCTTGAAGATCTACCCCCTGGAGGGGCGGACCAAGTACGGGCGGTTCTTCGCCCTTTCCCCCGACGCCAGGACCCTGGTCGCCGCCGACGGCACCTCGGTCCGCCGCTTCGACTTCGAGCGCTGGTCCCTGAAGGAGACCTGGCCGACGCTGGCCCGGGCGAGCAGCTTGCTGACGTTCTCCCCGGACGGCACGGTTTTCGCCGGAGTCGAGAACCGCGGCCTCAAAGGTGGCGGGACGGCGCACGTGTGCTCCGCCGAATCGGGAGAGGTGCTGTTCTCCCTACCCCACGGCGGTGGCGACATCGCGTCGCTCACGTTCAGCCCGGACGGCAAGACGCTGTTCACCCTCGGCTCGGGATCCAGCGCGCCGACAGTCAAGTTCTGGGACGTCAAGAAGGGGACGGCACGCGCCGGCCTGGCGTGGGCGGGCCGCGGCAGGTACGAGATGGCCGTCTCGCCCGATGGAAAGTATCTGGCGACCGGGAGCGGTACGGGGACAATCCTGGTCTGGGACACGGAGGCGCGGGAGGTGAAGGCGACGCTCGACACCGGCAACTGCGTGGGGTGCCTCGCATTCTCCCCCGACGGCAAGACGCTGGCCGCAGGCGTCCTCCCGACCCCCGGTCAGTACCGCGGCCCCAGCGACGTCAGGCTGTGGGATTTCCCCGAGCTCCTGCGGGCCGGCGCCAAGGGGGGCGGATAGCCGTTGGGCACGGGTGACGCGGTCTGGCTGGTGCGCTTGTGGCCGCGGCCGCTAGCGCATCGGCGCCCTGGCGGTTTACTGCATTGACGGCCGCTTGGGCGAGGCGTTCGACGAGTTCTGCCACAAGCACCTGGGCATCCCGCGCTACGACCGTCGCGCCGTCGCCGGCGGCCCCGCCGCACTAGTGCCGTCCGCGGACGGGGCCCTGGTGGAAGCGCTGCGCGGGCAGCTCGATTTCCTCGACCAGGTCCACGAATTGGAAAGGCTCGTCCTGATCACTCACTGCGGCTGTGCGTACTACGGCCACCGCCTCGGCCAGGGGCCGCGCAAATGCTTACCGGCGCAGACCGAGGACCTCCGGGGCGATGCGGGGGCTGTACCCCGCGCTCCGGGTGGAGGCGTACCTCGCCCACCGCGAGGGCAACTGTCTCTCCTGCCACCGGCTGGTCGGCTGAGAGCGGCCGGAGCGCGGCACTCATGCCGCCCGGGGGACCGAAATCACTTCGGTGAAGCGCTTTTCATTCA
The DNA here is from genome assembly GCA_038227745.1 of Gemmatales bacterium. GTDB lineage: Bacteria > Planctomycetota > Planctomycetia > Gemmatales > Gemmataceae > DASPXY01. The sequence goes on along the minus strand of JBBRPS010000224.1, from coordinate 2,255 downwards.
GCGCCGTCAGTTCCAGCTTGAGCTGCACCGGCTGCGCCACGGATTGCAAGGCCACCTCGCGCCGGCTCAGGCGCGGCGCCGTCTCGGGGCGCTCGGGGACGGTCACCGTGGCCGTCAGCGCGAGGGGGACGGTGTGGAGCGGCGGCAGGTTGAACGGCGGTTGCGCCTTGTCATCGACGGAGGTGGCGGCCTGCTGCCAGGTGCCGTCGAGCGACTTCACCCACGCCTTGACGCCGAGGACGGCGTTCGGCAGCGAGCTGTAGTTGGCGACGACCGCCTTGATGGAGAACTGGCTGCGCGCCGTGTTGGGCGGCGCGTTGGCGCCGGCGGCGAGGCTGTCCGCGCTCAGCGGGCCCGCGATGTGGACTTTCAGGCGCGGCTGCTCCTGCTTGACCCGCATGAACCAGAAATAGACCGTGGACGCGGTCGCGAACACCGACCCGATCAGACTGAACATTCCCAGGACGTCCATGTCTTTCCTCCCCACTTTCCAGGGTTTGCTCCGGCCAGGCAGCGCGAGTCCCGCGCTGTTTATCCCATAACGTCACGACCGGAGGAAGGCCGAGTTGTCCCTACTCCGACGTGGCGAAGAGATACTGGGGAGGTAAGATAGAGCGGTTGTAAACTTCGGCAGCCCTGGAAAGCTCGCACCGCCTCGGAGAGTTCATCGTGCCCAGACGGAAACCCCCGTCGCGGGCGGCCGCGCCGTCCCCACTGGAGGCGCTGCTGCTCAACGCGAAGCAAAACCCCGAGGAGGACACGCCGCGCCTGATCCTGGCGGACTGGCTGGAGGAGCAGGGCGAGGCGGACCGCGCGGAGTTCATTCGGTTGCAGTGTAAGAGCGCACGGCGGCCGGAATGGGACCTTTGGCCGCGGAGCCCCTCCGAACCCGATCACTATGGCGGTTGGGACGAGGGCGCTCTTGAACGAGAGAAGCGGGCCGGGGAACTCTTGGCCCGGCACCGACACCTCTGGCTCGGCCCGTGGCTAGACCACGGTACATTCTGGCGCGGGCTGGTACAGGTGACTCTGGACCCCACCACTCTTGCCCACCGACGAGACGAGTGGGCGAGCGTTCCGCACTGGCCGTGGGTGGAAGGGCTGAAGTTACAATGCCCCGAGGATCGCCGCTGCCTCAGACTACTCGAGGCGGTTCTCCCACTGGTTGGAGGTTTCACCTCCCTGAATTTGGAGTACAGCCAGATCGGACTGGGCGGGGCTAGTTCTACTGCGCGAGATGCTCGTTTTTCCAGGGATCCAGGTGGGCGATTGTCCGCGAGGGGCGTGAAAAACACTGGGGATTTCAGCATCTCTGAGCAGATCTCGCGCAGTAGAACTAGGCTGCTGGCTTCTTCGCCGCATCTCTCCGGGCTCCTGTCCCTCAATCTGGACGGCGTGGGGTTGCGTGGCGAAGGAGTTCGAGAGTTGGCAGCTTCTCCGCACCTGCGCGGCCTGCGCTACTTGTCCCTTTCAGGCAACCATATCGGGGAAAAGGGCGCGACAGCGTTGGCCCAATCTCTTAATCTCCGCAGCCTGGCTGTGCTGGATCTAGATTTGACCGACCTCCCGGATCGGGCGATACAGGCTCTCGCGGATTCAACCCATTTCCAGGACCTGCGCTCATTGAAATTGCGCAGCATTGTGCTCGAGACAGATGCGGTCAGGGCTCTGGGGGCGAGTCCGTGGGCGGCACAACTCATCGCCCTTGACCTGAGCGGCAGCCGGATGCTCGACGCGGGAGTGCAGGAGCTGGCAGCGGCACCGCGGCTTGGTAACCTGCGGTGGCTCGACTTGTCGGGGGCTGGCGCCGGACCCGTCGGCGTGAGAGCGCTGGCCGCTTCACCTAATGTTGCGCGGCTCATCGCGCTTGACCTGTCATGGAACCGAATCGGGGAGGAAGGGGCCGTGGCGCTGGCAACCTCAGCCTCTCTGGCAGGGCTCCGCTACCTCGATCTGTCCGGTTGTAGGATAGGGGACCGAGGGGCCGTTGCCCTGGCAAACTCCCCACACCTGCGGAACCTGGCCGAACTCCACGTTTACGCTACTGATGCTTCCGAGGGAGGCAGCGCTGCCCTCGCCCAGAGTTTTGGAGAATCGTTCTCGCTCTGCTCCCCTACTTCTACTGTGTCCGTCATTCCCGTTGGTTAATCCGTTGGGGCGCCAGGAGTTCGTGCGACTTGTAGTGGTAGAAGCGGGCCTCCTCGTTGCGTTGGAGTCGTCGCGTCATGTTCCGACAAATACGCTCCTGATTGTCG
>JBBRPS010000223.1:0-13037 GCA_038227745.1 Gemmatales bacterium | reverse complement strand
TTTGATGCGATTACCCTGCCGGGAAGCCGGGAACGGGCCGACGTGAATCTGCTTGACGGCGCATCCTGCGCGCGGTTGACTGCGGTCCCTGCGTAGCCCTCGGCGCCCCGCGGAGCGTACCGTCCACGGAGAATCGGAGGCTGCTCAAGCCGGTTGCGTCGGCCTGGGTGGCATGAGGAGGGGGTCTAGCCACCCCCTCCTCTACCTTCCCACTATCCCAGAGGAGACGCTCCCGCGTCTCGTCCTTCCTCCCTCGTTGGCGCCTGCCTTGTCGCGTCCTTCGAGCCCTACTGCGGACAGATGACGCAGCCTGCAGGTGCGGGGAAATCGCTCCCTACAGCACACTCGCTCCGCCATCCGCCGTCCAGACGAAGTACCGCAACTCGTGTACTTTCCGACTCTTGGCGCCGGCGCGCTGTGCCGACACAGTGTGTCGGATTCCGGTAGCTCAACTGCCTCGGGCGCGATAGGCTGCTGACCAGGCGGCGGTGTGGGCCGCGCGACGGCGGGGGTTGCCATGAACCTGGAGACCGAGATCGGCCTGATCGAGTTGTGGTTCTCATGGGAAGACGGGGCCGTCCGTCAGGCCGTTGGGGTCGTGCGCGGGGTGTTCACCCTGGCCAAGATCAACGGCACCCCCGTGGCGTGTCCGAACAGCACCCGGCCTCTGGATGAAGACGACCTCGCCTGCTACCTCGACCGCAACCGCGAGTCGATCAACCGGGCGTACTTCCGCGAGGAACAGTTCATCAATGAGCTGCACCAACTCGGCAATGCCGTGCTGCGGGGAATCGACGTCCGCGACCTGACCCCGGACACGGCCGAGTGGATCGCCCGCGCCACCTGTGTCTTCTGCAAGCAGCACGAGGAAAAAGGCACGTACGTCCCCCGGGAGATCGAGCTGCCCAAGGCGTTCCTGTACGCCTACTACCGCACCGCCCGGGTGCCCTCCGTCGAGCAGGTGAAGACCCTTCGATACGCCCGGGCGAAGGGGCAGGCTACGGGCGCCGCGCGGTCCGGCTTGGATCCGAATGCCGTCGAGCGCGCATGGCTCCAGAGCGAGCGGAGGCGCGAGAACGAGAACAGCAAGCTCCCCGAGGAGCGGCGGCAGGACCGGCCTGCCGTCCCACGCGAAGGCGTGGAGCCGGCGATCCTCGAGGTGGCGGAGGCGGTCGGTCGGCGCATTCTCAGCCTCCCCCCAAAGAAGGGGAAGAAGCGATGAGCGACTTCACTGACGACGAGATTCTCGCCTACCTCGGGGGGACGGCACCGCCCGAGCGCCGGTCCGAGATCGAGCGCCAGGCCAAGGCAGATCCAGATCTGCGACAGAAGATGGAGGCCGTGGCCGCGGTCTGCGACCTCCTCTGGGTTCTCCCCTGGCACGGACGGCCTTCACCGGCTGGCGGGATCGGGGGCCCCAGACCGTTCTGGCTAATCGCGTCCGCGGTCCTCCTTGCCGCGGTGCTCGGGCTCGGGCTGGGCCTGCTTCTGCACCCCGTGCCGGAGACAACTCGCCACTTCTCGCCACCGCCACCGCCGCCAGCTCCACACACTCCGTGGAAGCCCGGACGCCTGACCGTCCGTATCGAGCCGGAGCACGTGCGTCTGCTCAACCGAGGCTCCCTCGTCACCACGGAGGAATTCCCCGCGCCGCTGGAGGTTCGGTTCGACTGGCGGTGGTCCGACATCCCCGGCAACACCGACTACCCCGAAATCCTCACCGTCGTCCTGCATACTGCGGGCGAGCATCTTCCGGTCCCGAACTTCCGGACGATGGACGGCCTCGAAATCGTCTTCCAGGCGGCCAACGGGGAGGTGCATTTCTGTCACGCCACGAACAATGCGTTCACCAAGCACACACCGGAACACGCCGTGGCCCTTCCCGACCGGGAGTGGCACAGCGTCCGCATCGTCGATGACGGCCGGAAGGTGGACGTCTTCGTCTACCCCAAGGGCAAAGCAGAACCCTCACGCCCCATCCTGACGGCCCCGTACCAGAGCGCCTTCCAGAAGCATCATGTCGCCGTCTATAACCGGGAGTTCGCGGGGCAGCGCCCACACGAGTCCCACATCGCCAACTTCACGGTCCGGCACCTGCCTGCCGCGAAGTAGAGGGGGGGCACTGACCCGCGCGACCCGATTCAGCCCCCGGCCCTCTGCGCTGCTTGTCGTCCGTTCTGAACTTCCACACAAAAAAGGCCCCCAACCGTAGCTGGGGGCGGCTCCCGCCGAAGCAGGAGCGACGATCCTTCATCGCGTTCAGAAAGGGATGCTGCCGTCCTCGGTCCTGCGCTCGACGCACCAACCGTGTGCGAGGTCCAAGAGGACGCGGACATGCGGCAGGTCGTGCGTCCGATAGGTGGTGCTCGACACCCACTTCCCCTCGCCGTTCTTGAACGAGCGGGAGATCTGGATGGTGTGCTGCACGCTCACCTTGTCGTCGTAGCGAACCTCATTTTCCCAGATGCCGACCTCGAGCACGGTTGTCCTGTCGGAGTAGACCTTGTAGGTCTGGTCGGGCTTCCGCTTGCCGTTCGGCGGCGCGGGGGCCGGGGCCTCTTTCGGGGCCTCGACGGCGGCGGTCCCGTTGGTGTCGCTGACGGGCTCAGCGGGTGCATTCGCCTGCACCGGCTCAGAAGGGGATCTCGTCGGCTCCTGCACAGTGGTCGCAGGTGCAGACACATCCCCGATCTTCCTGCGGGCCATTGCTGGCTTCCTTTCGCTGGTAGAAGATGCGGATTTTCAGCAGGAGCCACTCACGGATACCGGGGTGTTTGATCGCAGCGACCCAGTACCCGAGTCGGCACTCCTGCGTGGTGAAGACGTGGCGGCGAGGGTCGGCGCCGGGCTTGAAGCTGCCCGGCGTCGGTTTGCGTTTCTTGCGTCCGGGCCGCGGGCGGACGGATTTCCGTTTACGCGGCACCGCCATTAACCTCCGGGGCGGGCTGGAGACGTTTGTCGAGCATCGACTGAAGCCGCATTGTCGCGGCGCTGAAGCGCTGCGGGTTGGCCTTCATGACGTCGGCCAGCACCCACGTAAACGCCTGCAAGAGCGTCCACGCGCTGTTGGTGTCGGACCCGTAGTCCAGCTCGGGGCGCTTCGCCTGCGAGATCACGGCGGGGAGCTGGCGCGAGGAGATGATGCCTTCCTCGAACGCCTGCAAGATGATGCTGTCTCGCCTCTCCGGCAGGAGCATCGTGTGGTGCAGCCGCTTGATGCGCAGCGCTTCCTCCTGCTTGAACTGCGTGAGCTGCTGGATGGCCCGTGCCATCGCTTCCGCGAAGCGAAGTTCGCCGTTCTTCGTGTGCTTGCGGACGACGAGGATTTCGCTGCGAAAGCAAAGGTTGTCACAGACGAAGACGTGGTGGCCGGCGACGAAGCCGATGGGCAGCGACTTATCCGTGCTGTTGCGGACGCCGATGGCCAGCGTCGTGCCGTTCCCCAGGCTACTCTTCGTGTCGATGACGCCGAAGAAGCGCTGGTCGCCGCGGCTGAGCGCGTACTTCGCGGAGTCTGGCTCGAAGCCGGCCTCGCGAAGCTGCTGCTCGACGCGGGCGAGGACCTGGCCGTGCGACAGCGGGAACCACGTGCCGGTCGCGGCCGGGGCCTTGACCGAAAGCAGTTCCTCGCGCGTGACGATGCGCGCACCGACGTGTGCGATGAGTGCCATGCGGCACCCTCCCTTCATTGGACGATGGTGTGAAGAATCGAAGTGCAAGAACCGAAGTGGCTCCTGCGAGCGCGACCGTACGGCTCGTCAAGAGAGGGCACAACGAAGGAGGATGCCAGATGGAGCGTCGATGGATCGGAATGTGTTCCGCGGAGCAGGGCCGCCGGTGGGGACGCAGGTTCGGCACAAAGAAAAGCCCCTCGCGGTGTGCGAGGGGCGCCCGAGTCAAGTGACTCGGGAAGCGATTCTTCTGATCGCTCGAAAGGTTGCCGGAGGGGACGAGTGGGATCACTCGTCCCCTCCCGTGAAGCGGTCCCACTCCTCCTTGAACTGGCGGCGGAGCTGGCTCACCCGGCTTTCCGAGATGCCGAAGAGTTGCGACAGCCGCTGCGTCTTCTCGCCCGTCATCATCGAGCGAATGATGCCGCGGCGGCGCTCGTCGTACCCGGAGAACCAGCACGGAAAGTCGATGCGGAATGCGGCCTGGTCCTCCGGCGGCGTCTGCGTGTTGTCGTGCAGGGCTTCGTCGAAGGGGTTGCCGAGGAGCGTCGAGAAGTCCGGCAGCTTCGCGACGCAGAAGCCGTGGCGCCGCTGGGCGACGGGCGACATCGCGTCCTTGGCCTTCTCGTGCCCACACACCCGCCGACCGCACTTGGCGGCCCGCGCGGCGAAGGTAGCGATCGCGCTTACGAAGGCGTTCGGGTCCTTGCCGCGCTCGCGCAGGCGCAGCCACCACTTGAAGCTCAGCCCCACCGCCTCGGCGACCAGGTCGGCCTTGCGGTGCGGGCAGGGGACGTTGCGGAAGTAGACCCGCGCGTGCTGCCGGATGCGGGGGAGCGCCAGCTCGAATTCCCGCCCGCAGTTCTCGATGCGTTTCATGTGCCCTACCTCTCAAGCGATGCGAAGGATCGTGCAGCGGCCACGACGGTCGCTGCCGGGCGGACCGTAAGGCGGGTCAACCAGCGGCACAATGAAGGAGGGTGCCAGAAGGCGGCGTGCCACAAACGACGGGGCCGACTCACTCCTGACGCCGGAGCCTGTCGGCGGCATCGAGAAGCTCGTCCTCGCTGCGGGCGAGTTCGGGCTGCGGGGAGGGCAGGTAGATCAGCCGCTTGCGGACGCGCTCGATGAGCGCCCGGGTGGATGCGTCGGTGACCGCACGCAGCCAGGGCGGGCGTACGAGAGTCACCTGCTCGCGCCGCACCCCGAAGCGGTCGCGCACGAGACGCTCGCCGACGCCGAGCGTCGCAAGCATCGTGCGGAACTCCTGCTCGTGGAGCTGCGGCGTCTTGTAGTAGGCGTCCACGACGTGCCGGTAGCGGGTGCGCAGCACCTCGCTGGTCTGCCGCTGCCGCCGGATCACGGAGTGGGCGTGCCCGTCGAACGACTCACCGTGGCTGGCGGTTACCGCCGGCTCGACGCCATCTTGCAGCGCACGGGCGCGCGTGAAGTGGACGGCGTGCGCGTCGAAGGTGGCGTTCGCCAGGATCTTCGCGCCCAACTCCTGGTCCGCCGGCGAGAGAACCTGATACCAGGCTTGCCAGGGGGTGTTGCTGAGGATCGCCTCGAATACGTCCCGACTCCCGAAATCGACCGTCGATTGCGTGATGAGGTGGATCGAGAGCCCGGCCTTCCGCAGTTCCTGGAGCGCCGCCAGCACGAACGGTGTGACGAGCCCGAGGGCGCCTGCTTCCTCCAGGACGAGCACGACCCGGAGCGGCTGCTGGGTCTCGGCGAAGTGCCTGCGGACGGCATGAATGACCTGCATCGTGCAGAGCAGGAAGAGCGTGCGCTTCAGTTCCCGCGAGCGGATGCCGCCGCCGTCGAAGGCGATCAGCTTTCGCTGCCGCAGCGCATCGAGCCAGTCGAAGGAGCCGGGCCGGGACCGCAGCCGCACCACCTCGGAGTCGCATACGAGTTCCAGGAGCCGTCGGCTCGCGCCGGTCTGCATCTCGTATTGCACTTCGTTCTTGCGCCTGAGCCGTTCCATGTCGCGGAACTTGGCGATGAGTTCCGCCCGCGCGGAGTGCCGGAGAAGTCGCTCGTACCCGGCCGACCCGACGCGGAAGGCATGGAGGAGCGAGCCGAGGGGTTCGGGCTGCGGCTGGGACAGGCAGAGGGAGATCGCCGCCTCCAGCCATTCTTTCGTCCACGGCCGATCGTTCAGCGTGTCGAGGTTCCGCTGCGCGAGAAAGCACTGGGCGACTTCGTCGCGCGTCTCGGCGTCCGCGAGGCGCCGCTGTGAGAACGTCGTGGCGGCGGACGTCGGGAGCATCCTCCAGCAGAGCACGCGCTCGGTGGCATCGAGGGGTTCGTAGACGATACGGGCCTCGTATCCCCGCGCCGCCCAGTGGCCGGCCGTGCGGAACGCCAGCGGACCGTGGCCGTCGAGGAGGACGATTGCAAAGTCGCGCCGGTCAGCAAGGCGGACCAGATCGACCAGTTCCCCCTCGCTCTTGCCGCTGCCGGTCGAGCCGACGATGAGGCGCGAAGTTTCCGGAAGGGAGCGCGACGTGTGAACGGCGTCCGCGAGACGGTGCCGGAGCTGGCGCAGCCAGAAGTACACGTCCGGAAGTATATGTCGGTATGACCAAGGCGCATCGTCCGAAGCGGGAAGAAGGCACCTTCTCGCATGCGGCATGTGTCGCATCGCTTACCCCCCGCTCTTCGCCGGAGTGTCTACCGCAGACGACCGGTTTGCGCCCTGCGGCTGTATCTGCACGGGCACGACGTCGAGGATGATCTTCTTCTTGGGATCGTAGAGGATCGCCCGGTCGGCGGTGACGACGAGAGTATCGCCGTTCTCCGCCTTTGCGTAGAACGTATTGGTCTTCCGTAGCGCATCCACGTCCACGATCGTCGCGACCGTGGGATCGATGCCCGGCGGAAGCGCGTACAGCTTGCCCACCGCATCGACGATCTCCAATGGCAACCTGCCCTCCGGCATCCCGACGGGCACGGCGAAGACGATCTGCCAGACCAGTCTTGATCCCGCCACATGCACTGCCGCTCCGTATTTGGGCGTCAACCTCCGCATGCTCACGGGTTCGTACCTGACGAACATCCCGAAGGATCCGCAAGTCACGGCCACCGGCACCGGCACGCGCTACGCGATCGTGCAGGACGGCAAGGGCCGCATCACCGTTTCGGCTCCGGGAGCTGAGCGCGCGACGAACGGCATCAGCGTGACACGGTAGACGTTTCATCACGATTTCCTACGACCTCCTCGCCGTGAAAGCTGGTGGGGAGGTTGTCCTGTTGCCGCCCTGGCAGTCGATGGGTCGCACGCTCGGCATCGCACTGGCGGGACTCGCCCGGGACGAGCCTCGCACATTTTTCTCGCCTGCCGAGACCGAGTGTTTTGCGTGGGTCAAGACCAGATGAGCCGCGCCCCCGCATGCGGGGGGTGAGAAAGTCCCCATTTTACCCCCTGTTTCTGCCCCCGTTTTCTACCCCTCTTTTTTGCCGGGGCAGGGTCGCTTTTTCCCCCCGGTAGTCGATCCAGATTGATCGGTGGGGCGAAGCCAGCGCCTCGCGTGCGGTCGTGAACAGCGCGACAGTGCGGATGCTCTCGGCCCGCGTCCGAAGCCCCTCCCGCCGCACGTCCGTGGAACAGACCCAAAGGGCCAGATGTTTGCACTGCTCATATTTCCGGAACCGATGCCGCACGATCTGCGCGTAGCTCATCGTGCCCCGGTCCCACTCCAGGTAATACACGGTACCGTTGATCCACACCTCGGCGTCCGGGCGCACCGCCATATCGAGCACATGCGGCCCGCGAAGAATTTTCTCGGCATCCAGCTGGAAACACATCTGCGTGAGTTGCACGTCGTGGAGCAGCTGGTTGAATTTGGGCGTCCACCGGCAGTAGACGTTTTCCGGCCGTCCGGCAGTCTTCAGGCTGACAGTCCCGACCAAGCGGATGCGCCTGCGACGAACCAGGCGGTTGAGCCGCCTGAGGGCTTTGTTTGTGCTGGGGAACCAACCGATCTGCACCAACATGGAAGCGGTCACGGGATGCATGTCCAAAAGCCAGCAGATGCGGGTGTCTCGCTCCCGTGAGAACCGGATGCTGTGCCTGGAAGCAGGAAGAGCGGGCGACGGCATGGTCCTTCGATCATAGGCACCGGCCGAACGGCAAAACAGACACGAGACTGCCCTCTGCCTGTGTCATCGCGCACTCGGGCGCCGCAACTGTCGAGGGAAATGGAATGGACGGCGCTCTTCGAGAGGGTGTACGCTCGGCCACCTCCAGTCCCGCGCCGCCGGCTATGTTCGCCCGCCTCTTTCAACCCGAACAATTCCTCCGCAGCGTCTACGGAACCGAGCCGTTTGCGGACTACTGCCGCCGACGGAACATCCCCTTTGAGCAGACGCTCTCTTCACCGCCGTGGCCGGGAGACCATCGTCGATGGGCGGCCGCGCTGGCTGAGCTATCACACGAGCAGCACGCGCAGGTGGAACTGGAACTCGCCACGGTCAACGACATGGCCGGAGCCGAGGCAGTCGCGCACCTGGTCGAGGCCGCGGATGAGGGGGAGTTGCCGCCCGATTCTGTCCCGAGCGGAACCCCACTCGCCCTCTGGTTCTTCCTGCATCACCCCCTCCTCTTCCACGAGGTATTCCTCCACCAGGACATCCCCGAGGGGGAATCGTGGGGCGTCGCCCAGGCGCCGCCGAGACTCGTCCTGCCGAATCTGGACGACAGTGCGACGGCACTGGCGGAGGCGCTGCGGACATTCTTCCAGGTCCGGGCAGCCGGCCGCTTCTGCAGCGTGAATGCGCACCGGCTCCCCGAGGGGGTCTGTTTCGCCGGCCAGGTCGCCGACCGGTTGCAGTTCTTCGACACCTTCACCGAGGACGGGCAGCCGATGACGCAGCGGCTGCGACCGGCACTTCCGGTGTTCTTCGTGTACCACCCCGACGACGGCACCGTCCTTCTCAAATCTCCCCTGCGCTCCCGCGACCGCATTGCCCGACTGTTTGCCCTGTTCGGGCAAACGGTCCTCGGCTCTCCCGTCGCGTGCGAGGCCGATGCGTTCGACCTGGACATCCTCAAGCGGCCGTTCCATCCCCTGCCCGACGCGCCGGACATGGAACAGGTCTGCGTCAACACCTTGCACCTGCGTGAGCCCGCGCGTGCCGGCCAGCGACAGCTCAAACTGGAGGTTCTCCCTGGCGACGGCATGGATGCCATCGAGCAACTCCTCCATTCCCACATCGACCCGATCACGCTGGCACGGCTGCGGGTGAGCTACGCGGAACTGCAGGTCCGGTTGCGCCTCGCTGGCGGCAGCAAGAATTACCGTATCCGCCTGTGGCCCAACCGCTGCAACCTCAGCCAGACGCCGCTCGGGAATCGCTTCCGAGATTGTTTGCGGCGCTGGGGTTTGTGGCATGCACGCGAATCTTGAGTTCCTCATCGGCCTGCTGGATCAGGAAGGGCCGCCCGACGTCGCTGCCGAGGACCTCGATGGCCCGCACGAGGCGGCGCTGCGGACACTCCGAACGATGAGGATTCTCCGCGACGAGCCCGGAGCGAATCCCGTCTCAAGCTGTCCGCATTGCGACGAGGGCGTGCCGTACCTGCTCGGAGAGCGTTACCTCTGCAATCGCTGCTTCAGCACGGTCGACCGCCGCCAGCTGCTTCTCTGGCGACTCGACCGGGACGCATTCTTGGGCTGGCTCGCTGTAGAGCTGCGGCTGCGAGGCGAAGTCCGGAGAATCGACGCCTGCCTCTGGCAACTCGGAACCTCGGAGTCGGCGGACACCGGCTGCGAATGGTTCTTCCGCCGACGTGGTCGTCTCACCGATGTGGGGCACAGGAGGCTCCTCGCATACCGGAGCGCGCTGGTGCTGTACGGGATTGACCGCCCGAAGGAGGAGGCGACTGTCCATGCCACCTACGTGTCTCTGTTGGAGATGCTCCGCCTCGGGGAGTCTCTCACGGTTATCAACCGGACGCACCTCCTCCGCAACGGCGGGGACGTCCGGTTTGATCCACAGAGCGGTGCAGTCACGGTCGGCGATACCTGGCTCGGAGAAGTGCCCGTCGGCTCCAAGGAGTACCACCTCCTCCGATGCCTGGCGCAGCAGCTCGACCGCTTCGTCCCCTACGCGGACATCAAGCACTTTGTGTCACAGCAGACGGGCAGCCGGGACTCCGCCGACGAAGCCAGTTTCTGCCAGGATCTCAAGCGTCGGGCCAAGAAGACAATTCCCGGCATCGACCGGCTGATCGTCACCACGAACAAGGGGGAAGGATACCGCCTGCGCAGGCGCGTGGTGGTGTAGGGCCCGGCACAGGTCAAGCAGGCGAAAGAAGGATTTTTCCGAAGTGACCATTCCGCTTGAGCCCTGGCGGATGCCGAAAAACGGGGCTCACCAGAACCGTGCCAGTTTCATCAGAACCGTACCAGGGACTCGGCGGGCGGATCGACGCATCGTGGCCGCGTCTTTTTCCCCGTACCGCCAGATGCACCCGCCGCACCACACGATCTCTGACCCGTACCTGGCCAGCTTTGTCCTCTGCCAAGGCGCCGTTCTCGCCAGCTGCAGACGGCTCGGCCCCAAGAAGGTCGAATATCGGTTTGTGGCCGACCGCCATCTTCACGCGTTGCTGCGGCTCTACTGGCGCGGCGTGCCGACGATCGTTGTCCCGGCCCGCCTGTTCGCCGCGCTCCGGCAGCTCAAGAGCCGGTCACCCATGAAAACGTGTTCCTCTTGCTCCGATTTCTTGCCCACCCTTCCATGATTTCCGCCCTCGCCACCCTCCGGCAGACACCGCAGATCCCGCCGACACAATTCCTCGCCGCCCACCCCGGCTCCTGGATGCAGTATTACGACGACACCGAGGCCAAAGATCCGGCGAAGGCGCTCTCGGCGCGCTCCTTCAGCCTCGCCGTTGCGCGACGCAAGCAGCGGCAGCGGTGCGCCGTCTGTTTCTCGTTGCAGGCATTCGGGGACGCACGAACCAAGGAAGGCCTGCTCGTGTACCGCAACCTGGGCGTGGACGTGGACCTGGTGTCCGCTTCAGAGCGGCGCACGCTCCCGGCGGCGGAGATCGACCGGCGGAAGGACGACTATCTGACGCAACGCCTGCTGCCGTTCCCCCTCAAGCCGCACTGGCTGATCGAAACGGGCCACGGCTTCCACGTCATCTTCCGGATCATGCCACAGCGGAAGGAAGAGGGAATCCGCGAGGCCGCGGCGCTCAACCGGCGGCTCGTCTCGGCGCTGCGCGGCGACGAGAACGCCGCCCTGCTGACGCAGGTGCTGCGCGTGCCCGGCACCTATCAATTCAAAGACCCCGGGCATCCGTTCCTGTGCCGCCTCCTCATCAATAATGCCGACACGATTCCCCCCTATGACCTCGCTGCCGTCCGGAGTGTTCTCGACGCATGGGAGGTGTTCCACGGCACCGAAAAGCCAGGAAGAGCGGAACGGAGCGCGCATCACGCAGGCGAGGGCAGGCAACCGCAGCGGGGACCGAACGATCTGGACGGCGTTCCCGAGGGACGGCGCAACGCCACGGCCGCCGCGATCGTCGGGGGCATCCTCGGCCGACTGCCGGAGCATCTCTGGGAGACGGCGGGCTGGGGCGGCCTGAAGGAATGGAACCAGAAGAACTCCGTGCCGCTGCCGGAGCGGGAACTGCGGGCCGTGCACGAAAGCATCGAGCGGCGCGAGCGGGCCAAGCGGCAGCTTGAGGGGCGGGGAACGGGTGAAGAGCGAGCCGTGACCGTCCTGATCCAGGTGGACGTCAGCATCCAGAGAGCAGCGGCAGCGGCGCCGAAGCCGGGCGAGTTCGGCAATGGCAAATCGGCCCACGTTTCCCCCGATCCCCGATGATCCGGTTGACCGCTCAGGACGTGGCCGAGTTCCGCGAGGTCTACCGCAAGGAGACGGGCAAGGAGCTGACCGACGACCAGGCACGGGAATATGCCGAGCGGCTGATCCAGCTTATCGCGTTCGTCACTGGGGCCGGCTCGCCCCCCCCTTCCCCCGGCTTGAAAACTGGCTAGGCGCCACCCTATCTCCAGGCGACAAGTCAATTTCACATCTCCGCGCGCGCTGGTAAGCCACCCCAGCCCGTGCCGCGGCCCACCCATGAAGTACCTCCTCTACTGCCGGAAATCGACCGACCGCGAGGACCGTCAGATCCTCGGGACCGACGCGCAGAAGCGCCTGCTTCTGGAGCACGCGGCGCGGCACGGCCTGGTCGTGGTCGATCTTTCCGTCGAGAACCAGACGGCGTACAAGGTTGGTCGGCCGCTGTTCGGCGATATGCTGCGGCGGTTGGAGCGCGGGGAGGCCGACGGCATCCTCACGTACCACCTGACGCGCCTCGCGCGGAACAGCTTCGACGGAGGGCGTCTGATTTACATGATGGACGAGGGGGCCGTCCGAGAGATCGCCACGCCCGAGAAGACGTACACGAATAACCCGGACGACAAGTTCATGATGCAGATCCACTTCGCGATGGCAAAGAAGAGTAGCGACGACACAAGTCAGTTCGTCATCCGCGACATCGAGAGCAAGCTCCTCAAGGGGGAGTACCCGGGCATGGTCCCGCCCGGCTACTTCAACATCAACCGCGACGGGCACATCACGAAGGGCCGTGACGAACCGCAGAAGTACCTACGTCTCCTGGAACTCGGACGGCCGCTGCGCCGCGAAGAGATCGACCCGATCGACGGACCGCTCATCGCCAGGCTCTTCGACGAAGCGGCGCGCGGGACGCACGCGCTGGTAGCCCTGCGGACTCTCAGTTATCGGATCGGCCTGCGCGGCAAGAACGGCAAGAAGATGAGCAAGACCGCCGTGTGGACCCTGCTCACGAACCCCTACTACTACGGCGTCATCCGCTACAACGGCACGCTATACACCGAGAACATCCAGCACGAGGCGCTCGTCAGCAAGACGCTATTCAGCCGCGTGCAGGAGGCCATCGGACGCAGGCGGAAAGGGCGATATCGCCGCCACCTGTTCGCCTTCGGCGGCTGCGTCATGGTCTGCGGCAGCTGCGGCGGCCCGATCACCGCGGAACGGCAGAAGGGGCACGTCTACTACCACTGCACGCGTAGTGCCGCCGGCTGTACACAGCGATCCTGGACGCGCGAGGAGGAGATCGAGACGCAGTTCACCGGACTGCTCAACGGGCTGCGGCTTCCGCAGTCATTCCTGGACTATGCGTTCGCCAGACTCAAACAGAGCCACGCCGCTCAGGCTGAGTTCTCCGCGGCCCGCAGGCAGAAGCTCCAATCCCAGCTCAACGCCTGCCATGCGCGTCTCAACGGACTGTTGCAGCTCAACATTTCACCGAACAATGCGGAAGGAGCCCTCCTGTCCGATAAGGAATACCTT
>JBBRPS010000222.1:0-13038 GCA_038227745.1 Gemmatales bacterium | reverse complement strand
GCGGCGCGGCCGGCGGGCGCGGGGACGCGGCCGCGACGTGCCGTTGGCGTACACACCCACGGACAGGCACGGGCCCGGCTCGTTCTGGCTCGCGGTGTGGACGTGGATGGCCGGCTCGCAGCTGGCCAGCACTTCCACGGCAGCGGCAGCGGCTAACTCGGGGCGGTTACAGTCGCGGCTGAGGTGCAACTGCACGAGGCAGCGCAGCCGCCCCGGCTCGGACAGCCGCAGCACCTCGCGCACCAGCGCGGCGGCCTGCGCGTTCGACAGGTGGCCGTCGTCCCCCAGCACCCGGCGGATCAGGCGCGGCGACCGCCCGCTGCCCTGCTGCAGTGCCACGTCGTGGTTGAACTCCAGCGCCAGCAGATCCACGTCGGCCAGCGCCTCCGCCAGCTCCGGCTGCCAGCAGCCCAGGTCGGCCGCGTAGCCCACGGCGCACGGCTCACCGAACAGGTCCTGCGTCGCCTCGAAGCGGAAGCCGCACGTCATCGAGTTGTCGTGGCGCAGCCGCAGCGGCCGGCAGCACAGCCCGGCGCCGAGGTGCAGCACCACGCCGGCCTCGTAGGGGCGCACCAGGCCGTCGGCCTGCAGGGCGGCGAAGGCGGAGCTGTAGCTGTCGAGGTCGGCGTGGTGGCCGGGGTGGCAGTAGAGGGGGATGCGGTGGCGGCGCAGGTGCTCCAGCGTCCGCTCGTTCCAGTGGTCGCTGTGCGTGTGCGTCAGGATGGCGGCGTGGACGCGATTCCACGACGCCCCCGCCGCCGCCAGGCGCTCGGCGAGCTGCCGCGGCCCCAACCCGGCGTCCACGAGCACTCCGAAACCGTCCACCTCGAGCAGGCTCGCGTTCCCCGCGCTCCCGCTCGCCAGGACCGTAAAATGCACTGGCATCCTCATCGTCTCCTGCCAAGCTCTTTCCCGGCATGGTACCCCGCCGGGTCGGCGTTGTCAGGGGGAACTTCGTTTCCGGGAGACTCCCGATGTCCGACCTGCACCGCGGCGTACGGCAAGGTGGTCGGCGGCACCCCGGAGGCGAAGGCGGTCGAGGGGCCGCGCGCCAGCGCCGGTCAGGCGCTGCTCCACCACCCGCTGTTCACCGACGCGGGGCGGACCACCTTCCGCCACGCGCAGGAGCTGGACCGCGACGGGATGCTGGGGCGGACGTTCTCGGCGTCGTACGCGCCGCGCGCGCCGGAGCAGGTCGAGCGGTTCGCGGCGGACCTGGGCGCCGTCTTCGAGCGGTTCCAGCACGACGGCAAGGTGGTGCTGTGCTACGAGACGTCGGTCTACACCGGACGGCGTCGCGACCTCGACCGCATTTGATTGTTGCAATCCCGCGCCGGCCGGATTAAATACTTAATTACACGTTCCTCGACGTTTCAGTGAGGAGACACCCGCCGGCCGTCGTCCTGGTACCGGGTGGCCTCCGCAGAAAGGGCGGGAAAGACCATGGCGCTGCTCAGCCGCATCTACTTCAACGCCGTCTTCGGCGCCCTCGGCGGGCTGCTGGGGTGGATGCTGTTTGGCGTCTTCGGCGACAAGAACCCCGGCGAAGGGTGGCCGCTGACCTTGCAAATGCTCATGGGCGGCGCCCTCATCGGCGGCGTCATCGGCTACTTCGTCGTCAGCGTCGAGGCCATCCGCGACGGCGCCGTCGCCAAGTTCGCGCGCCTGGCGACCTACGGCTTCCTCCTCGGCGCCGGCGGCGGCGCCCTCGGCATGTTCGTCGGCGATCAGGCGAACTACTTCTTACAGAAGTTGCTCGGCGGCAGCGGCCTGGTGGCCATGCTCGCCCGCGGCATCGGCTGGACCTTCCTCGGCGCCGCCATCGGCATGAGCGAGGGCTTCGCGGCGCGGTCCTTCGGGAAGTTCAGCTACGGCACAGTCGGCGGCGCCCTCGGCGGCTTCGTCGGCGGCTGCCTGTTCGAGCTGTTCTACAGCATGGCGCGGCAGGAGGGCGGCACGACGTACCTGGGGAGCGCGATGGGCCTGGTGATCCTGGGCGCCTGCATCGGCTCGCTGTCGGCGCTGGTGCAGGGCGTCTTCCAGCCGGCGTCGGTCAAGGTGATGCGCGGCTGGCAGGAAGGCCGCGAGTACCCGCTGGACAAGCCCGCCAGCCTGCTCGGCCGCGACGAGCACGCCGACATCGCCCTGTTCCGCGACATGAAGGTCGAGAAGCGCCACTGCTTCATCAAGCGCGTCAACGAGCGTTACATGCTGGTCAACAACAACTCCCCGCCCGACCAGACGCGCGTCAACGACGTGCCGGTCGCCCAGGCACAGGAGCTGCGCGACGGCGACCGCATCCAGCTCGGCAACATCCTTCTGCGCTTCCAGGCGCGGGCGGCCGTCAACCGTGCCCGGGGCAAGCGGCCGCTGCCCGCCCCCGCGGGCGTCCCGTCGGCGCAGATCCGGAGAATGTAGCGAGGGGCCAGGACGTGTTCAAGCCCACGGGTGGCCACCCGTGGGCTTTCTTCCCTGACCCCCTGACCCCTGACCTCTGACCCCTGGGTTCCTCCATGCCCCCTCTCGTTTGTCCCCGCTGCCGAAACACCAACCCGGAGGCGGCGTCTTTCTGTTACTACGACGGCGAGGCGCTGCGCGGCGGGGCCCCCCCCAGTCGCGCGGCCCGCGAGCCGGCCGCGCGCGGCCAGGGGCCGCGCCTCGAGCTGACCCCGCGCCGCATCAATCTGGGCAGCGTCCTGGCCGGCGAGACGCGCCAGGTGGACATGACCGTGAGCAACCACGGGCAGGGGACACTGCAGGGGACGCTCACCGTCGCCGAGGGCGGCGAGTGGCTGCGCGTCGGCGGCGCCGGCAACGGCCAGTGTCAGCTCAACACCGCCCGCGAGCAGAAGGTCAGCCTCCAGGTGGACACGCGCGGCCTGCCGGCGGCGCAGACCTACGGCGCCCGGTTGACGATCGTGACGAACGGCGGCGTCGTCGAGGTCCCCGTGCGCCTCGACCTGGCGGCGCACCCGTTCCCCAAGGCGCCCTTCCAGGGCGCGCGCACGCCGCGCGAGCTGGCCGAGAAGATGCGCACCCAGCCCAAGCACGCCGTGCCGATGCTGGAGAGCGGCGAGATCGGCCGCTGGCTCGCCTCCAACGGCTGGAACTACCCGACCCGCGGCACGCCGGCGCGCGGCGTCGCGGGCGTGCAGCAGTTCTTCGAGGCGATGGGCCTGGCCAAGCCGCCCGTCGTCCAGCTGTCGCAGGCCGAGTACCGCGCCAGCTGCACCTCCCCCGACCCGGTCCGCGCCCAGGTCGTCCTGCAGACCGGCAGCAAGAAGTGGGTATACGCCAATGTGGAGAGCGATTCTCCCTGGCTGCGGGTGCTGACGCCGCAGGTCGCCGGGCCGCAGCAGGCGCCGATCGCCTTCGAGATCGACCCGCGGCTGGTGCCGCGCGGCCGCGTCGCCGAGGGCCACCTGAAGGTCAGCGCCAACGGCGGCCAGAACCTGACGCTGCGCGTCCGCGCCCACGTCATCGCCGCCCAGGTGTCCCTCCTGGGGCGGCTGCTGCGGCCGGCGCTCACCGGCGCGATCGCCTGCCTGCTGCTGCGCCTCGTGCTGGCCCCGGTCGCCGACGGCATTGCTCGCGGGCAGGCGGCGAAGGCCGCGGCCGCCAGGCTGGCGCCGGCAGCGCTCCTCGTTGAGAATAGCCCCTTCACCGGGTTCGCGGGCTGGCTGGAGCTGCCCTGGCCGAAGATCTTCCTGTCCTCCAACCCGCAGGTGTTCGACCAGTTCCTGGGGGGCCAGGCCGCCGGCCCGGGCAACCTCACGCGCGAGTTTCGCGACCTGTTTGCGAGTGGTTTTATACGCATTGTCGCCCTGTGGACGTTCTGGGTCGGCGCGGTGGGTGGCGCCTGGGTGCTGATGCGCCGCGGCGGCGGGATGCTGGATTTGCCCTGGGGCCTGGTCGCCGGCGCCGTCGCGGGCCTGGCCGGCAGCGCCACGCTCGCCTGCCTGATTCTGGCCGGCGATCTGGTGCCACAGGCTCTGTGGGCGCTGTTCGGCCTCGGCGGCGGGGCTGGGCTGTTCCCGGTCTGGATCCTGTTCGCGGTGGCGTGCTGGGCGCTGCTGGGCGCCGGCGCCGGCGCCGCGCTGGGGCTCACCGGCCCGCTCGGCGGAGTCGTGCTGGCGCCGGTGCAAAGCGCGCTGGCCGGCCTGTGCCGCGCGGTCGGCATGAAGCGCGCGGCGGGTTACTTCACGCCGGCGCCGTAGCGGCTGGGCTCGTTTAGCCAGCGGATTGCTGTGCGGGCCGTGACGGTTGTGCCGGGGGCGCCCGTCGCTTTTTCTCCCTGCCCGACGGAAGGCGCTGGCAATCACCGCCCGGCAGGCGCACAATGCTTGGCCGACGGGGCGCTTTTCTCCCCTCGTCCTGTGGGGGGAGAGGGACGAGGGGAGCACGAGGAGGCGCGGGCAAGAAATTCTGAAAGGCGTTCTATTGCTGCCGCTGTTACGGTATGCTAAAACTCGATTTGCGGGTGTTCGGTGCGAACGGCTCAGGACGAGACGCCAACAACACCCGGCCCCTCCCCGTTCAGGATGACGGTTCTCGCACCGGAGTCCCCTGGTCCCTGAATTCACGTGGCCCAGCCGTGCTTTTCACGAGCAGTCACCACCTTGAAGTGCCCGACGGTACCGGCAAGCCGGCGACGAACCCTATCATTTGACGAGGTCCCACAGCGATGGCCAAGATTCACATTGAACGCATGATGCACCGCAAGAGCATTGCGGTCCTCGGCGAGACCGCCGCCACCTACGCCCTGCTCAAGCTGATCCCCAGCGGCGGCGGGGCCTCCCAGCCCATGGGCCTCAACCTGGCCCTGGTCATCGACGTCAGCGGCTCCATGTACGAGGAAGACGGCACGGGCGTCAGCCGCCTCCAGCGCGTCCAGGACGCCGCCGTCAACGCCATCCAGACCCTCAAGCCCGACGACACCATGGCCGTCGTCGCCTTCGCCCACAACGCCATGGTCCTCCTGCCCTCCACCCCGCTCTCCGACAAGGCCAAGATCGAGGACGTCATCCGCAAGATTGACATGTACGAGGTCGATCCGGGCGGCACCGCCATGGACGAGGGCATGGCCCTGGCCCTGAGCGCGGTCGAGAAGTCCGCCGGCGCCGGCCGCCTCTCGCAGCTCCTCGTGCTGACCGACGGTGAGACCTCCGGCGAGCAGAACTGCCGCGTCATCGCCCAGCAGGCCGCCCAGAAGAAGATCCACCTCACCCTCATGGGCGTCGGCATCGACTGGAAGTCGGCCCTCATCAAGGACCTCGCCAAGCTCAGCGAGGGCAAGTGGTACTACATCGACGTCAACAAGAAGGAAGAGACCGAGCGCATCTTCGTCGAGGAGTTCCAGGCGCTCGCCGCCGCCGGCTTCACCGACGTCGAAATGCACATCCGGCCGATGAAGGAAATCAAGCTGAAGCGCGTCCGCATGGTGGTGCCGGAAATCAAGGAACTGAAGATGGAGGAGCCGGAAGAGCGACACATGGTCGCCAAGCTCGGCACGCTCCAGCACGACCAGACCTCCCGCTACATCCTCGACATGAGCCTGCCGAAGCGCGCCGACGGCAAGTACGTCATCGCCCAGCTCGAAGTCACCTACGATGTCGGCAGCGGCAAGCGCGAATCGACCGGCATGGTGCCCATCGAGATGGAGTACACCGAGAAGGGGCACGGCTACGTCAACGCCGAGGTCATGAAGCACATCGACGAGGTGCAGATCTTCGAGCTGAACAAGGACCTGCAGAAGGCCATTCTGACGGAGAATAAGGAGGAGGCGCAGAAGGTCGCCCAGCAGATCGAGCAGAAGGGCAACATGATGGGGCCCCGCGCCGCCAAGAAGACCATGCTCGCCAAGCAGGTGCTGCAGGAGCTGAACGCCGGCGGCCGCGTCTCCAAGAAGACGCAGCTGGCGATGGACGATGTCGCCCGCGACGTCGAACAGTCGCCGACGGCCGGGTGAGATCAGGAGGACGTTTCACGGCCACCCCAGGGGCGTTAGGCCTCGGAGTAATATCTCCCGGGGCCTGCTCCCTGGACCGTTGGCCGACGTGTCGTTCCGGGTCGCCCCCGCCGGCCCGGGCTGGAGAAAAAGTCGCCCAAGCAACAGGGCTGACAGCCGTCGCCTTGGGGATACCACGTTGGAGGTCTACGCAACTATGGTGAAGTGTCCATTCTGCCAGTTCGACAACGAAGAAGGGGCCCTGTTCTGCGAACAGTGCAAGTCGGACCTCGCGTCGGTGCCGTCCGCCCCGGCGCCTGCCCCGCCGCCCCCCGCGATGCCGGAGCCGGTCCCGATGGCCGCCATCATGGAAGACAACACGATTCCCATGGCGCCCATCGTCGAGGCCTTCCCGATGGCCCCGATCATGGGCCTCGAGCCGACCATCCCGGTCGCCGCCGTCATGGACGCGCCCCCGGTCGCTGCGGTGGCGCCGCCGCCGCCCGCGTCAATCCCGGCTCCACCCCCCGCTGCCGTGGCGTCCTCCGCACCGGCCGCTCCCCCCACCTCGGCGCCGGCCCCGACGATGCCTCCGCCCGTCGCCGAGGCGCCCCCCGCGCCGACGACGCCGGCCGCCCCGGCAGCCGGCGGGAAACTGCCCGACGGCGCCCAGCCCAAGCTGGTCGTCATCCGCGGCCAGAAGCTCAAGCAGGAGTTCCCGGTCTACGAGGGCCACAACTTCATCGGCCGCGCCGATGAGAAGCCGGTGGACATCGACCTGGAAGACCAGGAGCCGCCGGACCGCATCTGGACCTCGCGCCAGCACGCCCTCATCACCTTCGAGGAGGGCGCGCTGATGGTCGAGGACCTCAACAGCGCCAACGGCACCTTCGTCAACCGGGCGCGCATCTACCCGGGCCAGAAACGCAACCTGAGCCCCAACGACGTCATCCAGATCGGCACCGTGCAGATGAAAGTGACCGTCTAATTGTTCAGTGGCCAGTGGTCAGTGGCGAGTGGCTGGAAAAGAGGGGCAACCCTCTTTTCCAGCCACTCGCCACTGACCACTAGCCACTCCTTTGTCCCGCCGGGCAAGGAACGACCCATGTCTCAGGTCTGCAGCAAGTGTTCGCACGTTAACCCCGCCGACGCCTCCTACTGCTATTACGATGGCCAGGCGCTGGCGGGCCACAAGAGCAACGGCGGCCCGGTCAACGCCGGATCGGTGCCGTTCCCCAGCCAGTTCGTCTTCCCCACCGGGCAGGCGTGCCGCAACTTCGACCAGCTGGCCATGGCCTGCCAGCAGAACTGGTCCGCCGCCGTCGATCTGCTCAAGCAGGGCTACCTGGCGAGCTTCCTCGGCGGCCTCGGCCGCATCGACCTCGCCATGGCCGCCCAGGAGGCGGCCCGCTACCCCGACCAGGACCGCGGCCTCGACCAACTGCTCGAGAAGCTGCCCACCCAGGTGCTGCAAAAGCCCAGGCTCGTCGCCGAACCCAGTGAGCTGAACCTCGGCCGGATCGAGGTCGGCAGCGACCGCCAGTTCGAGCTGCACCTCGCCAACAAGGGCATGCGCCTGCTCTACGGCTCGGTCGTCTCCGACAGCAAGTGGCTCACCCTCGGCGAAGCGCCCGGCAACGCGCAGAAGCTGTTCTCGTTCGGCAACGACGGCGCCATCGCCGTCCAGGTGCGCGGCCAGCACCTGCGCGCGGGCAACAAGCCCCTCGAAGGCCACCTGATCGTCGAGTCGAATGGCGGCCAGGCGAGCATCACCGTGCGCGTGGACGTGCCGGTCCGGCCGTTCCGCGAGGGCGTGCTGGCCGGGGCGATCAGCCCGCGGCAGGTCGCCGAGAAGGCCAAGGCGCAACCCAAGGAGTCCGCCCCGCTCTTCGAGCACGGCGCCGTCGCCGCCTGGTTCAAGGAGAACGGCTGGACCTATCCCGTGCAGGGCCCGTCGGCCTCCGGCCTGGGCGCGGTGCAGCAGTTCTTCGAGGCGCTCGGGCTGGCGACGGCGCCGAAGGTCGAGGTGACCGAGAAGTCGGTCAGCCTGCGCGGCAACGTCGGCCAGCCGCTCCAGGCGACCATCGAGATCAAGACCCAGGAGAAGCGGCCGGTCTACGCCCACGCCACGACCGACCAGCCCTGGCTCGACGTCAGCAAGACCACCCTCAACGGTCGGGTCGCCATCGTCAACCTGACCGTCCACAGCGTCCCCAACCGTCCGGGTGAGGTGCTGCAGGCCAACGTCCACATCACGGCGAACGGCAACCAGCGCTTCGCCGTGCCGGTGAACCTCACGATCACGGGCATGGCCGTCTACCCGATGTCGCCGCCCGCCGTGCTGACGGTTGAGCCGGTCATGGCCCAACTCTACGGTGCCCAACCCTACGGTGCCCAGCCCGTGATGGCCCTGCCGGTGATGGCGCAGCCCGTGATGGCCCTGCCGGTGATGGCGATGCCCGCGCAGCCGGCCCCCGGCATGCCGTTCGTGACTGCCCAGTCCGTGCAGGCGCTGCCGGTCTCCCCGCAAGGGGTGACGGCCTACTCGCCGGCCGGCCCCCAAATCGCGGTCGCCGCGACCCGCCCGCGCGAGGAGCAGCGGGCGCCGGCCTGGGTCCACTTGACGCCCGCGGGCGCCCTGCTCTTCATCCTGCTGCTCGTCATCCTCCGGGACGTCATCCGCGGTGGCGGCGTCGAGGTCGATCCGACGGCGCAGGTCAAGTATTACATGGACGACACCAGCAACGACGAACACGGCAAGCCCCTGCAAGGGACGATGCGGTTCGGCGTGGTTGCCCTCGACCCCAAGCAGCCTGGCCAGTCCAAGAAACTGACCTACGACCGCTTCGGCCGCACCAACACCACCGTGGTGCGGATCAACGGCGAGGACTGCTTCTTCGGCGCGATCAACGGCAAGTGGATCACCCGCTCCGCCTCGCTCGGCGGCCGCTGGGGCGGCACCAAGTCGGTCTGGATGTTCGACGACAACGTCCAGGTGACGCAGCTGATCGAGGTCATCCCCGGCGAGCCGGTCGAAGTGGGGGACAAGTTCAAACGCTACCTCGACACTGTGCTGATCCGCTACGAGATCGAGAACAAGGACGCCACCCCGCGCAAGGTTGGACTCCGCCACATGCTCGACACGATGATCGGGAACAACGATGGCGTGCCCTTCACCGTCCCGGGTCTGAAGGGTCTGGTGGACAGCATGCACGACTTCGCCGCGCCCGATCCCGTCCCCGACTTCGCTCAGGTACTGGAGCGGCCCGACCTAAAGAACCCAGGCCTCGTCGGGTTCATCAACTTCAAGGTCGGCGGCGGGGTCGAGCCGCCCACGCGCGTCAGCCTGACCCGATGGCCCGGCGCCTCGCGAGTCTGGGACGTCCCCATGCAGCCCATGGGCGAGGACTCCGCCGTCGTCCTTTACTGGGCCGAGCGCGAGATGAAGCGCGGCGAGGTCCGCAAGGTCGGCTTCAGTTACGGCCAGAGCGCCCCGTCGAGTACCAGCGGTCAGCTGGGCCTCACGGTCGGCGGCAACACCAAGGTCGGCGGCGAACTGACGGTCGTGGCCCTGGTGAGCACGCCCCAGAAGGACCAGACGCTGACCCTGAAGCTGCCCCCCTCATTCAAATTCGTCGAGGGCGAGAAGGCGACCCAACCCGTGCCGGAGGGCGTGGCGAACCGCGCCTCGCCGGTCACCTGGAGGATCATCTCCAGCCAGGTCGGCAACTACGACCTGGAAGTGACGTCCAGCACCGGCATTTCGCAGAAGAAGAAGGTCAACATCAAGACGGAAAGCATCTTCTGAGCGAGGAGGGTACGCCGCTTCCGGAGGGCAGCCGCTCCTGTCGGCCCAGGGGCGGCGGCCCTCGTGCGTTTCTCGCCGGCCCGTGCCCGCCTCGGGCCGTTTTTTGACCTACACTTACACTAGAGCGGTTCCCGTTTGTGTAGTCCTCTCGCTCCGCGAGAGGAGCTTTCCTCTCGCGGAGCGAGAGGACTACACTGTGCGCCAGCCAAACGTGAACGGCTCTAGAATCCGGGACAAGCTTCAGCCAACTGGGTCCGCAGTATGGTCGGGCGTATCTATCTGGGCCGGTACGAGGCGATGCGACTGCTCGGCGAGGGCGGCATGGGCCGGGTCTACCTGGCCCGGCAGATCGACCTCGGCCGCCAGGTCGTCGTCAAGGTCATGCACGACCACATTGCCGCCGACCCCAAGTTCCGCGACCGCTTTCAGCGGGAAACCCTGCTGATGGCGCGATTCCAGCACCCCTACGTCGTCACCCTCTACGACGCCTCGCTCAACGACCCGGAAGGGCCGTGCATCGTGATGGAGTACATCCGCGGCGTGACGCTCGACACGCTGCTGCACCGCAATAGCCGCATCGGCGCCCCGCGCGTCGGCCGGCTGCTCGGCCAGCTGTGCGAGGCGCTGCAGGCCGCCCACTCGCAGGGCATCATCCACCGCGACCTCAAGCCCGCCAATCTGATGGTCGTCGAGGCGGACACGCCGTACGAGAAGATCAAGGTGATGGACTTCGGCCTGGCGAAGCTGATCGGCTCGCCGAACCGGCCGATGACCAAGGTCAGTGACACCGGCACCGACTTCGCCGTCGGCACGCCCGGCTACATCTCGCCCGAGCAGGTGCGCGGCGACGAGATGGACCACCGCGGCGACCTGTACAGCGTGGGCGTGATCCTGTTCGAGCTGCTGACGGGACGGCTGCCGTTCACCGGCGGCGAGACGATGGACGTGCTGCTGGCGCACGCGACCGAGCCGCCGCCGACCTTCGCGTCACTCGGCGCCGCCGCGTGGGTGTCGCCGGCGCTGGAGGCGGTGGTGCAGGGCTGTCTGGCGAAGAGCCCGGCCGACCGGCCCGCCAACGCGCTGGAGTTGGCCGAGCGCTACGACGCCGCCCTCGCCGACGACATGGGCCACAGCGAGGCCCCCGTCCACTCCCCGGCTTATCTCAGCCCGCCCCGCAGGGGGGAAAGGGTGCCGCTGCCGGCGCCGTCGGAACAGACGCCGATCGTGCAGGAATCCGACCCAAACGCGGTCGTGCATTACCTCGATGCGTGGATGCCGGAGACGGTCGCCGCCTGGAAGCTGCGCGGCTTCGTTCACGACGCCGGCGGCGAGGTGGTGGAGAGCGTGCCGGGGCTGATCCGGATGCGGCTCGGGGCGCGGGGCAGCGCCTACTGGGTGCCGGGCAGTGGCGCGCTGTCGTGGCTGGGCCTGGGGCGCAAAGGCCAGCTGATCGACGTGGAGCTGCGCCTGGAGCGGAAGGACCCGGGGCAGCAGAGCCTGCTGCACTTCACGGTCGTCATGCGTTCGCCGGACAACGGCGCCGCCGCGAACCCGGTGTGGCGGGCGCGCTGCACGCAGGTGTTCTGCGACCTCCGTGCGTACCTGATGGGGCAGGCGGGGGCGGTCTCGGGCTAATACCTCGCGGCAGAAATGAGTGGCCGTTCGTTTAGCCGCGAGCCTCGGGCGAGCGCGAGGCTCCTCCCCGAGGCTCGCGGCTAAACGGCTACAGATTTCCGCCGCTCGCCAACTCTCCCCCCCCCCCCCCATCGCTTTACTTCGCGCCGACCTGCAGCGGCCGCCCTACCGTCCGCACGATTCGGTCGCGCGCCGGCTCGATGCGCCGCCCGGCCAACTCGCTCGCGATCACCCGCACCATCAAATCGTTCAAACGCTCCACATGGTAATGCGGGATGTGCGGCTCCGCGTGCGCGTTGCCGACGCCCGAGTCGTCCGTCAGGAACAGGTACTGCCCGCCCGTCAGCAGCGCCCCCGTGCGCATCACGAACTCGCAGGCGTCGTCGGCGCCGCTGGCGGCCACCGGGTAGACGGCGACGCCCTTCTTGCGCAGCGCGTCGAGGGCGCTGAAGGTCCGACGCATGTCCTGGGCGTGGGGCGGGGCGTCGGCGATCAGGAACAGCACGCGCGCCGTGTGCTCATCCAGCCAGTCGAGCTTGACTGCCTCCTCCAGGCCCTTGTGCATCGCC
The DNA here is from genome assembly GCA_038227745.1 of Gemmatales bacterium. Taxonomy (GTDB): domain Bacteria; phylum Planctomycetota; class Planctomycetia; order Gemmatales; family Gemmataceae; genus DASPXY01. The sequence continues at coordinate 1,079 of JBBRPS010000222.1, read as the reverse complement.
TCGGGATAATCGCCGCCTGCGGCTTTCTGGGCGCGCAGCTGGTCGCGGAACGTCGGCAGCGAGGCGGTGAACGGGAAGGCGCGCGTCACGTACTCGTCGCCCTCGTCGCGGTAGAGCACGAGCGAGTAACGCTGGTGGACGTTGGGGAACTGCTTGTTGACCGCGGTGACGATACTGCGGATCTCGTTCTTGAGGTACTCCAGCTCGTCGCCCATGCTGCCGGTCGTGTCCAGCACCAGGGCGAGATCCAGGTGGAGTGGCAGCGGCGCCGCGACCCCGGGCAGCTTGATCTCGCATTCGTTCCGGTCGCGCGCCACGCGCTGCTCCACCGGGCGGGAGCCGTCGGGCGGCGTCACGATGAGAAGGAGGTCGCCGTCCGCCGGCACCTGGTCCCACGAGGACAGGAACACGGCGCGGCCGTCGGTGCGCGTGCGGAGCGTCACGCCGTTGCCGCCGTCGGCCGGGCGGACCGTCAGGCGGGCGTTGCCGACCGGGCGGCCGTCGCCGTTCTTGACCGTGACGACGAGGCGGTGGCCGAGGAAGAGGCTCGGCAGGTCGCCGGACGCCTGGTTGCGGCTGAGCTTCTTGGCGAAGGTGCGGTAGGGGCCGGGGAAGAGATTATCGTCGAAGCTGCCCGCGGTGAGGACACCCGCGTCCGGCTCGCTCTTCTGCTGTTTCTTCATGATCGGGGGTGGCTTTGGGGCTTCAGGGCCGCCCTTCGCGATCATCGCCTCCTCGGCGCCCTCGCGCGAGTCCGGCTTGTCCCGGCGCTTCCCCGGGCCGTCCGGCCGCTCGACTCCGGGGGGACTCTTGGCAGAACCATCACGGACTGACGCCTTGTCTCGGCTGGCCCTTGCCGCAGCCTCCGGCGCTTCCTCCATTTTCTTGGCACAGCCGCTGGACGTAATCCCCGCCATGAACGCGAGGACGAGAACGAGACTCAAGCCGCGCATCGTCGCCTCCTTATATGGTCAAGGCTCGCTCGTTTAGCAGCGAGCCTCCGGCGAGCGCGGGAGACGCCCGCGCTCGCCGCAGGCTCGCGGCTAGAGCGGTTTGCGTTCGGGTGTAGCGGAGAGTCG
>JBBRPS010000221.1:0-13056 GCA_038227745.1 Gemmatales bacterium | reverse complement strand
CGCTGGGCATTGTCCGTGCAGCTTCAGAACAAAACCGTTACGGGCAGCATCGAGAAGAAACGCCTCCAGACAGGATGGAACGACAAGAACTTGGAGAAGCTATTGGAGCTTTTTTAGGGTTTTTGATGCGATTACCCTGGCTCTGCACCCCAGGGACCTTTGAGCGGGAGGCGGGAGGCATCGAGGAGGAGGTTGAGCTTTGAAGCCCGTCTCCGGCAAGCAGAGGGTCCGGATCCTCAAGCGGCGCGGCTGGGTTCTGGAACGGATCAAGAGCAGTCACCACCACTTCATCCACCCCGCGCATCCGAATCCCGTCGTTGTTCCCCTCCACGGCAACAAATCACTCAAGCCCAGGACCCAGCGCTCCATCATGAAGGGCGCCGGGCTGACGGATGAGGATCTGTAGAGGCAGTCCCTCCCCTCGACGGGATGACGCGACAGGATCCGGTGTCGAAGGCGAAGAAGTTGTACGGCCTGGAGTAGACGACGCCGGTCGGCGGGTGATAAGCTTTCCGGCACAGTCGTCGAACGCGGCACCCTGAACACGAATGCGTTCCTTGAAAGGCCTGGGGCGAAGCATTGTGTGACCTGCGGCGAGCGGACCGGGCGAGGACGCAGATCAGGAGAGCGGAAATGGCTTCAAAGAAGGGTGAACAGAAGGGCTCCCGGGGCGCGGAAAACGGGGGTCAGGTGGTAGGCACGAAACGGAGGAAGGGGGCCCGGAGAGGGACGGTCGTGCCGCAGGATCTCCTGGAAAACCTGGCACGGCTGCAGGAGGACGCGCGGCGGCTCGCGGACAGTCTGCGGCTCGCCGGGATCGCGTTGCCGGACCCGCCGCGCCCCAGGATCAAGGTGGTGGTCTACGAGGCCGAAGAGGGCGGGTACTGGGCGCAGGTGCCCATCCTGCCGGGCTGCGCCACCGAAGGCGACACGCGCGAGGAGTTAATGGCGAACCTGCGCGAGGCCATCGAGGGGTATCTGCTCTGCACGCCGGGAAACTATGAGCCGCAAGAGGGAGGCGTTGAGGAGGAGATCGAGCTTTGAAGCACGTCTCCGGCAAGCGCATGGTCCAGGTGCTGAAGAAGCACGGCTGGGTTTTGGACCGTATCCAGGGCAGTCATCACCAGTTCCGCAAGACGGGCAACCCAAACGTCATCACCGTCCCCGTCCACGGTAACAAGCCCCTGAAGACCGGCCTCCAGCACGACATCATGAGGAAGGCCGGGCTGAAGGGAAGATTCGGGGAAAGCAATGCGATTCGAGCTCGACGTGGGGCACCTGATCACGCCCATTCACGGTGCTGGCGCGGCTGGCTCGAGCAGGTAGTGGCCAACGTCGTACCGGGACTCCTCAGGCGCTTGTTGAACCCAAAGGATTACCACCTGGTCGTCGCTGGTCAGCCCCGCGAAGAAACTCGATTGGGCGAGGGGTAGGGCGTAAGAGCCATCGATCGGCCCGGCGGTAACCCTGGCGGCGGCGTGCTGCCGCTTGACAAATTCGGCGAATCGCGCTCGCGGGACTCGTCTGAAGAGATCAAACCATGCCTTGCGCACGCGCTCGTCCTTGAAGCCGAAGGGGACGATGCGCGCGCCGCCGAAGACCAACAGCTCGTTGCCGTCCATGGTGAAGTGGCCGCCTTTGTGAGCGTCGCGAAGCGATTGATAAATCGCCTTGCGACCCTCGGGGGTTGACGCATCGACCCTGGGCGGCCAGACGTGGTGGTTTTCCGGCTTATCCACCGAATACGTGATCGCGGCTCCTGGGGGGCCGTACGGAAAGCGGAAGCGAAAGCCGGTGCAAAATGTTGTCGGCTGCTTAACTCTGCTGATAAGATTCGTGGACAGCAACCCGTCGATATTGCGCAATTCTGGAATCATCTCATCAATTTTCTGCGCTACATACGCCGGCGCCTGTTTGGACTTCTCCGTCTTTTCCGCCTTCTGGGCGGCGCGCGTTTCCGAAAGCTTGATCGCGCTGTTCAGCGCCGCTTCCGTTTTGACGGCCGGCTCTTTGGCGGCGTCAGCTTCGCGCGCTTTGCCTTTGGCGGATGATTTCTCAGTTTCGCCCTGCTGGGCTGCCGCCATGTGGTGAGTTAGCAGTCCTCCACCGAAGGCGACCATGCCCAGCACCATCAGCACCACCATCATCGTCTTGAGTTTGCTCAGTAACATGGATTTCAACATTCCTTCCGTGAGCGCAGCGACCTTTGCCGAGACCACGCCCGTTTTCACCAGTTGCCCTGCCGCAAACAGAGTTGCGGCTTTAATGGTGGAGGACACCACTGAGGTCGGCACGCACGCCGACGCCGCCTTATGCGACAGTACCACCGCCAGCGACCCGCCCGACACCGCCAGCCCGTACCGAGCCAGTCGCTTCGCCAGCATGATTCTTGCTCTGGATAATCGACTCGATACCGATCCTTCGGGGCAGCCGAGTTGCTTTGCGGCCTCTTTGCGGGTTTTGCCCTCCAGATCGCAGAGGACAATGGGAACTCGATACTTGTCCGGCAGTCGGCTCAATTCTTGGTCGAGTAACGCTTTGAGGTCGTCGCTCCAGGATTCTTGTTCAGCCACCGCTGGTTCGGGCATCTCCTTCACCTGTTTTTCCCTCAGCTGCCGCTTGACGGTTGCTGCTTTCGCCTTGAGCGCCGTGTTGTGGGCGACCCCGTAGAGCCAGTTGGCGAGCAATTCTCGTGTCGCAATCGAAGCGGCCTTGCGAACCAGGACAAGAAAAGTGGCCTGGAACGCATCCTCGGCGTCCTGGTGGTTACGGGCCACACGGAGACACACGCCCATGACCATCGGGCCGTGCCGATGAATGAGGGTGGCAAAAGAGGCTTCGTCCCGATGTTCGATGAAATGCTTCAGCAGGTGCGCATCCGTCAGACCCGCTTGGTCTTGCGGACGCAAGGTCTTGCGAAGGTGCTGGATCACCGTATTCATCGGACTGGTCGCCATATCTCCCCCTCGGTAGCGGTCATCATCCGCCCCCCATATACTACTTCCTGGTCGAGGTCGGTTTCATCCACTTTTTTTCGACCGGATTAACCGGCTCGGCCACCGGACCCGTACCGGCAAGAGATGGCGACAGCGGGGGCGCCCGGCGTGGGTGGGGCGAACACGGGTTGGCCGCCCCCGACGTCTCTCCCCGGCCCAGCAGTCGCGAACGGGCGGCCAACCCGTGGCACACCTCCCGTCGCTTTCCCCAGGCGGGATTCAACATCCCGCGTTCAGTTGACCTGTCCACTTCCCGACGGCGGGTGTTAAACTTCCGACACGGTGACCGAGCAGCATTGGGGAATGAAATCGGGAGAATCGAGATGGCGAAGAAGCAGCCAGCGAAGAACGGGGCCGGAGGGACTGTCGTGGACAAGGCGAAACGGCCCGCAAGGGGTAAGGAAGGCACCCGGGACCTCCCGCGCCTCAAAGAACTCACGGACCGGCTGAAGGAGAGCCTCGCGGAACTTCAACGGTCAGAGGAGCGGATTGAGAAGGCGCTCGCCGACCTGGTGGCCGAGACATCGACAGGCCATGGCCCCGGGGCAGTTCACCGCCGCCTCAAGGTCAAGGTAATGATCTACCCCGACGAAAACGGGGGCTATACGGCCGTGCTTCCGGCCCTCCCCGGGTGCATCACCGAGGCCGAAACCCGGGAGGAGCTGCTGGCGAACCTCCGGGAGGCGCTCGAGGGCCACCTCCTCTCCACGTCGGGCGCGTTCGAGCCGCTGGAGGGCGGGGTCGAAGAGGAGATCGAGCTTTGAAGCCCGTCTCCGGCAAGCGCATGATTCAGGTGCTCAAGAGCCGCGGCTGGGAGCTGCAGCGAATCCGCGGCAGCCATCACATTTTCAAGAGACCCGGACTGGTCCAGACGGTCAACGTACCCGTCCACGGGACGAAGGTACTCAAACCGAAAACGCAACAGTCGATCATGAAAGCGGCCGGTCTGACCGACGATGACTTGTAGAGTGTCCTTCAGGGAACGCCCCGGGCAACCCTCTTCGGTCTCCTCGACAGGAAAAAAGGCTCCTTCTGGCGTTCGGATTCCTCCCGCTACCTGGGGTTCAGTTCCAGCCGCAGCTCCTTGAACCGCACCGCCGCCGCCGCGCCGGGGCGCAGCTCCAGGGCGATGATTCCGCGCCGGGCGCCCTCCGGGTCGTTGACGTCCAGCCACGGCGCGCCGTTGAGGATCGTGCGGATGCGGTCGCCGACCGCCACGATTTCGCAGCGGTTCCACTCCCCGACTTTGAGCGGCGGCGCCCCGGTCTTCGTCGCCAGTACACCGCGGCCGTGCTCCTCCGCTAGCTCGCCACAGCCCCGGCCGCCGACGCCCACGCGGTAGCCCTTCACCCCACCGTCGGGCCGCCCCTCACCGCGGAACAGCACTGCCGCACCGGCATCCGCGGGCGACAGCTTCACCTGGAACGTCAGCCGGAAATCGCCCGCCAGCAGCTGGTTCCGCAGCGCCTCGGCCTGCTTCAGGCCCTTCCCGCGCCCGACGATCTCGCCCTTCTCCACGCTCCAAACGGCGGGATTGCCGTCCCAGCCGGCCAGGTCGCGGCCGTTGAAGAAGTCCTTGACGTTGTCCGCCGTCGCCGGCAGCGGCACCTGCACCGGACTGCGCAGGTACGCCACCAGCGCCCGCACCTCGCCGTCTTTCAGGGGCGTGAGCAGGTCGTCGGGCATCATCGATTTGTCGCTCGCCTTCAGGCTGTCGATCTCGTCGCGCGGCAGCGTCAGCGTCTCGTTGGCCGTTACCAGCGTCACCTTCACCTTGTCCTGCTGCCGCACGATGCCGCTGAGGATACGGCCGTCCGTCGTGGTGACGACCGTGGTCATGTACTCCTTCGCCATCACCGCACTCGGGTCGATAATGTTCGACAGCAGGTAATCGAGGTCGGCGCGGTTCGAGCCAGTAATGTCCGGGCCGACCTTGCCGCCGACGCCGAACAGCGTGTGGCACTGCTGGCACGTCTTCGCGAACAGCAGCCGGCCCTGCGCCGGGTCGGGGCGCGGCAGGGCGGCGGCGTCCACCAGCTTCTTGTAACGGGCGATCAGCTTCACCCGGTCCGCGGCCGTCTCGCGCACCGCCCCCCAGACGTCGCCGATCTGCTTGTCGATGACGGGGCTGCGCAGGTTGCGGAGCTGGCGGATGATGTCGCCGGACACGTCCGCGGCCGCCACCCGCTTCGCGCCGATGGCCTTGAGCAGGGCCTGCGCCGAGGCGGGGCGCGCCGCCAGCGTGTTCAGGGCGTCGCGCTTCTCCGCGAGGTCGAAGGCCGCGTAGGCGTCGAGGATGACCTGCGGTGTCTTCGGGTCGTCGTACGCCGCCAGCCCGCGCAGCGCCTCCCGGCGCAGCGCCGGATCGTTCAGCAGCGCCTGCAGCGTCGGCGCCAGGTCGCGGTCGCGCGCCCCCAGCAGCGACGCCAGCGCCGCCTGCCGTGCGCCCAGGTCGGTGCCGCGGTCGGTGAGCAGCTTGCGCATGGCGGCGAAGGCCTGCGCGTCGCCGAACGTCACCGCCAGCCCGCTCGCCAGCGCGCGCACCTCGGCGTTGGCGCCGGCCGCCAGCTTGCGGAAGGCGTCCGGCCACGCCTTCGGCATGGCGACCTGCCGCCGCCCCTTCAGCGCCGCCGTCACGCCGTTCAGCAGGGCGAGCTGCGCCTTCGCGTCGGCGGACAAAGCGGCGGCACGGACCAGGGCGTCGAGCGCCGCCGGGCTGTCCAGCGATGCGATGCGGCGCGCGACGAACGGCAGCAATTGCGGCACCTTCACCCGGCTCGCCAGCTCCAGCGCCCGCCCGGATTCCTTCGCAACCAGCGGCTCCAGGGCGTACCAGTACATCAGCGGCAGGTTATGGTCGGCCGCGTCCTCGGCGTGGGCGGTCAACCCTTCGAGCATGTCCCAGCGCTGCTCCAGTGGCAGCCGCTGCAGGGCCGACGCCAGATACAGGCGCACTACCGGCGAGGCGTCCGTGCGCGCCATCTCCGCGAACCGCTTCCGCGCCGCCGCCGACGGCTTCGCGTCCTCGGTCACGAGCTGCACCGTCCACGCCCGCACCGCCGGCCGGTCGTTCTCCAGCCCCTTCGCGGCCAGTTCCTCGGTCAGGCCGCCGGTGACGTGCAGTGCCCACAGGCCGCGCAGCCGCCGCGTCTCGTCGTGGTGGTCGAACGCGAACTTCGCCAGCGCCTGATGGACAGTCGGGTTCGGGCCACGCTCCTGGAGGATGCGGCGGGCGTGGCGCACGTACCAGTCGTTGCGGTGCAGCTGCAGCTTCACCAGTTCGCCGTCGCTCAGCTTGCGGAGATCGACCGCGACGTGCTTCGGCGCCTTGTAAGAGATCTTGAAGATGCGGCCGTTGCTGCGGTCGTGGTCGTTGGGGTTGTTCGTGTGGCACGCCTGGCGGTCGTACCAGTCGATGGCGTAGACCTGGCCGTCGGGACCATAGCGGAGGTTGAGCATCTGCGACCAGCGGTCCTGCGTCAGCAGGAAGTCGGGGCCGTGGCTGCCGACGTAGCCCGAGCCCTTCGGCCGCAGCAGGTCCATGTTCACGCGCTGGCCGTGGACGTTGTTCATGAAGATCTGGTCGCGGTACTTCTCCGGCCAGGCGCCGCCGAGGTAAATCATGGCCCCGCAATGGGCATGGCCGCCGCCGAGGCTGTCCGAGCGGTTGTTGCCGGCCCAGGGGTTGGCGCCGCCCCAGTGCAGGTGGTCGGCGATGGTCGTGATGTCCTGGTAGGTGTGCGGGTTGAAGTGCTGGCCGGCCTGGCGCGTGTAGCGCGCCCCCTGGATGACGTGGAACAGGTGCGGCACCACGCACGCCGTGCCGAAGGCGTGGCCCTGGTCGTTGAAGTCCACGCCCCAAGGATTACTTGTCCCCTCCGCGAACACCTCGAACTGCTTCTTTTGCGGGTGGTAGCGCCAGACGCCCGCGTTGAGCGGCACGCGCTCGCTGTCCGCCGCCCCCGGCCTGCCGACGCGCGAGTGCGTGAAGACGCCGTGGCAGCCGTACAGCCAGCCGTCCGGTCCCCAGATGAACGTGTTCAGCGTCTCGTGCGTGTCGTGGTAGCCCCAGCCATCGAGCACCACCTGCGGCTTGCCGGCCGCCTTGCCGTCGCGCTCCGGGATAAACAGCAGGTACGGTGCCGCGCCGACCCAGGCGCCGCCGAAGCCGACCTCCAGGCCGCTGATCAGGTTCAGCCCCTCGTAGAAGACCGTGCGCTTGTCGAACTTGCCGCTGCCGGTGGTGTCCTCGAAGATCAGGATGCGGTCCTTCGCCTCGCTGTCCTTACGACGTTTCGGATAGGAGTAGGCCTCGGCGACCCAGAGGCGGCCGCGGTCGTCCAGGGACATGGCGATCGGCTGGCGCACGTCCGGCTCGCCGGCGCAGAGGGTGACGGTGAAGCCCTCGGGCAGCCTCATCACCTTGGCCGCCTCCTCGGGCGTCAGGCCGGCGTAGGGGTAGACGTCGGCCGCGGCGACGGCCGGCCGCTGCGGGAACGACGGCTTCGCGGTGTGGAACTTGAAGTCGTCGAAGTTGAGGTGCCCCCAGTGGCCGCTGTGCTTATCGACCAGCCGAAGGAACATCTCCTTGCCGAGGTGCGGCCGCAGGTCCACGACGACGCGGCGCATGTTCTCGCTCTCCTCGCCGGAGGCGCGGAAGAAGACCTTCTGCGTGTCGCGGCGGACCAACTCGGCGCAGGTGGTCGGATGGGGGCCGCCGCCGACGAGGAAGCTGGCGTAGGAGTGCGTCACTTTGAACGGCGCCGAGGTGAGCGTGCCCTGTGGGGGGTCGCCCTTGACCTCGTAGGTGCCAATCCAGTAACGGCCGGCATGCCCGCTCTTCATGTCGCCGCGGCGCTGGCGGACGGTGTCGCCCTTGATCGGCTGGCCCGTGAAGGCGTCGCCCTCGGCGCGCCAGTGGCGGAGGTCGCCGGTCTCGAAGTCGAGGTTGAGCGGCTTGCCGTCGGCGCCGGCCGGCAGCACGCCCTCATTGACATGCGCCTGCTTCGCCGGCGGCTGGGGGAGGGCGGGGCGCGGGGGCAGGGTGGCCGCGGCGAGCGCCGCCAGGGAGAGGGTCAGGGCACGCATGGTCGTCCTCGCGGTCGGGGTTGCAGCGGCCTGATGCCGGCCGGTGGGGATAGTGTATCAGGAGGACGGCGGTCATGCGCGGCTTGTCCGAGAATGCGCTCGGGGAGTAGAGCGGCGGGATGCGTGCCGAGCAGGAATTGCTTACGGAGTCCAGCCCGGACAAGGTCTCCCTTCGTTTAGCCGCGGTTCGGAGAACCGCGTTCGGCGAGCGCGGTTCTCCGAACCGCAGCTAAACGAGGTGCCTTTCTCCGCGGCGTCCGCCCCGCTTCCAATCCAGGTGCTGCCGGGCGCCGAAGCGGGTATAATCGGGCTCGACGCCGGTTCCTGGACGCCCGAGACGCTTGCAGCCGAGAATGGCCAGGGAGGGACTCGTGACCGACTACGACACGCCGTGGAAGGAGGCCCTGGATTACTACCTGCCGCTGTGCCTGGCCTTTTTCCTGCCGCAGGCCCACGCGGAGATCGACTGGGGCCGCGGTTACGAGCCGCTCGACAAGGAGCTGCAACAGGTCGCGCGGGAGGCCGAGCACGGCCGGCGTTACGTGGACAAGCTGGTCAAGGTCTGGCTCAAGAGTGGGGAAGAGCAGTGGCTGCTGATCCACATCGAGGTGCAGACCTGGCGCGAGGGCGACTTCGCCAGGCGCATGTACGTCTACAACTACCGCCTGTTCGATCGGTATGATCGGGATGTGGTCAGCCTGGCGATCCTTGGGGACGATAACCCCGACTGGCGGCCCGACCACTTCGAGCACGGCCGCTGGGGCTGCAGGGCCGGCATCCAGTTCCGGGTGTTCAAACTCCTGGATTATGCGGGGCACGAGCAGACGCTGGAGGCCGACCCGAACCCGTTCGCCCTGCTGGTGCTGGCCCACTTGAAGACCGTCCAGACGCGGCAGGATCCGGCGGCCCGGGAGGGGTGGAAGGTGCGACTGGTCAAGGGCCTGTACGGTCGGGGGCTCAGCGCGGAGGACGTCCGCCAGCTGTTCCGGTTCATCGACTGGATCATGGACCTGCCCCCGGTACTCGACACCTTGTTCTGGCAAGAGGTACGTCAATATGAGGAGGAGAAGCAGATGGCATTCATAACCACCCCGGAGCGGATCGGGCGCCAGGAGGGCCTGTTACAGGGGATTGAGATGTGTCTGAAGATCAAGTTTGGCGCGGAGGGGGTCGCGCTCATGCCGGAACTCCGGGAACTACGGGACCATAAGAAGCTTGAGGCCGTTCTCCGCGCGATCGAGACGGCGTCTACGCCGGAGGAGTTGCGCAGGGCCTGGGCGGAATAAGCTCCAGACCGGCAGGCTCAGGCCGCGAGAGCGGAAAGGGGAACCCGATGGCATTCATGACCACCCCAGAAGGGATCGGGCGCCAGGAGGGCCTGTTTGAAGGGATGGAGGCCTTGCTGAGAGTGAGGTTCGGCCCGCCAGGCCTCGATTGGGCGCCGTGAGTAGGCCGGACGGGCGGCCCGCGAGTGCGGAGCAGCAGGAACACACCCATGCCCAGCGTCTTCCTTTCCTACGCTCGGAGCGATGACGAGCCGTTCGTGCGGCGGTTGTACCAGGCCCTCGGCGCACAGGGCTTCGACGTATGGTTCGACCGCGTCTCGATGCCGAATCGCGGGCTGACGTTCACCGACGAGATTCGCCGCGCGCGACCGGCTGGTCCTCGTCGTTGGTCCCCGGGCCATGGACTCGGCGTACGTGCGCGACGAATGGACCTGCGCCCTCGATCTCGACAAGCCGGTACACCCGGTCGTCCGCCTTGGTGACGTGACGCAGCTTCCCGAGCGGGTCGGTCTCTACGATGCCCGGCTCATGCAGCGGGACGCCGATTACGAGCGGGAGTTGGCGAAGCTCGTCGAGCAACTGCAAGCTGCCCCGCCCCCGCTCGGCGCCTTGCATGCCGTGCCCTCGTTGCCGCCGCACTTCCTGGAGCGCCCCGAAGCGTTGCGCCGCTTGCGGGACGCGGTGACGGCCGCTCTCGAACAGCGGATTGTCATCACCGGGGTGGCCTCCCGTGTGGGCGTGCAGGGCATGGGCGGCATCGGCAAGAGCGTGCTGGCGGCGGCGCTGGCCCGCAATACGCGCGTCCGGTTTCTCTTCCCCGGCGGCGTTTACTGGGTGCCGCTCGGCCAGGAGCCGCGGCTGGTCGAGCTGCAGCGCGACCTGGCCCGGGCCCTGGGCGATGCAGGCGATTTCGAGTCCCCCTTCACCGGCCAAAAGCGGCTCCGCGAACTGCTCAAGGAGAAGCAAACGCTGCTGGTGCTCGACGACCTCTGGCACAAGGAGCACGCCGAGGCGTTTGACGTCCTCGGGCCAATGTGCCGCATGTTGATCACGACGCGCGACGCCCAGCTGGTCACCACGTTCGGCGGCATGCCTTACCAGGTTCAGCTCTTGTCCGATGACGAAGCGCGGCGGCTCCTGGCGCGGTGGGCCGGGGTCGAGCCCGACCAGTTGCCCGCCGCGGCCGCCGAGGTCGTCGAGCAATGCGGTCGCCTGCCGCTGGCCCTGTCGATCTGCGGGGCGATGATTCGCGACCGCAAGCCGTGGGCGGACGTCGTGGCCGACCTGCGTGAGGCGGAACTCGAATTCGTCAGCCACGACCTGCCCAACTATCCGCACAAGGACGTCTGGAAGGCGATCAAGATCGGCATCGATGCCCTCGGCCGGCCGGAATATGGCGGGCGGCCCGAGTACCGGGAGCGGTTCGCCGAACTCACCGTCTTCCCGCCCGACGAAACGGTTCCCGAAGGAGCGGTCAGCGTCCTGTGGTTACAGACCGGCGGGCTGAAGGAGGTTCGCGCGCGCGATCTGCTCCGCCTGCTGGCGTCGAAGGCCCTGGTGCAACTCGATGCGGATGCACAGCAGGGACCGGACGCGCCGTCGCGTGTTTCTCTGCACGACCTGCTCTACGACTTCGCGCTCCGGACGGCTGGTGAGCCTCGGCGACTGCACGAACAGCTTCTGGAGGCGTACCGGAAATGCTGCCCCGACGGCTGGCAGGACGGCCCGAACGATGGCTACTTCTTCACCCACCTGCGCCGGCACCTGATCGAGGCGGGACGCGCGGGAGAGTTGGCCGACCTGCTCCATGAGTTGCGTTGGCTGGAAGCGAAGAACGAAGCGGGGCTGACCTTTGACTTGACTGCGGACTACCACGAGGCTCTCAGCGCGCTGCCAGCCGATGACGCGCGTCGCAAGATGCTCCGTCTCCTTGAGGAAGCCATCCGCCACGACATTCACTTCATCGCCCGCCACGCGCAGGACTATCCGCAGGCGCTCTTCCAGTGCTTGTGGAACGCAGGGTGGTGGTACGATTGTCCACAGTCAGCAGCGCATTACCTCGAACCGGAAGGTAGCTGGTCGAACAGCGGGCCTCTCTGCGATCGATCGGAGGACAAGTTGAGTGCGCTTCTGGAAAGATGGAGCATGGACAAGAAGCAGGCCTCGCCCGGGTTCCTTTGGGTGCAATCCTTCCGCCCTCCGCCGGCATCCTTGGGAACTGGCCAACTGGCAGTCTTGCGCGGACACGAGGGTTATGTGGAAAGTGTGTCGTATTCCCCCGACGGCCAGCAGATCGCCAGCGCGTCTTATGACCAAACAATTCGGGTGTGGGATGCTGCGAGCGGCGCGGAACTGGCGGTCTTGCGCGGACACGAGAGCTATGCGCATAGCGTGTCATATTCCCCCGACGGCCGGCGGATCGCCAGCGGGTCAGGTGACAACACGGTGCGAGTGTGGGACGCTCGCAGCGGCGCGGAACTGGCGGTCTTGCGCGGACACGAGGGTTATGTGGAAAGCGTGTCGTATTCCCCCGATGGTCGGCGGATTGCAAGCGGGTCGCAAGACAAGACCGTGCGAGTGTGGGACGCTGACAGCGGCGCGGAGTTGACCGTCTTGCGCGGACATCAGAATTGGCTGAAGAGCGTATCATATTCCCCCGATGGCCAGCGGATCGCGAGCGCGTCATTGGACGACACGGTACGGGTGTGGGACGCGCACAGCGGCGCGGAACTGGCCGTGTTGCACGGACATGAGGACTCTGTGTATAGCGTGTCGTATTCCCCCGACGGCCGGCGGATCGCCAGCGCGGATGACCAGACGGTGCGGGTGTGGGACGCGGAAACCTTTGCGTGCCTGGAGATCATACCAGGCGCAGGCGACGTAATTGCGATCGCCGCAGGCGCAAGACTGTTTCCCTGGCGGGCGCTCGTCCAACGCCTCGAGACCGTGATCGAAGATGCCGCCACCGGCCAGGTGATTGCCCGGTTTCCGCACCCGCTCGAACACATCAGCACCCACCCGCCTTCTCGCCAGTGGGCGGGTTCAGCGGGCAACCACGTCTACCTCATCGCGCTCGAAGGCGAACCGTAGACGGTCTACTCGCGCCGTGAACTTTCCCGGCCCGCGCCGTCCTGTAGAATCGCAGAGGAGGTGACGCGATCATGACCCAAGTTGAGACGATTTACCAGAACGGTGTGTTCAGGCCGCTGCAAGATGTCGGGCTGCCGGAAAATCAGCGGGTTCGACTCAGCGTTCAGCCTGTTGAAGCTGGTGATGTGCGGGCCTGGCTCGCCGAGGTGCATGAGCTGCAACAACGCATCATCGGAGAGCGCGGCTATTTTCCCGACAGCACTCTGGACATCGCCGAGGACCGGAGGCGATGAGCGATACCGTCGTCAATAGCAGCGTGGTGGCCAAGTGGATCTTGCCGGAACCGGACTCGGCCCAGGCGCAGCCGACGCCCTCCAGGGTGGCGTACCGCCACACCGCCAGCAGGATGCGCGGGTCGATGGCAGGCCGACCCGGTCGGCCCTCGACGGCGCGAAGGGTGGCATAGAGGCCGGTCAGGTCGATGCCTTGGACGAACTGCCAGACGACGCGGGCCTGGTGGTCGGTGCTCAGCAAGTCCTCCAGGCGCATGGGTGGGATGACCTGCTCCCGGTCGGCCCGGCGCAGGCGCGGCTGGG
>JBBRPS010000220.1:0-13072 GCA_038227745.1 Gemmatales bacterium | reverse complement strand
TCCGCGCCGCCGCCGACGTCCCCGAGGCGTTCGACGCCAACCACGACGCGGTGCGCAAGCTGTACCGCTACGTCATGTATGACGGCGACGTGCCCGACATCTTCCTGCGCCGCTCCTACTGTCCGAGCCGCCACCGCCTCGACGTGGACGCCATGCGCCGGGCGGCCGAGGCGCTCAAGGGGCGACACGACTTCCGCTGCTTCGAGACGGAATGGCCCAACCGCATGTCGAGCGTGCGGACGATCACGCACCTGGCGGTCAACCGCGCCGGCGACTGGATCTGGCTCGACGTGGAGGCCGACGGTTTCCTGTACAATATGGTTCGGGCCATCGCGGGGACGCTGATGAACGTCGGCCGCGGCCACTGGCCGGAGTCGCAGGTGGCGGCGATCGTCGAGGCCGGCGACCGCAAGCTGGCCGGGCCGACCGCCCCGGCGCAGGGGCTGTTCCTGATGCGGGTGACGTATGCCTGAGGGGTTGCCGGCGTACCCGGAGGAACTGGAGATCGTCCCCCTGGAAAGACCGCCGCGCGCGGCCGTCACCGTGCCGGGGTCGAAGAGTATCACCAACCGCGCCCTCGTCCTGGCGGCGCTCACCAGCCGCGAGCGGCCGTTTCACCTGACTGGCGCCCTCCACAGTGAGGACACGGAGGTCATGGTCACCTGCCTGCAGCGCCTCGGCTTCCGCATTTCGCCGGACTGGGCCGCGGGGACGTTGACCGTCGAGCCGGTATCCGCGAACCGCGTCATTCCCGCAGCCTCGGCCGACCTGTTTTGTGCCAATTCCGGGACCACCATCCGCTTCCTTACCGCGGTCGTCAGCCTGGGCGAGGGGGTCTACCGCCTGGACGGCGTGCCGCGCATGCGCGAGCGGCCCATCGAGGACCTGCTCGCGGCACTGCGCCAACTGGGCGTCCACGCCGCCGGCGAGGTGGGGACGGGCTGCCCGCCGGTGGTCATCAAGGCCGCGGGCTGGCAGGCGAGCAGCGTCATGGTGCGGGGCGCGATCAGCAGCCAGTTCCTCAGCGGCCTGATGCTCGCCGCCCCGTTCGCCGCGGCAGACGAGACGGGCGTCGTCTTCGACGACACCCTCGTCTCTCGCCCGTACCTCGACATGACAGAGGGACTGCTGCGTGCCTGGGGCTTTCAACTCTGCTTCCGCGAGCGCAGCCGCAGCTTCCTCGTCCCCGGCCGCCAGCGGGCGCAGGTCAACGCCTACGACATCGAACCGGACGCCTCGGCCGCGAGTTATTTCTTCGCCGCCGCCGCCATCACCGGGGGACAGGTGACGGTCCTCGGCATTCCCGAGAACAGCCTGCAGGGCGACGTCCGTTTCGCCGACGTGCTGGCCGACATGGGCTGCCGGGTCGAGAAATGCAGTTCGGGCGTCACCGTCCACGGCCGGCCCCTGCGCGGCATCGACGTGGACATGAACGACATCAGTGACACCGTCATGACACTGGCCGCGGTCGCGTGCTTCGCCGATGGCCCGACGACCATCCGAAACGTCGCCCACATCCGCCACAAGGAAACCGACCGCCTGGCCGCCCTCGCCACGGAGCTGCGCCGGCTCGGCGCCGAGGTGGACGAGTTCGCCGATGGCCTCACGATCACGCCGCGGCAGCTGCACGGCGCCGAGGTCGAGACCTACAACGACCACCGCATGGCGATGAGTCTGGCCCTGATCGGCCTGCCCATGCCGAGCGTCGTCATCAAGAACCCCGCGTGCGTCGCCAAGACCTACCCGCGGTTCTTCGAGGACCTGGAGAAGCTGCGATGTTGAGCCACAGATTTACACAGATGAACACAGATCCGCCCACGGCCCGCCGTCACGCCCGGCCGGCACTCTTGTTTTCAATCTGCGTTTATCTGTGTTTATCCGTGGCCGCTCCTGCCCGCGCCGCGCTCGACCCCGGCCTGAAAACGCCTTACCAGCTCCGCATCGTCCTGCACCTCGCCGAACACCGCGTGCTGACCTCGACCTTCCACGACCAGCTCGAGTACGAGCTGCGCGACCACCTGCGGCTCACCTACGGCAAGCTCGCGAAGGTGGAGGTCACCCGCGTCCATCCGCTGCTGAAGGACGTGCGCGCGAAGGGACTGCAGGCCCTCGACGGCTGGGAGGAACTGTCCGACCTCAAGACGCATTTCGTCCTGATCGACTACGCCGATGGCCAGTACCGCCTGCAGGCCCGCCAGCACGACGGCACGAGCGGCCTGTCCAGCCCCGTGGTGCGCCGAAGCCGGACGGCGGAGCGCCGCCTGGTGGCGCTCACCGCCGCCCGCCTCGTGGACCGCGACTTTGGCCTGAGCGGCACCGTCACTGCGGTCGAGGGCGACGAGGTCAAGCTGGCGCTGCGAGGCGGAGGTCTGGGCGTGCCGCTCGGGCGCTGGCTGCGACCCGGCGACGTCTTCGCCGTCGCGCGCCTCGCCGAGGAGGCGGGCAAGCCGCGCGCCGCGCGGGTCGAGTGGGCACTGCTGCAGGCCCGCGACGAGCCGAAGGACGGCGTCTGTTCCTGCCGCCTCTACCACCGTTACAAGGAGGACACGCTGCAGCCCGAACCCGGCGTACTCGGTTACCGCGGCCTCCGCGTCGCGACCATTCAGGCGCCCCTCCGCCTGCGCCTGGTCGATGACAAGACCGGGAAGTTCCTGAGCACCGTCCGCGTCCGCGTCGGCGCGACGGGGTTCGACGACAAGGGCTGGGAGCGGACCACGGCCCTCGACGGCCTGGTCGTCACCCCGGACCGCTACCAGCACGTCGCGTTCGTGCGTGTCTTCAGCGGCGCCACCCTGCGGGCGCAGGTGCCCGTGGAACTCGTGGACGACCGGACCGTCGTCTGCCGCGTCAACCTCAACGCCGAGGCGCTGGCGGCGGGGCAACTCCAGATGCGCAAGGAGCGCTGGATCCGCCGAACCTACGAGAGCATGCGCGTCGTCGCCAGCCGCTTCGCCGACCTCAACGCCGCCCTGGAGCGCTCGCCGGAGACGGCCCTGGGGATGGCCCGCCGCGGCCACAAGGCCATCACCGCCGAGATCGAGAGTCTTGCCGACGAGCACGACCAGCTCCGCAAGGGCGCGGGCAAGGGTTCCGGCAAACTCGACCTGAGCGAGGGCGAGCTGGAACTGCAACAGCTCCAGGAGCAGCGCACCCGGCTGGACAGCTTCATCAAGCGCCTCGACGCCCTGGTGAAGGAGGCCAACAGTCCCGAGACGAAGCAGTTGCAGACGAAGCTGGAGCGTGCCCGCCTGCGGGAAGCCGAAGCGGACTTCGAGGGGGCGCTTCGGCTTTATCAGGAGATCCTGGCGGGGCGGCCGGGCGAGAAGCAGGTGGCGGCGCACCTGGAGAAGCTGAAGGCGGCCTGGCGGATCCGCGACGGCGACACGGCCCACACGCAGGCGCGCGAATTCATCTACAACACCTGGCCGCGCCAGGACACGGCGGCGCTGAAGACGGAACTGCCGCAGGCGGTCAAAGCGTTCGAGGTGTGCCGGGAGCGCGGCGACCGCCTGACGCCGCAGCGGCTGTCGCAGGCCAACCTGGCGCACGCCGCCGCCCTCAAGAAACGCCTCGACGTGCTGCGCTACGCGGGCGACAGCGAGGACAACCGCGCCGAAACCAAGGCACTCGTGCGGGTCGCCGCCGGTCTGCGCGACCTGCAGGCGCAGGTGACGGCGTTCCTGCGCAAGGGGAAGGCGTCACCTTGAGAGAAAGGCCGCCCTTCTTGGCCGCTCGGCCCTTCCCCGCGTATCCTGACGGCGAATGACGCTCCCACGTGGGGGGTCGCAACTGGGCGAAAGGAGCGAATGATGAGAGTGTACAGAGGTTTCGTGGGGCTGGCGGGCCTGGTCGCCGCGGCGCTGCTGCTGGCCGGCGCCGCGGCGGCGGGCGAGAAGAAGAACCCGGCGGCGACACCCTCGCCGCGCATGGGTAAGGGGGCGGCCAGCCGGACGCCGGCTGGATGAAGCGCCACGAAGGATTCATTGCGGTCGCCAAGAAGGGCGACGTGGACGTGCTGTTCCTCGGCGACTCGATCACCGACGCCTGGCGCGGCCAGAAGGCGTGGAAGAAGTATTTCGAGCCGCTCAAAGCCGCCAACTTCGGCATCGGCGGCGACCGCACCGAGCACGTCCTGTGGCGCATCAGCAACGGCGAGCTGGAGGGCATCAAGCCGAAGGTCGCCGTCGTGATGATCGGCACCAACAACAGCGGCGGCAACAGCGCCGACCAGATCGCGGCCGGCATCAAGGCCATCGTCCACAAAATCGAAGAGCTGTCCCCGCACACGAAGATCCTGCTCCTGGGCGTCTTCCCGCGCGGCGCCAAGGCCGGCACGAAGATCCGGGAGAAGATCGCCGACATCAACAAGCAGATCAGCAAGCTCGACGACGGCAAGCGCGTCCGCTACCTGGACATCGGTGAGAAGTTCACCAAGGAGGGCGGCGCCCTGACCAAGGACATCATGCCCGACTACCTGCACCTGAGCCCGCAGGGCTACCAGATCTGGGCCGAGGCCATCGAGCCGACGGTCCGCGAAATGCTCGGCACGAAGAAGGAGTGAGGACGCTCTGGTTCGTAGTTCCGCCTTCAGGCGGGTTGATGCCAACCCGCCTGAAGGCGGAACTACGAACCAGGACAGCCCTCATCCGATCCGATATTTCGCCACCTTCTTCTCGTCCACCGTCACCCCCAGCCCCGGCCCCTCCGGGACCTGCATCGCGCCGCCCTCGATCCGGTGCAGCGGCTCGATGATGTCATCCTCCAAACCGTAATAAGTGCAGTCGTTCGCCAGCGTGAAGCCCGGCGAACTGGCGACGACGTGCAGCATCGCCGCCGTCTTCAGGCCCAGGTCGTGGGCGCAGTGGAACACGCACGGCACGCCCGCCGCCTCGGCCAGCGCCGCCACCTTCTTCACGCCCAGGATGCCGGCGCACTGATACGTGTCCGGCAGCAGCACGTCCGCCGCCCGCAGTTGCAGGATCTGCAGCACCACCTCCGTCGTCGTCACCGACTCGTTGAGCGCGATCGGCGTCCGGGTCGCGCGCCGCAGCCGCGCCGCCTCGCCAATCAGGCCCTGCGGCATCGGCTGCTCGAAGTACTCCAGGTGGTATCGCTCCAGATCGCGCGCCAGCGGGAACGCCACCTCGGGCGCGTAGCCCTGGTTGGGGTCGATGCGCAGCTTCAGCCGGTCGCCGACGCCATCGCGGATGCCGCGCACCATCTCCAGGTCTTCCTGAGCGTCGCGGCCCGCCTTGGTCTTGAGCGTCGTGAAGCCCTGTTCGAGGTAGCCGCGCGCGATCGCCCTGGCCTCGTCGTAGGGGCGGATGCCCATGCACGCCGCGAGTTCGACCCGCTTGCGGACGGCGCCGCCGAGGAGCCGGTACAGCGGTTGCCGCGTGGCGTGGCCCATCAGGTCCCAGAGCGCCATTTCGACGGCGCTCGCCAGGAAGCTGCCCAGGGTGTTCTCCGCGTACCATGCTTCCAGGTCGAACGGATCGCGGCCCAGCACCTGGCCGCGCAGCAGGTCGGCCGGGGCGCCCTCGAAGGACTTGTGGATCCAGTCCACCGGCGTCTCGCCCCAGCCGACGAGGCCGGTGTCGGTCTCCAGGCGGACGAGCAGTGCCTCCTTGGCGGAGGTGGCCCGGTAGCGCGACTGGTACGGCGCGATCGGCGGGCGCTGTGGGATGCGGACGGTGACGGCGTCGAGTCGGGTGATTTTCATAGCAGCAGCCTAGCGGCCGCTGCCGCGGCGGGCAACGAAAAACCGACGCGAGGGACCGCAACCGCACTGCCCTGCCTTCACCCCGCGCCGCCCGGATGGTCGCAAAGCCCCCTTTGGCGCTCGATCAACTCGAGCATGTCTCGGGCGTAGCGGGACTTGTTGAACCGCTCGCGGATCGAGCGCAGGCCGCCCCGGGCCAGTCGCTCGCGCAGGGCCGGATCCTCGGCCAGGCGGACCGTCTCCCGCCGCAGCGCGTCCGGATCGGCCGGCGGACAGAGCAGGCCGTTCTCCCCGTGCTGGATGTAATCGACGCTGCCGATCACCTCGGTCACCAGGACCGGCTTGCCACAGGCCATGCACTCGAGGAAGGTGGCCTGGCCCGTGGAGCGCGGGGTGGCCACGAGAGGGAGGACGACGAACATGGCCCGCCGCACCAATCGCAGATACTCCGCGTGCGGGATGTCGGTGAGGATCGTCACGTTGGCGGGGGCAGTCAGGCCGGCCAGGTCGCTGTGGGAGGCGACCACGACGATGCGGTAGGGCAGCCCATCCACGGCCCGGAAGAACGTCCGCCAGTCGCGCAGGCTCCGGCCGACCGCCAGGATCGAGCCGTCGTGCTCGCGGCACCACTGCGGCTCGTCGATGTTGGTGGGCCAGGGCAGGAACGCGACCCGCTCGGGAGGGAGGCGGAACAGCCGGGCGTAGGCGGGACACTCCCCCCGGGCATTGACGACGAGGAGGTCCACGTCGCGCAGGGCCCAGCGGTAGAGGGCCATCTTCAGCCGGCCGGGCAGGCCGCGCCAGCCGGTGCGGGGAGTGTTCGCCTCCTCGATGAAGAACTCTTTGGCGACGTGCAGCACACCGCGGCGGCCGAACAGGCGGCGCAGGCCGCCGAACACCAGGGTCGGGCGGTGGCCGACCGTGACGGCGACCCGGAAGCCGCGCGCGGCGAGGAACATCAGGAGGCCCGACAGGAAGGGCCATCTCCACAGGCGGGCGCACAGGGCGGAGGCCGGCCCTGGCCGACGGCGGAGCACCTCGACCAGGGGGGCGGCGCGGGCGTGGTACTCCGGGACGCTGAAGTGCTCCTGGTTCTGGAGAATGTCCTGCGCGAGTGCGGTAGCCATCCTTGGCCTCCTGGGGTTGGGGCGTCCCGCCGGGCCGGGGGGACGGTCAGGCGAGTTTACGGTGACCGGGCGGGGAAACGCAATCCCGAGTGCCCCTTTCCCTCCCCGAAGACGGCCTGCCGCTGCTCGTTCGTGAGCTGGGCCCTGCTCATGGCGTGTCGCCTCGGCTCACTTTTCCCGCCCCGCCTCGTGGCTCGCGAGTTCCCCGTGCGCCTCTCCCTCCCGGCAAGGGCCATAAGGCGCATTATACACCGACTGCGGATGATAATTCTCCGGGGCTACCGCCAGATCCGCCCCTTGTTCCACATGAAGGGCCGTGCTGTCGCGGAAATCGTACTTCGCCGTGACGTGCCACGCGCCCGACGGCGGCAGCTCCGTCAGGTAGGCCCTCTGCGCCCCTGGGTCGCGGTCGCCGAGGAGCCACAGCCGCGTCACCACGGCCCGCCGCCCGCCGTCTTCCGGCAGTCCGCGGCCGGAGGTCGGCGGCAGCGTGTGCGGGTCGGTCAGCTGCGGCCGCAGCGATCGGTACAGCAGCCCGAGGTTGCGGAAGTAGTAGGCGTGCTCCCACAACAGGCCGACCACCGGCTCGGAAGGCTGGCGCTTCGCCAGCACGAACGCGGCCGGCGTCGCCGAGTCCAGCCGCGCCCAGGGCACGGCCACGCGGTAGCCGGCCTGCGCCACCGGGAACAGCAGCAGCCCCGCCAGCGGCACGGCGCCGAGGCGGAAGTGCCGCCCCAGCCACGCGAACGCCGGCGCCACGCCCGCCGCGACCAGGAGCAGCAGCGCCGGGGCCAGGAAGACGCTCACGCGTGCGGCCCCGAGAGGGTACTGGCCGACCAGCCACGCCGCCGCGGTCAGGGCCACCGGCAGCACGAGGAACGCCACCACCCGCCGGCGCCCCGCGCGCCAGAACTGCACGGCGCCGACCACCGCGAACAGGGTCAGGACGTTGCCGATCGGCTCGCTGGCGTAACGCAGTGCCTCGGTTAGACGGACGATTCCCCTCAGTGGCACCTTCCACGGCCGGCCCCAGTCGGGGAAGTTGTCCAGCCAGCAGCCCAGCATCAACTCGTCCTTCTGGGCGCGCGCCGGCCCGAGCGCCAGCGCCGCGAACGAGCCGCACAGCAGCACGCCGAACAGCACGTACGCCGCCCAGGCGCCGCGGCTCCGCGACCGCAGCACGGCCGGGAGCAGGGCCAGCGCGGCGCCGCCGAGGAGGAAGCAGGCCGGGAACGATAGGAAGATCAGCAAGGGGCTGAGGACGGCGTAGAGTGCGAGCTGCCGCATGAGTGGCCCGCGTTCATCGTCCGCGCGGCGCGGCCCGAGGAACGTCGCCAGCAGGCCGACGGCGATCAGCACGTCCACGGCGTACGGCTTGGCCTCGCAGCAGTGCCACAGCAGCCGGTCGGAGCAGCCGAAGAGGACGGCGAACCAGAGGACGGCGACCGGCGGCAGCAGGCGGCGGGCGATCAGTACCATGCCGGCGAAGCCCACGAGGCTGGCCAGCAGCGGCAGCAGGCGCAGCGCGAACGTGCCGTCGCCGAGGAGCAGGACGACGCCCTGCTCGGCGGCCATGAACAGCGGCGGCGCGGCCTCGGAGTAGAAGAGCCGCCCGAACAGCCCGGGGAGGCTCTTGCCGAGCACGTTGCTGATGAGCGCCGCCTCGTCGTGCCAGACGGGCGGGTTGCTCAGGTAGTGGTAGAGCCGCAGCCCCAGGCCCAGGGCCACGAGGCACGCCAGCCACGGCAGCGGCCGCGCCGGCCGGCCAACAGGCGGAGCCATCGGAACCTCCTCGTACGCATCCTCGGAAAAGAGAGTAGCGCGGATACATACCCGCCGGCCCAACGGCGGACAAGCTCAAATGAGGGCGCGACGGTCCGGGCAAGCCGGGAGCTTGACGTGGACCGGGCGGCGAACGATAACGAATGCGTTCAGGGCGGCGGTCCCGCCGTGGAGGTATCGCCCGGAGGAAGACGCATGAAGACCGTATTGCAATGGGTGCTGGTCCTCGGGTGCGCGGCGCTGGGCCTGGCCGCGGCCGGCGCCGGCGACAGGGGGAAGGGGAAGAAGAAGATGGACACGCGCGTGTTCGAGCTGCGGACGTACTACGCTAACCCCGGCAAGATGGAGGCGCTGCACGCCCGCTTCCGCGACCACACCTGCAAACTGTTCGAGAAGC
This sequence comes from Gemmatales bacterium, assembly GCA_038227745.1. Classification (GTDB taxonomy): domain Bacteria; phylum Planctomycetota; class Planctomycetia; order Gemmatales; family Gemmataceae; genus DASPXY01. Next base: position 4,044 of record JBBRPS010000220.1, on the reverse strand, counting down.
ACGGCATGACGCTGGTCGGCTTCTGGAGCCCGACCGACCCGAAGGAGGCGGAGCGGAAGATGGTCTACGTCCTCGCCTTCCCCAGCCGCGCGGCGGCGAAGAAGAGCTGGGAGGCGTTCCAGAACGATCCCGACTGGAAGGCGGCCAAGGCGGCCTCGGAGAAGGACGGCAAGCTCGTGGAGAAGTTCGAATCGACCTACCTCAACCCCACGGACTACTCGCCCATCAAGTGAAGCCGGGGGAGACGGCTCACGGGGTGCAACCCGTGGGCTTGACGACCGACAACTGGAGGTGACTCGCAATGATCGGCTGGAAGTGTCTCGTCCTGGCCGCCTGCGGCCTGGCCTGCCTGGCGCTGGCGCGGGCGCGCGCCGGCGACCCCAAGGAGCACGGCTTCCTCGACCGCGTCCACAAGGACGCCGACGGCAAGGAGGCGAAATACGTCCTCTTCGTCCCCCATGACTACAAGGGCGACAAGGAATATCCGCTGATCCTCTTCCTGCACGGCGCCGGCGAGACGCTCGGCGGCACGAAGCAGCCCGTGGAAGTCGGCATCGGCCCGGCGATCAAGAAGCGTGAGAAGGCGTTCCCGTTCATCGCCGTCTTCCCGCAGTCGCAGAAGCGCACCTGGAAGGCCGGCTCGGGCGACGCCGACCGCGCCCTCGCCATCCTCGCCGAGGTGCAGAAAGCCTACAAGGTCGATCCGCAGCGCATCTACCTGACCGGGCTGTCGATGGGCGGGTACGGCACCTGGAGCCTGGCGGCGGCGCACCCCGACCGCTGGGCGGCGATCGCACCGATCTGCGGCGGCGGCGACCCCGAGCAGGCGACGAAGATCAAGGATGTGCCCTGCTGGTGCTTCCACGGCGACGCCGACGCGGCGGTCCGCGTGGAGAAGTCGCGGCAGATGGTCAAGGCCCTCTGGGCGGCGGGCGGCCACCCGAATTACCTCGAGTACCCCGGCGTCGGCCACAACAGCTGGGACGCCGCCTACGGCACCGACGAGCTGTACGACTGGCTGCTCAAGCACCAGCGGAAATGACCCGTCAACCCCACGGGGCGCGGCCCGTGGGCTTGTTCGCCCTTCTTCCCTATATCTAACCGTATCCTGCGCGACCCACGCTCCGACACCCTTTTCCGGGAGGGCTTCTCTCATGAGCCAGGCCAACCGCCGTGACTTCCTCAAGACCACGGCCGCCGCCGGCGCCGCCCTGTCGCTGACGGCTTCCAGCTACGCCCGTGTCCAGGGCGCCAACGAGCGCATCGGCATCGCCTTCCTCGGCGTCGGCGGCCGCTGCCAGCAGCACATTGATGTCCTCACCCGCCTCGCCCGCGAGAACCGCGGCGTCGCCGCCGTCGCCGTCTGCGACGTCTGGGACGGCGAAGGCCAACTCGGCCGCGGCACCGGTCGCGGCCTGTATCCGTCGGCCCGCAAGTGCGGCCTGCAGCGCGACGACGCCCGCCACGTCACCAAGGACTATCGCCGTATCCTCGAGCTGCGCGAGGTGGACGCCGTCTGCATCGCCACGCCCGACCACTGGCACGCCCGCATGTCCATCGACGCCGCCCAGGCCGGCAAGCACATCTACTGCGAAAAGCCGATGACGAAGACCATCGAGGAGGCCCACGCCGTCGTGGACGCCGCCCGCCAGGCCAACGTCGTCATGACCGTCGGCGTGCAGTCGATGGCCGACCCGTCATGGCGGCTCGCCAACGAGATGGTCCGCCGCGGCGACATCGGCCACGTCGCCCAGGCCCAGACGAGCTACTACCGTAACTCGCTCGTCGGCCAGTGGCGCTACTACCCGCTGACGCGCGACATGACGCCCACCACGATCGACTGGGACATGTGGGTCGGCCACCGCTTCTCGGTTGTCCCCGGCGTGCCGCTGGCCGCGAGCCGCCCGTTCGACCGCGCCGTGTGGGCGCAGTGGCGCTGCTACTGGGACTTCGGCGGCGGCATGTTCACCGACCTGTTCGTCCACCAGACGACGCACATGATCGCGGCGATGGGCGTGCGCTACCCGGCCCGCGTCGTCGGCGCCGGCGGCATCTACCTGGAGTACGACAATCGCGACGTGCCCGACGTGGCCACGGTCGTCGCCGACTACAACGAGGGCTGCCAGCTCATCATCAGCGCCACGATGATCAACGACTACCCGCTGGAGGAGGTGATCCGCGGCCGGCTGGCGACGCTCAAGTTCACGCCGCACACGGTGAACGAGAACGGCCGGCAGGTGCGCCGCGGCCCCGGCATGGACGTCAACGTGCTGCCGCAGAACATCGGCAGCCGGCCGAGCGGGCCGCAGGGCGGCGTCAGCGGCGCCTCGCGCGTCATCCCGACGACGTTGGAGGGCGACGACACGGCGGCGCTGTGGGGCAACTTCCTGGAGTGCGTGCGCAACCGCAACCGCGAAACGTGGAGCACGGCGGAACTGGGCGCCGCGGCCTTCACGACGGTGAACATGGGCGTGCTGAGCTACCGCCAGGGCCAGGTGCTGTTCTGGGACCGCGAGCGGCGCCGGCCGGTGCGGGCCGACGACACCTGGGCGACGCGCTGGGAGCGGCGCAGCCACGAGCGCGGCCACCCGAGCCAGGTCCCCGGCTGGGCGGGCGGCAATTCCGGCAGCACGTTGGTGCCGCCGGACTACCAGCGGCTGGAAGGGCCGTGGGTCAACGGCCGCGACCCGGCGAACGGCGGGGCCGCCGGCGCCGGGGGCAGCGGCAACTGAAAGGTTTGACAACCCAGCGAGCCGGAGGCTTCAGCCCCCGGCTCGCCCGTCCGGCGAAGTCCCATCACGGAGACGCCGTCATGCCCGTCACCGCCGTCCGCGCCGAACCGATCTTCGGGCAGATCCAGAGTGACCTCGCCATCATCAGCTCGCTGACCTTCTTCACGCCCGACGGCGGCCACCGCAAGGGTAACTACGTCCTCGTCCGTATCACCGACGACCAGGGCCGCGTCGGCCTCGGCGAGGCCAGCGTCACCAGCGTCTGGAGCGGCGAAACCCAGGCCGGCACCATCGCCCTGATCGAGAACGAGTTGGGGCCGCTCGTCACCGGCGCCGACCCGTTCGACCTGGAGTGGATCAGCCGCCGTATGGACCGCGTCGTCTTCGGCAACAGCTTCGCGAAGGGGGCCATCGAGATGGCCCTGCTCGACCTGCAGGGGCAGGCGCTCGGCGTGCCGGTCTACAAGCTGCTCGGCGGCAAGGACGCCACCGCGGAGGGGATTCGTCTCAAATTCGTGGTCGGGGCCGTCGAGCCCAAGGTGGCGGCGGAGCGGGCCTGGACGATGGTCGAGGGCGGCTGGCAAGCGATCAAGGTCAAGGTCGGCCGCCACGAGCACCCGCAGGAGGACGTCGAGCGGCTGCGGGCCGTGCGCGAGGCGGTCGGCCCGAACACCTGGCTGTCGGTGGACGCCAACGGCGGCTATACGGTCGAGCAGGCGGTGTGGGCGGCGGCGCGCCTGGAGAAACTGGACGTGGCCCTGTTCGAGCAGCCGACGCGGCGCGGCGACCACCGGGCGATGGCGGAGGTGCGGCGCCGGAGCGGCATTCCGATCATGGCCGACGAGAGCGTCTTCACGCCGCTGGACGCCCTGGAGGTGATCCGCCACGACGCGGCGGACGTGCTCAGCCTGTACCCCGGCAAGCACGGCGGCATCCGCGCCACGCAACAGATCGCGAAGCTGGCCGAGGCGGCGGGCATCCCCTGCACGATCGGCAGCAACCTGGAGCGCGAGGTCGCGACCGCGGCGATGGCGCACGTCACGGTCTGCACGGCGAACATCCAGTGCGAGCGCTTCCCGGGCGATCTGATCGGTCCGGTTTACTACGAGGAGTCGCTGTCGCGCGAGCCGCTCCGCTACCGGGCGGACCGCCTGTGGGTGCCGGACGGCCCGGGGCTGGGCGTGACGGTGTAGCAGCCCCGGGGCAAGGGGGCGGCACGATTCCGTTACGAGTATTACTCCGGCGCGGAAGGGTATCACACAAGCCCGACGCGCAAGCGAGGGGCTCTCGTGCCGGAGTAGTAATCGGCCGG
>JBBRPS010000219.1:0-13111 GCA_038227745.1 Gemmatales bacterium | reverse complement strand
TCGCTGGGCATTGTCCGTGCAGCTTCAGAACAAAACCGTTACGGGCAGCATCGAGAAGAAACGCCTCCAGACAGGATGGAACGACAAGAACTTGGAGAAGCTATTGGAGCTTTTTTAGGGTTTTTGATGCGATTACCCTGCGGGTGGTGCCGCCTGCATGAAGTTGCTTTTTGACCAGAACCTGTCCCCCCGGTTGGTCCGCCTGCTCGCGGCTGAGTTCCCCGGCTCACAGCATGTCCGGGATGCAGGACTGGCCGCTGCGCCCGATCCGGCGGTCTGGGCCTACGCGGCTGCCCAGGAGTTGGTGATCGTGTCGAAGGACGGCGACCTCCAACATCGCGCCCTGCTGTTGGGTCACCCGTCCAAGGTGGTGTGGGTGCGGCTGAGGAACTGCTCGACGGCGGCGGTTGTCGCCTTGCTGCGTACCCGACAGGCCGACCTGCTCGCGTTTGAGGCTGACCCAACAGCCTCGCTCTTGGCCCTATCGTAGAAGCCGCCGGGGTAAAAAGGGGACATTCAGCGAAGACACCGATCCGGACCGAGGTCTTCGGCCTATGCGTTGCACCGCAGTGCCCGCTGCTCCTCCAGGACGCGGCGCAGGTACAGACCGTAGTCCGCCTTGCCGAACGCCTCCGCCAGCTTCTCGAACTGCGGCACGTCGATGAACCCCTTGCACAGGGCGATCTCCTCGAGGCAGGCGATCTTGAGGCCCTGCCGCTGCTCCAGCGTCTGCACGAACAGCGACGACGACAGCAGCGAGTCGAACGTGCCGGCGTCCAGCCAGGCGACGCCGCGGCCCAGCGGCGTCACCGTCAACCGGCCGGCGCGCAGGTAGTGTAGGTTCACGTCGGTGATCTCTAGCTCGCCACGGCCCGAAGGGCGCAGCTGCCGGGTGACGTCCACCACGTCCGCGTCGTAGAAATACAGGCCCGTCACCGCCCAGTTCGAGCGCGACTGCTTCGGCTTCTCCTCCAGGCTGACGGCCCGGAAGTTCCTGTCGAACTCGACGACGCCGAACCGCTCGGGGTCGTGGACGTGGTACGCGAACACGTGCGCCCCGCTGGTCAGGTTCGCCGACTCCGTGAGGAGCGGCTGCAGGTCGTGGCCGAAGAAAATGTTGTCGCCCAGGATCAGGCAGACCGGCTCGCCGTCGATGAAGTCGGCCCCGAGTAGGAACGCCTGCGCGATGCCCGCGGGGTTCGGCTGGACCGCGTAGGACAGGCGCAGGCCGAGGCGGCTGCCGTCGCCCAGCAACTCCTCGATCCGCGGCGTGTCGCGCGGCGTGCTGATGATCAGGACGTCGCGCAGGCCGGCGAGCATCAGCACGGACAGGGGATAATAGATGACCGGCTTGTCGTAGACCGGGAGGAGCTGCTTGCTGACCGACTGTGTCAGCGGGGCGAGGCGGCTGCCGCTGCCCCCGGCGAGGAGGATGGCCTTCATGGTGTTCTCCTGCGATCCGTGTCCCCAATGGCGGGCCTCAACCCTTGCCGACCTCGACGCCATACTGGCGGGCGTAGAACTCGCGGTACGCGCCGCTGCGCGCCCGCTCCACCCAGTCCGCATTCTCCCGGTACCAATCGACCGTCTTCGCCAGCCCACTCGCCCACGTCTCCGCGGGCCGCCAGCCCAGCTCCGACTCGATGCGCGTCGGGTCGATCGCGTAACGGCGGTCGTGCCCCGGCCGGTCCTTGACGTGGCGGATCAGCGTGGCCGGCTTGCCCAGGGCCGCCAGGAGCGACTCGACGACGTCGAGGTTGGGGCGCGGGTTCCGCGCCCCAATGTTGTAGACCGCCCCGCCCCGGCCCTTACGGAGCACGGTCAGGAGGGCGCGGCAGTGGTCCTCGACGTAGATCCAGTCGCGGACGTTGCGGCCGTCGCCGTAGACGGGAATGGGCTCGTCGCGCAGGGCGTTGGCGAGCAGGAGCGGGATGAGCTTCTCGGGGAACTGGCGCGGGCCGTAGTTGTTGCCGCAGCGCGTGACGACCGTGTCCAGGCCGAACGTATGGTGGGCGGCGCGGACGAGGTGCTCGGCGGCGGCCTTGGAGGCGGCGTAGGGGCTGTTCGGCGCGTACGGCGAGGACTCGGTGAAGAAGACGGTTTCGTCCTCGGGCAGGCTGCCCAGCACCTCGTCGGTCGAGACCTGGAGGAAACGGCGGATGCCGCGCTGCCGGGCCGCGTCGAGGAGGACCTGCGTACCGAGGACGTTGGTGCGCAGGAACTCGTCGGCGGAGGCGATGCTGCGATCGACGTGCGACTCGGCGGCGAGGTTAACGACCGCGTCGGTGCCCGGTTCGAGGGCGGCGAGGACGGCGGTGCGGTCGGCGACGTCGCCGCAGACGAAACGGTGGCGCTGGGGGTCGAGGCCTTGCAGGTTGTCGAGGTTGCCGGCGTAGGTCAGCGCATCGAAGTTGGCGACGCGGCAGTCGGGCAGCTCGGCGAGCGCCAGCCGGACGAAGGCGGAGCCGATGAAGCCGGCGCCGCCGGTGACGAACAGTTTCATGGGATGGAAACGTCTCCTCGTCAGGGGCGAGGGTACTTCTCTCCGGCGGGCGGTCGAACACTTTGTCCGAGTCAACGCGCTCCGGGGCACAGGGCCGGCGCCGATCATGTCGAACTGACATTTTACGGACGCCGAGATCAGCATACTCGATGCGAGGTGATCCGACACAAGCCCGACGCGCAAGCGAGGGGCCCCTCGCTTGCGCGTCGGGCTTGTGTCAAATCACCCCGTGCCGGGGGAATAACATCGTGGCCGGTCGTGGGCGCCCCCGGCACGGCCGGAAAAACCCTCAAGGTCACCGTGGCCCCGCGACGAAGAAAAGGTGTCGAGAGCAGTCGCCGGAGCTGCCCCGGTGCTCGTCCACGTCTTCCGGCTCTCACAAAGGAGCATGACCGTGAGCACGAAACCTAACGGATTCCGCCCGTCGCTGGAGGCCCTGGAGGATCGCTCCCTGCCCAGCGCCGTCACGCCCCACAAGCCCCATTCGCCGCCGCCCTCCCACGTCGGCATCAACCACCTGCCGCCCTTCATCTTCAACCCGTTCCACTCCACGGGTGGGATCTCGGTCCCGACCTTCTCGCCGTTCGCCAACGTGCCGCCGAGCGCGACGCAGTTCACCTTCGGCTCGCAGTTCCACCCGGCCACCAGCCCCGGCGTGCCCACCATGCAGTTGGGCTTTTTCCCCGGGTAGCGCGTCAGAGAAACGGGGTATCGGCAAGGCCGGTTCGGGCCGCGACCGCCCACGCTGCCAGGACCACCGCCGCCGTCTCCACGCGCAGGACGCGCGGCCCCAGGTCGAGCAGGCGCCAGTCCGCCGCCCGCGCCAGCTCGACCTCCTCCTCCGTGAAACCTCCCTCCGGCCCGACGGCGACGCTCACGCCCGCTCCCGGAGCGGCAGGCAAGAGGGGCGCTGCCGCCGCGGTCGCGCCGGGGTGGGCCAGGACGCGGGCCGTGGGCAGGTCCGGGCGGCGGACGTGGCTCTCCCAGTCCACCGGCGGCTCGACGCGCATCAGCACGTTTCGGCCACACTGCTTGCTCGCCTCGATCACGTACCGCTGCAGCTTCTCCAGCCGGCCTTCCTTCGGATGGACCACGCTGCGGCGCGTGAACAGCGGCACGAACGCCGTCACGCCCAACTCGGTGAGCTTCTCCACGAGGAACTGGCCGCGGTCGCCCTTCGGCAGCGGGGCAGCGACCTCCAGCGGGAACGGCAGCTCGCACTGCGGGGCGACCGTCTCGAAGACGTCCAGGGTGACGCGGCGGCGCGCGGCGGCGACCACGCGGGCGCGGTATTCGCGGCCGTCGCCGTTGAACAGGCAGACGACGTCGCCGGGGCAGGCGCGGCAGACCGCGACGAGGTGGTGGGCCTCGGGGCCGTCGATCTCGATCGGTCCGGGGCCGAGGGCGGCGTCGATGTAGTAGCGCTCAGACATGGGAAACCCGAGGGCCCTCCGAACCGGCCGGAACAGTGCGTCGTCCCGTGATTCGTGCTCGCGGTCTGTCTTAGCGGCTGCGGAACCCCCGAGCAAGCGCCTCGCCCGAGGGTCCTCCCCTCCCAGCCGACCCCCGATTCCTGCTTGCCCAGCTCCGCCCGACCTGACCAGGCCTCCCGGACTGCCCGGCAACACCGGACGATCCGCATTTTTTGGATCCGGCCGCCCTGCTACAATACGCCGCCCGTGCCCCGGGGTGGATCGAGGAAGCTTTGCCCCGGCCCGGGCCGCCATCCGGAGAACGGACTCTCCCTGGGAGGTTCCCGCGTCATGTCCAGCTCACCGTCGCCTCGGTCGCCCGGCCCTTCGGGACCCAGTTCGACGCGCCAGCTCCTCGACGAACTCGACGACCTGATGCAGCGCATGCTGGCCCTGCCGGTCAACCAGCTCGAGGACGACCCGGTGCCGCCCACCAGTCCCGTGCCTCCGTCCGCCGCCACGCTGACGGTCAGCCCGCCCCCCGCCGAGCCGCAGGAAAGCCCGGCCGCGCCGCCGCCTTCGGAACCCGTCCAGCCGCCCGCCGGCACCGAGGCGCTCGTCGCCCGCAAGGTCATCGCCCACGCCGCGGCGTCCTTCCCGGCCGCGCCGCACAAGACCGAAGCGCCGCCCCCCCCACTCCGTACGGGCCCCCCGGCCGCGGCCACTCCCCCCGCGGAACGCCCCGTGCCGCCCCGACCAACGTCCCCGGCCCCATCGCGTCCGGCGAAGCCGCTCGCCCCGGTGCTGCCGTCGCCGCTCGCCCGGCTCGGGCTGTCCACCGAACCGTCTGCCCGGGTCACGGAGCCGGCTGCCGGCATGCTCTCGTGGCGCTTCCGCGTCTCCGACTGGGCGACGCGCTCCCTGGTGTGGGGCAACCGCACCTTCGACCGCGGGACGGCCTGGCTCGGCACCCCCGGCCGCTGGCTGCGCAGCCCGCAAGGGCGGACGGCACTCGGCTGGATCGGCCTGGGGCTGTGGGCCGCCGCCCTGACGCTGGGCCTGCTGCGCTGGCTCGGTTGAACTCGACCGCCCTGCCTGCATAGAATACCGGCAGTCGTGCCGTCCCCCGCACCCCGGGCTTCCTGCCATGGCCAACGCCGAAACCGCCGACAAACCCGCTCCCCTGACCCAGGGCTATTCGCCCACCGGGGCCGTCCTCAGCTACCTCGTCCCCGGGCTGGGGCAAATCCACCAGGGCCGCTTTGGCAAGGGGGTGCTGTTCCTCGTCTGCCTCTACGGCCTGTTCTTCTACGGCATGTACCTGGGCAGCTGGCAGAACGTCTACGTGCCGCAGTCCACGCCGCCGGCGAACCCCAACGACCGCGGCCGCATCTTCGACGCCATCACCGACCGCGCCCGCTTTGCCGGCCAGTTCTGGATCGGCGCCGCCGCCTGGCCCGCCATCCTCCAGTACGTGAACTACAAGGAAGAGTCCCCCAACATGGACCTCGCCGAGCAGCCGGGCGCCGAGAGAAGGCCGCACGGCCACCCCTGGCTGGGCACGTTCATGCGCATGCCGGACGAGGAGGAGACGAACAAGCTGCTGCGCGACAATGACAAGAAACCGGACCTCGGCTGGATGTACACGGTCATCGCCGGCGTCCTGAACATCCTGGTGATCTACGACGCCTTCGCCGGCCCGGCCTTCGGGGTCGCCACCCCGAAGCCGCCCGCCCCGGACAGAGCGGAGAGCACCCCTGGGGAGAAGGCCACGCCATGAGCACGTTCGCGGCCATGTCCGAGATCTATGTCCACCTGCCGATTCTGATCGTCGTGATCAGCCTCGTCTACAGCGCCACGCGCTTCGACGATTGGCGGTCGATCTTCCACGAGGCGTTCCGCTGGGGCCTGCGCATGGCGCTGTTCCTGTTCGCGATCGGGCTGGTGCTGTACGCGCTGGCGACGTTCATTTGATGTGTCCTGGGGGAGGGGCCGTGGAGCAAGAGCAGCAGTCAAGCCCACGGGTGGCCACCCGTGGGCTTTCCCGTCCCCTCTCTTCCGGATCGCCGCCATGACCGACACCCCGACCGACCCACCGGGCCAGGCCCCCGAACCCGACGCCGCCCCGACGCCCCGCTGGGCCGCCCTCTTCCGTCACGCCGCCGACCCCCTCTACCTGCTCAACCGCCACCGTCAGTTCCTCTTCGTCAACCGGGCCTGGGAAGACCTCACGGGCTTCCCCCTGGCGACCGTCCGCAGCGCCCGCTGCAAGCGCCACCGCGACGCTTCCCCCGCCTCGCTGGAGGCCCTGCTGACGGTGCTGGCCCCGCCGCCGGAGGCGCTGCAGGGGAAGCCGGCGCGGGTGCGCCGGCCGCTGCCGCGCCTCGGCGCCGCCCCGGACTGGTGGGACGTCGCCTTCTTCCCCTTTACCGGCCCGCGCGGGCGGCTGTGCGTCCTCGGGCGGATCAGCCCCGTCCCCCGGCAGGCGGTCACGACCGGCCAGCCGCTGCCACCGCGGTTGATCGTCCTGCGCGAGAAGGCGGCCCGAGCGTACGGCGTCGAACACCTGCCCGCCGAGTCGCCCGCGCAGAGGCGGCTGGTCGAACAGGTCCGCCTCGCGAGCCAGGTGGACGTTCCGGTGCTGCTCGTCGGCGAGGGGGGGACGGGCAAGCAGTGGCTGGCGCGGACGATCCACCAGCAGGGCAAAGCCCGCGAGCGCACCTTCGCCCTGGTGGACTGCGCCCGGCTGTCCCCCGTCGCGCTGGCCGGCGTCCTCTTCGGCGAGCCGGGCCTGTGCCGCCGCGCGTACGTCGGCACGGTCTACCTGCGCGAGCCGGCGCGTCTGCCGCGCGAGCTGCAGGCGCGCCTGTGCGAACTGCTTGCGACCCCGCCGGGTCGTCGGCCGCGCGTCATGGCCGGCATGAGTCTCGACCCCGTCATGGAGGTGCGCAACGGCAGCCTGCTGGAGGAACTGCACTGTGCCCTGAGCGCCCTGACCATCCCCTTGCTGCCCCTGCGCGAGCGGCGGGCAGACCTGCCGGCGCTGGTGCAGCGCCTGCTCGCGCGGCTGAACCTGGAGCGCGACCCGCCGCTCACCGCGCTGGCGGCGGAGGCGTGGGACGTCCTGCAGCGGCACCCCTGGCCGGGGAACCTGCGCGAGCTGCACACTGTCCTCGGCAACGCCCTGGCGCGGGTGAAGGGGGAGCGGATCGAGGCCGCCGACCTGCCGTGGTACTTGCGCGAGCCGGGGCCGCCGCCGGAGCGGCCGCTGCCGCTCAAGTCGCTGCTGAAGCAGGTGGAACGGCGGTTGATCGAGCTGGCGCTGAAGCGGACGCGGTACAACAAAGCGCGGGCCGCCGAACTCCTGGAGATCTGGCGGCCGCAGCTGCACCAGCGCATGAAGGCCCTGGGCATTGAGGACCGGGAGAAGGGAAAAAGCAAGAAGGACGTTTGACAGCGAGGGGGCTTGCCATGCGCCGCGTGCAGGTGCTGGTCTACGAACACGACAGCCGCCTCACCGGCCTCCTCGGCGAGCGGGCCGCGGCGCGGAACTGGTGGCTGCGCGAGGTCCGCCACGCCGGGGCCTGCCTGCGCCTGCTGCAGGGCGGCGGGGCCGGTGTGCTCGTCCTCAAGGTCGGCCGCGACCTCGAACGCGAGTTCGTCCTGCTGGAGCGGGTCGCACGGCGGTTCCCCGACACCGCCACCGTCCTTGTCGGCGACGCCGATAACCCCACCCTGGCGGCGCTGGCCTGGGACCTCGGCGCCCGCTACGTCCTCGCGCCGCCGCAGCCGCGCGAGCAACTGCCCGACCTCGTCGCCGCCCTGATGGGGCCGGCGGCACCGACGCCGACGACCGAGACCCCGTGATGTCCCCGCACGAACTGCCCGTCCTGAACGAGACCCTCTGCACCGGCTGCGGCGACTGCGTCCAGGTCTGCCCCACCGACTGCCTGGCCATGGCCGGACCCCTCCCCTGGCTGCCGCGGCCCGGCGACTGTATCAGCTGCGCGCTGTGCGTCCACGTCTGCCCGGCCGGGGCGCTGGCGCTGGCCGTCCCCGTGGGTCAGGACTCCGATCCTGACATGGACCTGTCAGGATCGGAGTCCTGACCCACGGGGAGAAGCCGCCTGGCGCGCGGCGCCCCACGGTAACTTGAGAGTGGCACGGCGGGTTGATAGGATGACCCCTGAGTGCCACGCCCAGACCGCCCGTACACCTGCCCGCCGGGGACGCCGTCCCCGCCCGAGTGAAGTTGCACCATGAGTTCCGGTGACAAACAGCCCGACCCCGATGACTTCTTTACCGAAACGCGCATGTCGTTCGGGGACCACATCGAGGACCTGCGCACCCACCTGTGGCGGGCCATCAAGGGTTTCGTCATCGCCCTGGTCTTCAGCTTCTTCATCGGCAAACCCGTCCTCGCCTTCATCGCCAGGCCCGTCGAGGAGCAGCTCGCGGCCTTCTACGATGAGCGCGTCAAGCGCGTTGCCGAGGATCTCAAGGCCAACGATCCCGAAATGGTGCAGATGAACGAACCGCGGCAGATGGAGCTGCTCTTCCCGCGCGAGCAGATCGAACAGCGGCTGAAGATCAAACTGGACCCGACGGTGCTCACCGTCCTGAAGAAAGACGACAAGGACGTGCAGTACGTCAGCCTGACGGCGGAGTTCCGGCCGCTCGACCTGGAGATCTCAACGCACAAGGCGCGTCAAAAGGTTGGCCGACGGCCGGTGCTGTCCACGCTGAACGTGCAGGAGGCGTTCATCGTCTACTTCAAGGTGTGCATCGTCACCGGCTTCGTCATCGCCAGCCCGTGGGTATTCTTCCAGATCTGGTCGTTCGTCGCCGCCGGCCTGTACCCGCAGGAGAAGCGCTACGTCAACGTCTTCCTGCCAGTGAGCCTGGGCCTGTTCCTGATCGGGGTGGCGGTGTGCGAGTTCCTGGTGATGCCGCGCGCCGTCGAGGCGCTGCTGTGGTTCAACCAGTGGCTCGACCTGGAACCGGACCTGCGGCTCAACGAGTGGCTTGGCTTCGCGATCTGGATGCCGGTCATCTTCGGCGCCTCGTTCCAGACGCCGCTGGTGATGCTGTTCCTGGAGCGCATCGGCGTCATGACGGTCGCGATTTACCGGGGCAAGCGGCGCATCGCGTGGTTCGTGATGGCCGTCTTCGCGGCCATCATCACGCCCTCGACCGATGCGCTCAGCATGCTGTTCTTGTGGGTGCCGATGAGCCTGCTGTACGAGCTCGGGATCGGGTTCTGCCTGCTCTCCCCCAGGCGACCCAAGCTGGACGTCGATGTGCCCGAGCCGGAGGACATGGTCGAGGTTTGACGTCCGCGAAGCCCACGGGCCGCGCCCCGTGGGATGCCGAGGGGAGTGATGGCGACACCAACCGTCTATCTGGTCGGGGCCGGGCCGGGCGATCCGGGACTACTCACCCTCCGCGCCGTCGAGTGCCTGGCGCAGGCGGACCTCGTCGTCCACGATAAGCTCGTACCGGCCGCCCTTCTCGACCACGCCCCGCCGGGCGCCGAGCGCGTCTGCGTCACCGAACTCTCCGATTGCCACGCCGACCGCTACCGGCCCATTCAGCTCTTGCTGATCGAGGCCGCGAGCCGGGGCCGGCGCGTGGTGCGGCTCAAGGGCGGTGACCCGTTCCTGTTCGGCCGCGGCGCCGAGGAGGCCGAGGCCCTGCGCCAGGCCGGCATCCCCTACGAGGTCGTGCCCGGCGTGACGGCCGCCCTGGGCGCCTCCGCCTACGCCGGCATCCCCCTGACCCACCGCGCCCACGCCAGCGCCGTGGCCCTCGTCACCGGCCACGAGAACCCCGCCAAGCCCGAGAGCATGCTCGACTGGAAGGCCCTGGCCGCCTTCCCCGGCACGCTCGTCTTCTACATGGGCATGACGCGGCTGGGAAAAATCGTCGCGTCCCTGACGGAGCACGGCAAGGACCCGGCCACGCCCGCCGCCGTGGTCCACTGGGGCACGACCGGCGACCAGCAGACCGTCGAGGCCCCCCTGGCGGACCTGGCCGCCGCCGTGCAGCGGGCCGGCGTGACCGCCCCGGCGCTGATCGTCGTCGGCACGGTCGTGTCCCTGCGGCCGCGGCTGGCCTGGTTCGAGCGGCGACCGCTGTTCGGCAAGCGCGTGCTGGTGACGCGGCCGCGGCGGCAGTCGGCGGACCTGGTGCGGCGGCTGGAACTGCTGGGGGCGGTGCCGTTCGTGCTGCCCGCGGTAGACGTCGGCCCGCCCGCCGACTGGGGGCCGGTGGACCGGGCGCTCGACGGGCTATCCGCGTTCCAGTGGCTGGTGTTCACGAGCAGCAACGGCGTCCACGCCTTCCTCGGCCGGCTGCGCGCCACCGGCCGTGACCTGCGGGCGCTGGGGGGAGTGCGGCTGGCGGCCATCGGCCCCGGGACGGCCGACGCGCTGCGCGGCTATCACCTGGAGCCGGACGTGGTGCCGGCCGAGTACCGCTCGGAGGCGCTGGCGGCGGCGCTGCGCGAGCGCGTGGCTGGACAGGCGGTGCTGCTGGCGCGGGCCGACCGGGGCCGCGAGGTGCTGCGCGAGGAGCTGGCGCGCGTGGCGCGGGTGGAACAGGTCGCCGTCTACTCGCAGGTCGATGCCGTGGACGCGCGTTCGCCGGTGGTGGACTGCCTGCGCCGCGGCGAGATCGACTACGTCACGCTGACGAGCTCCAACATCGCGCGGGCGCTGGTGCGGGCGCTGGACGACGTGTGCCGCAGGCGGCTGGCGTCGGGGGAAGTGCAGCTGGTGAGTATCAGCCCGGTGACGAGTGCGGCGGTGCGGGAACTGGGCCTGCCGGTCGCCGCGGAGGCGACGGAGTACACGGTGCCGGGCCTGGTGGACGCGCTGGTGCGCCTGGCAGGGGGCGCGGAGCGCCGTTAGCGCAGATCCTGGAAGGCGTCCCAGCCGAGGTACAGGACCGCCCCGCAGGACAGGACGGCGAAGATATCGACGATGGCGCTGAGGCCGCCGAAGGGGAACTTGAGGACCAGGTCGAGGAGGAACAACAGGAGCAGGAAACCGGAGATCCCCATGGCTCCCCAGCACATCCACTTTTCCATCGACAGCCCTTTCGCGGCCTGCATACGACGTGTTCTCTGGCGCCCCGTGCGTGAGGCGGCGGTTTTCTGCCTGTCAGCTTTCCCATCTTCTCAACCGGCTTCGCACCATTGTAGCGGTTAGCGCGCGGCCTGCAACCGGCGCGCGCACAGGAAAACGCACTCAGCCATGTCGTTGATACACCCCGACGGTAAACTCGGCGCAACTGGAAAAAACAGGAACGGATGAACAGGTAGGGGCGCGGGTCCTTGTCGAGGCCCGCGTCAGGAAGTCGGCCCGGCAGCCTTCCGGAGTTTGGCGACGAAGGCCGCGTGTTCGGGGCTCGCCAGGCCCTGCTGAATAACCTGCACCACTGCGGCGAGATCCGAACGGACCAGGGCCACCGGGTCCAGCCAGAGGCCGGGGAACACTTCGCTCCGCAGCACTACGGCGGCGTTCGGCGGTAGCCGATCGTATTGTGACTGCCGCAGGATGAACCAGTCGATGGCACGGTCGAGTACGCGCCAGACGAGATATTCGCGGACGCTGCTGCGGAGGTAAATGCGTAGCTTGGTATGCAGGTCGATCGCGGCACTGCTCGCCGCAACCTCGGCGACCAGTTCGGGAGCGCCTTCGACATATCCCTCCGGGTCGATTCGGACCTGACCTCCGCACGCCGGATCCACCAGCAGCAAGGCATCCGGCTGCGGTTCGTTCTCGACATCGAGCCGCACCGTGGTATTGTCCCCGCCAAGTACGCCCGGGGTGCTCGCCCGGTACACGCCCAGCCAGGTGACGAGATCGGCATGCGGGCTACCGTGCTGGACGAGGCGGACAGGAGAGGGCATGTAGACGACTCCTTCAATGAGTTCCGCCTTCTTCAGGCCGGGCATGGCGTCGTAGCGGCGCTCGAACTCGTCGCGCGTCAGGTGGTCCCCCGGTTCCAGCGGCAGGGGTGGCTCAGGTGTGGTCGGGATGTTCATCGGCCTGTCTCCTTCGCGCTCCGGGACTGAGGAGCCCACGGAAATTGTCCCAGGTGCTGCGCGGAGAAACAAGGCCGCCGCTTCTCCGCGGCTCGCCCTCCGGCTACGATGTCTTCGGTCCACGGCATTCCTGGACTCACCCGGGCGGCACGGTGACGCAGTTCGCCGTCTCCCCCGGCCCCCTGTTCCCCCGGAGCACCGCACCATGACCATCCGCACGCGCCGCCGCTTCCTCCAGGCCGCCCTCGCGGCCGGCACCACCCTGGCCGTGACCACCGTCCCGGCCGCCGCCATCGAGCCGTTCCGCCGCCCCGCGCCGCCGCGCCTCCGCCTCAGCCTCGCGGCCTACAGTTACAACCGCTATCTCAACTTCCGCCGCAAGCAGAAGCCGACCATGACGCTCGCGGAGTTCATCGACGGCGCCGGCCCGCTGCCGCTCGACGCGGTCGAGCTGACCGCCTACTACTTCCGCGAGACGACGCCGCGCTACCTCGCGGACCTCAAGGGCCGCTGCACGCGCCTCGGCCTGGACATCAGCGGCACCGCGGTCGGCAACAACTTCTGCACGACCAACGCCGGCCGCCTCAAGGAGGAGATCGCGAGCGTGAAGCGCTGGGTCGAGCACACGTCACGCCTCGGCGGCAAGACCATGCGCATCTTCGCGGGCAATGTCGAGAAGGGCGACAAGGAAGAGCGGGCACGGGCGCGGGCCATCGCCGCGATTCAGGAGGCGTGCGACCACGCCGGGCAGTTCGGCATCTTCCTGGCGCTGGAGAACCACGGCGGCATCACCGGCACGATCGACCAGATGCTGGCCCTCGTCCGCGGCGTCAAGCACGACTGGTTCGGCGTCAACCTGGACACCGGCAACTTCCACACTCAGGATCCGTACGCCGACCTGGCGCGGCTGGCGCCTTACGCGGTGGTCGTGCAGCTCAAGACGGAGATCCACCGCGCCGGCAAGAAGACGGAGGAGGCGGACCTGAAAAGGCTGATCGAGATGCTGCGCGGCGTGAACTACCGCGGCTATGTGGCGCTGGAGTACGAAGCGGCGGCGGACCCGCGCAAGGCGGTGCCGCACTACGTCGGCGTGCTGCGCAAGCTGATGGGGTGAATGTCTCGTTTAGCCGCGGTTCGCAGAACCGC
>JBBRPS010000218.1:0-13206 GCA_038227745.1 Gemmatales bacterium | reverse complement strand
TTCAGCCCCGATGGCAAGACTCTCGCCTCCGCCAGCGCGGACAGGACCATCAAGCTGTGGGACGTGGGCAGCGGCCAGGAACGCGCCGCCCTCAAGGGCCACACCTACCCTGTGAGTTCCGTGGCCTTTAGTCCGGATGGCAAGACCCTCGCCGCGGCGAGCTATTTGCAAGGAGGAGCGGTCGGCGAGCCAGGAGAGGTCAAGCTGTGGGACATGGACAGCGGCCAGGAACGCGCCGCCCTCAAGGGTCATCGCGACATTGTGAGATCCGTGACGTTCAGCCCGGATGGCAAGACCCTCGCCTCCGCCAGCGAGGACAGAACCATCAAGCTGTGGGACATGGACAGCGGCCAGGAACGCGCCGCCCTCAAGGGTCATCGCGACATTGTGAGATCCGTGACGTTCAGCCCCGATGGCAAGACTCTCGCCTCCGCCAGCGCGGACAGGACCATCAAGCTGTGGGACGTGGGCAGCGGCCAGGAACGCGCCGCCCTCAAGGGCGGGGCCTCGCCCGAGCAGTCCGTGGCGTTCAGCCCGAATGGTAAGACCCTCGCCGCCGCAAGCGGGGAGACCATCAAGCTGTGGGACGTGGGCAGCGGCCGGGAACGCAAGATCCTTTGGAGTCATAACGCCATCTGGCAGTCCGTGGCGTTTAGCCCGGATGGTAAGACCCTTGCCTCGGGCAGCTTCGATAAGACGATCAAGCTGTGGGACGTGGGCAGTGGCCAGCAACGCGCTGTCCTCAAGGGCCACACCGTCGGTGTGTCCTCCGTGGCATTCAGCCCGGATGGCAAGACCCTCGCCTCCGCCAGCGGGGACAGGACGGTGAAGCTGTGGGACGTGGCCACCGGCCAGGAACGCGCCACCCTCACAAGCCACACCAGGCATGTGTGGTCCGTGGCATTCAGCCCTGATGGCAAAACCCTCGCCTCCGCCAGCAGGGACAGGACTATTAAGCTGTGGGACGTGGCCACCGGCCAAGAACGCGCCACCCTCACAAGCCACACCAGGCATGTGTGGTCCGTGGCATTCAGCCCTGATGGCAAAACCCTCGCCTCCGCCAGCGGGGACAGGACTATTAAGCTGTGGGACGTGGCCACCGGCCAAGAACGCGCCACCCTCAAGGGCCACACCGATGAGGTAGGGTCCGTGGCGTTCAGCCCTGATGGCAAAACCCTCGCCTCCGCGAGCTTTGACAAAACCATCAAGCTGTGGGAGGTGGCCGGCCGCCAGGAGAAAGCCGCCCTCAAGGGCCACTTCAGCGCGGTGCGGTCCGTGGCGTCCAGCGGGGACGGCAAGGTGCTGGCCTCGGCGAGCTACGACAGGACCATTAAGTTGTGGGACATGGGCACCGGCCAGGAGAAAGCCACCCTCAAGGGCCACACCGCCATTGTCTTGTCCGTAGCGTTCAGCGGCGACGGCAAGCTGCTGGCCTCGGGCAGTGGCGGGTATGATGCGAAAGGCAAGCCTCTTCCTGGGGAAGTGAAGCTGTGGGACGTGGCCAGCGGCCAGGAGAAGGCCGCCCTCAAGGGCCACACCCAGCCTGTCTATACCGTCGCTTTCAGCGGCGACGGCAAGCTATTGGCCTCGGGGAGCCTTGACCAGACCATCAGGCTGTGGGACGTGGCCAGCGGCCAGGAGAAGGGTGCCCTCAAGGGCCACACCGGCGGTGTCACCTCCGTGGCGTTCAGCGGCGACGGCAAGCTGCTGGCCTCGGGGAGCCTTGACAAGACCATCAAGCTGTGGGACGTGGCCACCGGCCAGGAGAAGGCTCCCCTCAGGGGTCACAGCGGCTCTGTCTGGTCCGTGGCGTTCAACGGCGACGGCAAGCTGCTGGCCTCGGGAGGGGGGGGAGATGGCGGATCCGGAGAGGTCAAGGTGTGGGACGTGGCCAGCGGTCAGGAGAAGGCCGCCCTCAAGGGCCACACCGGCCTTGTCACGTCCGTGGCGTTCAGCCCCGACGGCAAGCTGCTGGCCTCGGGGAGCGAAGACCAGACCATCAAGCTGTGGGACGTGGCCAGCGGCCAGGAGAAGGCCGCCCTCAAGGGCCACCCCGGCCGTGTCATGTCCGTGGCGTTCAGCGGCTACGGCAAGCTTCTCGCCTCGGGGGGCCTCGATGACAGTACGGTCAGGCTGTGGGATGTGGCCATCGCTCTCGAACAAGCGAACGCGGCGAAGCGCTGAGGCAACCACGAGAAGCGGACGGTTCGCCAGGACGTCGAGGCATCTGCCACTTGGTGCGGTTCGATGATGCACAGAAGTCTTCATCTGCTCGCGCTCCTCCTTCCTCTGCCCGTGGGCCTGGGGCAGGCCGCTCCGCCGTTCTACACCGACAAAACGAACCTGCTGGTCTACCTCGATAGCGCGGGCAAGCCGGTTCCTGTTCGGACGACCGCCGACTGGCAGAAGCGGCGCGACCACATCCTCGCCGGGATGCAGCTCGTCATGGGTCCGCTCCCATTGGCCGACTCCAAGGTGCCGCTCGATCTCAAGATCGAAGCGGAAGAGGCCCTCGCCAAGGTCGTTCGCAAGAAGATCACCTTTGCGGTCGAGAAAGGCGACCGTGTCCCCGCCTACCTGCTGATCCCGCGAAACCTGAAGGGCAAGGCGCCGGCCATGCTCTGCCTGCATCAGACCACGCGGATCGGCAAGGGCGAACCGGCCGGTGTCGGAGGGAGCGCAAACCTGCACTATGCCCTCGAACTGGCCGAGCGCGGCTACGTCACGCTCGCCCCCGATTATCCGAACTTCGGCGACTATCGCCTCGACCCTTACGCCAAGGGCTATGCCAGCGCCACGATGAAGGGCATCTGGAACCACCTGCGTGCCGTCGATCTGCTGCAAGCGCTGCCCGAGGTCGATGGCAGTCGCCTCGGCTGCATCGGGCATTCGCTCGGCGGACACAATGCGCTCTTCGTCGCCGCCTTCGATCCCCGCCTGAAGGTGGTCGTCACCAGCTGCGGGTTCAACTCGTTCGCCCATTATCGCAAGGGCAACCTCGCGGATTGGAGCCACAAGGGCTACATGCCGCGCATCGCCAGCGTTTACGGGCAATCCGCGGCGAAAATGCCGTTCGACTTCACCGAGATCCTCGGAGCCCTGGCGCCGCGCGCGGTCTTCATCAACGCCCCGCTGAAGGGCAACGATTTCGAGGTCGCCGGCGTGCGTGCCTGCCTCACCGCGGCGGAACCCGTCTATCGACTGTTCGAGGCGGCCGAGGACCTCGAAGTCGTCTACCCCGACGCCGGCCACGATTTCCCGCCGGACGTGCGCCGGCAGGCGTATGCCTTCATCGACCGGCACCTGCGGCCGCGCGCTCTCTTCACGCGCCTGATCGCCCACTGGGCGGAGTACGGCGACCCCGATTATCTGAAGTTCGTCGAGGAAGCGCGGCCGGAGGTCTGTCAGATGGGGTTCTACGGCGGACACTTCTACAGCCTCGCGCACACGCCGCAGTACAAGGGCTACCCCGCACACTTTCCCGTTCAGGGCCTGGCCGAGTGCGGCAAGTGGTTTGCCGAACGCAACGCCGCCCTTCACCAGC
The DNA here is from genome assembly GCA_038227745.1 of Gemmatales bacterium. Lineage (GTDB taxonomy): Bacteria > Planctomycetota > Planctomycetia > Gemmatales > Gemmataceae > DASPXY01. Next base: position 9,662 of record JBBRPS010000218.1, on the reverse strand, counting down.
GCGGCGCGAAGGTGGTCGGACACTTCAACGTCACGTTCCTGGTCGGCGAACCCGACGGCAAGGAGGGGCCGCGCGGCTTCTTCAAGTTCTACCGCGATCTCTGGGACGAGAAGGAACTCGGTCCGCGGCCCGTCGCCGATCCGCTCGCGCTGCTGGCGCGGAACGCCGACGGCACGCCAATGGCGTCGAAGAATTACAGCATCGGCAACATGCGCGAATTCACCGCCTGCCTGAACAATCCGCACTGGCGCGCCGTCCTGAAAGCCTGGGCCAAACGCGGCCTCGAGCGCGGCGTCGATGGCTACATCATCAACTACTTCTATCGCCATAATTGCCTGTGCGAGCACTGCCAGGCCGGCTTCCGCAGCCATCTCGCCGAGCGCTTCACGCCGGAGCAGCTCCGCACCCGCTTCGCCATCGCCGACCCGAAGGCGCACAGGTTCACGGAAATCGTCGGCTGGCACAATCCGAAAGAATCGACTCCGCTCCGCCGCGAGATGCTCCGCTGGTCGCAGATGGCCTGCAAACGAGCCTTCGACGAGGTGTTCGTGCAGTACGCGCGTTCGCTCAAGCCGGGACTCCTGCTCGGGCAGTGGAACCACCTGGGCGATTTCAACCAGATCAACGGCGACGAGCGCTGTCTGCTGCCCGGCGACCTCTGGGGCCGCGACGAGGATTATCTCTGGTACAGCACCGGCGGCGCTGCCAACTTCACCGACCTGGCCGCGGGAATCCTCGGCGAGTGTACCCTGCAGGCGCGCTACATCCGCGGGGCTTTCGACAACAAACCGTTCACGCTCGGCAAGTACGAATCGACGCGGATTCGCGTCGCCATCGCGGAACTGGCCGCCAACGGCGGTGCCCCGATGGGCTTCTACACGCGCTTCAAGGACCCCGAGGCGCGCCGGGAGATCGTCCGCTACTATCGCTTCCTCGAAAAGCACGACGCCATCTACCGCGGAAATCGCTCCCATGCCGAGGTGCTCCTGCTCTACCCGCGCCGGCGCGTGCATGAAGGGGATGTGGCTGCCGTCGAGGCCTTCCGCCGGCTCGGCAAGAAGCTGCTCGACCGCCACGTGCTGTTCGACGTGCTCCCCGACGACCGGCTCACGTCCGCCCGGCGCGCCGGCTACCGGGTCGTGCTGGACGTGAAGAGCCCGGCCGAGCTGCCGGAGGGGTTGAGCCGCTTCCAGGCCCCGGCGACTGTCCGCGTGTCCGCGAGCCGGCCGAAGGAGGGCCGAGAGATCGCCCTGCACTTCGTCAACTACAACCGGGAAGAGCCGGCGAAGAAGCGCAGCCCCGGCCGGGGCATCCAGGACGAGAAGCCGCTTGCCGTCGAGGGCGTGACGGTGGACCTGGTGCTGCCGCAGGGCGTGAAGGCGGCGCGGGTGCTTATCTCATCGCCCGAGTCCCCGGCCGCGGTCGCGGTGAGGCACACGCTGCGGGCGGGCCGGGTTCAGTTCACCATGCCGCGCTTCCTGGTGTACGCGGTGGCGCGCGTGGAATAGAGGCGAACGGCCGGCTTACGCCGGCCGTTCGCCGTGGAAGGGAAGAGCGATGAGCATCTTCGACAGGTGGGGCCTGGAGCCGATCCTCAACGCCTCCGGCGCGGTGACGCGCCTGGGCGGCGCGCCGATGCCGGAGGCGGTGCTGGAGGCCTTCTGTGCGGCCGCCCGCGACTCGGTGCCGCTCGACGCGCTGCACGGAGCCGCCTCCCGGATCATCGCCGAGGCGACCGGCGCCGAGGCCGGGCTGGTGGTCGGCGGCGCGGCGGCGGCGCTGACGCTGGGCACCGCTGCCATTCTGACGGGTTACGACCTGGGCCGGATGGAGCGACTGCCGCACTGCGACGGCTTCCCGCACGAGTTCGTCGTCGCCCGCGAGCAGCGCAACGGCTACGACCACGCGGTCCGGGCGGCCGGGGCGCGGCTGGTCGAGGTCGGCTTCAACGAGATCGTGGCCGGCGCGGGTGTTCGCCGTACCGAGGCGTGGGAGTACGAGGCCGCCTTCGGCCCGCTGACGGCGGGCGTGCTGTACGTCTACGACCCCCGCTCCCGGCCGCCGCTGGACGAACTCGTGGACCGCGCCCACCGGCGCGGTCTGCCGGTGCTGGTGGACGCCGCGGGGGAACTGCCGCCGCGCTCCAACCTGCGCGACATCCTCGCGGCCGGGGCCGACCTGGTGGCGTTCAGCGGCGGCAAGGCGATCCGCGGGCCGCAGGGCACCGGCATCCTGTGCGGCCGCCGCGACCTGATCGGCGCCGCGGCCCTGCAGATGCTCGACATGGATGACCATTACGAATTGTGGGAGCCGCCTGCGGACCTCATCGACAAGGGACGGCTCGGCGGCATCCCGCGCCACGGGATCGGGCGGTCGTTGAAGGTGTCCAAGGAAGAGATCGCGGCGCTGCTGACGGCCCTGCAACGGTTCGTCAGCGGCGCCTACGACGCTGAGGTGGTGGCCCAGCGGCGCCGTCTCGAAGAGATCGCCGCCGCTCTCGACGGACTGCCGGTCCGCTGCGTGGTCCGCGTGCCGGCCGACGGCGAGAGCTTGCCTCTGCTGGAGATCGCGCTCGGCGGGGCGTCCGCGGCCGTGGACGCCTGCCGCCGACTGCGTCACGGGCGCCCGCCGGTATACGTTGGCCACGGCCTGCTCGATGAGGGCAAGCTGACGGTCAACCCGTTGCACCTCAACGACGAGCGGACGGCGGTGCTGGCCCGCCGCCTGCGCGACGAACTGGGTCCAGGGTGATCCGTCCTGACTGGTGCGGAGGCCGCCGGCCAGTCAGGGATCGCGTTCTGGGTCGCCTACTTCTGGACGGCCGTCCGCTTCTTGACGATGACCTTGATCTGCAGGACGGTCTTGCCGAACTGCAGCGTGTCGTCGGCCTTGAGAGGGATGCGCTTGCCGGCCGGGATGAGGGCGCCGTTGACCTTCGTGACGCGGCGGCCGGTGTCCGCGACGCCCAGGCCGTTCTTGTCGTTCCAGACCAGCGCGAAGCGGTTGACCTTCACCTCGGCGCCCGGGTTCTCCTGCTCGGTCAGATCGATGTCGATGGCGGTGGGGCCCTTGCGGCCGATGTAGGTGACGCCATCCTTCAGGGCGTAATTCTTGCCGGCGCGCAGGCCCTTGACGACCGACAGTTTCGCCTTCGCACCTTCGGGGAGGGGGGACGGATTGGCAGTGGACACTGGCGGACCCTTTCTGACGTTCGGGACACGGGGGGAGTCACGCGAATTGGGGTTATGGTACCCGTCCCGGCGCCGGATTTACACAGGAATCGGGCCGGAAAATGGAAAAACGCCGCCTCTCTGTCACTTCCCGGGCAACTCCCACACCGGGCTAAACTGCTCCGGCTCCTCGACCAGGCACTGCACGGCCCGGTGCATCAGGATCAGCGATGGCCCGTCGTTGGGGTGCTGCGGCAGCAGCCCGCCCAGGACGCGCGCCGCCTCCCGGAATTCCTTCTTCTCGAAGTGCCCGAGCGCCTCCTCGTAGCCCTGCCGCAGGGCGTCCCAGTCCGGCTGGCCGTGCGACACCAACTCGTACAGCGCCACCGGGTCGGGGATGTTCACCACGCGCACCTCGCACAGCCGCCGCACCGCGAACTCCGCGTCCAGGCCGCGGCGCGTCGCCTCGGTGATCAGCAGCCGCGTCTTGAGGTGCTTCGTCGCCCCCTGCACCCGGCTCGCCAGGTTGACCGTGTTGCCCAGCGGCCCGTACACGAACTTCGCCTTCGTGCCGATGTCGCCCACTCGCGCCTTGCCCGTGTTCACGCCGGCGCCCAGGGCCATCGGCTCGCCCAGCACCGGCTGCCAGCGCGCGTTTAGCTCCGGCAGCCGCGCCAGCATGTCCAGCGCGGCGCGGCACGCCAGGCGGCCCTGGTCGGCCTGCTCCTGCGGCGCGCCCCACATCGCCATCAATTCGTCGCCGATGTAATTCACCACCACGCCCTGGTGCTCCAGCACGCACTCCGACAGCAACTGCATGACGTGGCGGATCCAGTCCACCGTGACGGTCGGCTCGAGGTGGGCGCTGATCCGGCTGAAACTGCGGATGTCGCAGAACAGGATCGTGACCTCGGCGTCGCGCCCCTGGAGCAACTCCGGCCGTGCGATGAGCACCCGGGCCAGTTCCGGTGGGAAGAACTGTTCGTACTGCACCTTGAGCTGTGCGGCGGCCTTCTCCTGCTCGACGCGCGCCAGCCCCGCCGCGATGCCGCCCGCCAGCAACTCGACCAGGCGCGCCTCCGGCTCGGTGATCGGCCGCGACAGCGCGCCCACACTGACCGTACGGCGGTCGCCGTAGAGCGCCCCGATCACCTCGCTGTCGCGGCTGAGGATCGGAGCGGCCACCACCGCCTTGACGCCGAGCAGGCTCGCCCCCGACGACTGCGGCGCCGGCACCAGCCAGAACGTCTTCTTCTCGCGCAGCAGCCGGTCGAGGATGCGCCGGCTCGGCGCCCACTCGGCCCCGGCGGTGCCCTGCGGCGGCCTCCATTCGCCCTTCTCGTACAGCAGCACTCGCGCCGAATCGAGCGGGACCAGATCGACCGCGGCCCGCTCGGCGCGGCTGTAGAAGTCGGACGAGTTGGCGGCGCTCTGCAGCACGTCCATCGCCGCCTTCAGCCACAGGACAACGCGGTCCGTCGCGACCCCGCTGGCGGCCGCCGCCAGCGGCAGGGAGGCGAACGGCGGCACTGTGCCCGGCGCGTTGCCCGGCGCAAGGGACGCCTCCGCCAGGCTCTGCAGGTGGCCGCTGACGGAGTCGGCCTCGGGCTCCTGGATGCGCAGGGTCTTGCGGCCGAGGCGGAATACGACCGGCAGCGGCAGCTCGCACGAGGCGGACGGCCTCAGTTCGGTCCCGTCCGCCAGGCCGACCTTGAGGTTGCTGCTGACGTTGTTGAGGCGGAACTTGCCGTCCGCGAGCGGCTCGACGAGGACGTGCCTGCGCGAGATGTCACGCTCGGTGCCGCTGGCGATGACGAGGCGATGCACGTCGCCCTCCTGGCGGCTGAACGGCCCGGGTTCGCCCCTCTCCTCCTGCTGCCGCCCCAGTTCCAGGTCTCCGTCCACTTCCTCGCTGTGCAGGAGTTGCTGTTTCTCGTAAACGCGAATCTCCCACGGCACGGTCATGTCGGCTCCTTCGTACCTCCGGCCCTTCGTTTAGCCGCGGCGCACTCACTGTCGCCACTCGTCGATGAGCGACGCCACCAGCGCCGTCCAGCCGGTCTGGTGCGATGCGCCTAGCCCCGCACCATTATCGCCGTGGAAGTACTCGTAGAAAAGGACCAGGTCGCGCCAGTGCGGGTCCTGCTGGAACTTTTCCGCCCCGCCGTAGACCGCCCGGCGGCCCGTGTCGTCGCGCGTGAAGATGTGGATCAGCCGGTTGGCCGTCTCGCGCGCCATCTGCTCGAACGTGATCGGCCGGTCCGCCGTCGCCGGCGGCTTGACGCTGAACGTCGGCCCGAATGCCTTGCCGAGCTTGCGCAGCGACTCGATCAGCAAAAAACACGTCGGCAGCCAGATCGGCCCGCGCCAGTTCGAGTTGCCGCCCTTGAGCTTCGAGACCGCCTCGGCCGGCTCGTAGCCGACCACCTTGCCGTCGAACTCGAACGGGTGTTGCTCGTGGTGCTTCGACAGGCTGCGCAGGCCGTAGGGCGACAGGAACTCGTCGGGGTCCCACATCCGGTCCATCAGCCGCACCAGCTGGTTCTGGTCCACGATCGTCAGGGCGTGCGTGACCTTGCCGTCGCGCTCGACGGTATGCACCACCTTCTGCACCAGATCCTTGCGGTTCTTGAGGAACCAGTTTACCGCGGCGGTGAACTCCTTGAACGGCTCGATCCAGTCCACCTCCAGGCGCTCGACGGCGAACAGTGGAATCAGGCCGACCAGCGAGCGGACGCGGAACTTCTTGAAGCGGCCGTCGGGGTAGCGCAGCACGTCGCAGAAGTAGCCGTCCGTCTCGTCCCAGAGCTGGTAGTCGCGGTTGCCCATGTGCTTCATGGCGGCCGCGACGTAGGCGTAGTGCTGGAAGAACTTGACGGCCAGGCCCTCGTAGACGCGCCGCTCCCGGGCCAGCTCCAGGGCGATACGCATCATGACCAGGCAGAACATGCCCATCCAGCCGGTGGCGTCCGCCTGCTCCAGTACCGAACCGTCCTCGCAGCGGACGCTGCGGTCCACGACGGTGATGTTGTCCAGGCCGAGGAAGCCGCCCTCGAAGATGTTGTTGCCCTCGCGATCGACCTTGTTGATCCACCAGGCGAAGTTGATGAGCAGCTTGTGGAAGCAGCGCTCGAGGAAGTCGCGGTCGCCCTTGCCGCTGCGGAGGCGGTCCATGTTGTAGACGCGCCAGACCGCCCAGGCGTGGACGGGAGGATTGAGGTCGGAGAACTCCCATTCGTAGGCGGGGATCTGTCCGTTGGGGTGCTGGAACTGCTCGAACAGCAGCACCCAGAGCTGGTCCTTGGCGTACGCGGGATCGACCAGGGCGAGGGTGATGCAGTGGAAGGCGAGGTCCCAGGCGGCGAACCAGGGGTACTCCCACTTGTCCGGCACCGTCATGACGCGCATCGAGTTGAGGTGCCGCCAGTGCTGGTTGCGGATCCCCTTGCGCGACGCCGGCGGCGCCCAGGCGGGGCAGTCGCCGTCGAGCCACAAGTTCACATCGAACAGGTAGCTCTGCTTGGTCCACAAGAGGCCCGCCAGCGCCTGCCGCTGCACGCGCCGTTCGTCCTCGGTGGCGCCGCTCGGGTGGACGGCGGCGTAGAACTCGTCGGCCTCGGCGCGGCGGGTGGCGACGACCGCTGCCGCCTCTTCCAGGGGCTTTTTCAGGTCGCCCTTGTCGCTGAGGCGCAGGCGCAGGACGACCGAGCCGCCGGGCGGGACCGCGGGGAAGGTGTAGTGCAGGGCGGCCTTGGTACCGGTGCGGGCGGGGTTGATGCAGTCCTCGCCGTTGACGACGTGGCGGTGGAAGGCGTCCTTGACGTAAGGCTTGTCGTTGGGGCAGTCCGGACCGAAGGCGCGGCGGCGGTTCGTCTCGTTGTCGGTGAACAGGGCCGTGCCGCCGGCCGGGCCGTAGAGGGTGCGCGGGCCGAGCCGGTAGTGGACGGGGATGTTGCTCAACGTCTCGACCGCCGAGTCGTCGGTGACAAGGCTGAGGAGGCCGTCGCCGTCGAGGCCGGGTCGGATGGCGGGCTCGGGGAGACGGCTGCAGCCCCAGGCCCACGTGTTGCGGAACCACAGATGGGGCAGGACGTGCAGCGGCGCCGCCTCGGGGCCGCGGTTGAACGCCTCGATGCGCACGCACAGGTCTTCCGGGTCGGCCTTGGCGTATTCGATGACGATGTCGAAGTAGCGATCGTCGTCGAAGACGCCCGTGTCGAGCAGCTCGTACTCGAAGCCCTGGCCGTTGCGGCGGCGGTTCTCCTCGACGAGTGCCGCGTACGGGAAGGCCCGCTGCGGGTACTTGTAGAGGAGCTTCATGTAGGAGTGCGTCGGCGTGTTATCGACGTGGAAGTAGTACTCCTTGACGTCCTCGCCGTGGTTGCCCTCGGCGGGGGTCAGGCCGAAGAGGCGCTCCTTGAGGATGGGGTCGTTGCCGTTCCAGAAGGCGGGGGCGAAGACGAGGAGCTGATAGCGGTCGCAGACGCCGGCGATGCCGTCCTCGCCCCAGCGGTAGGCCTTGCTGCGGGCCAGGTCGTGGGGCAGGTAGTCCCAGGCGTTGCCGTCGGCGCTGTAGTCCTCACGGACGGTGGCCCAGGAGCGGTCGCTGACGTAGGGGCCCCAGCGGCGCCAGCCGCTGATGTCGTCGTGGATCTGCTGGAGGCGTTCGTGTTCGCGCGTGGCCATGGAGGTGGAGCAGCCCGGGAGGATGGATCGGTGGTGACCCGGAACCGATTGCCGCACCCGTGACAATCGGTGTCCTGCCCAACATAGCCCGCCGGGGGGCGCGGGTCAACCGGCGCCGCGTCCCCAAGCCCACCCGGTGCCACGGGTGGGCTTTCCCTGCCCTCACAGCGTGCGCCACCGGCGCCCGTCGGCCTCGATCAGCCGGTCCGCCTCCAGCGGCCCCCAGGTGCCGGCGCGGTACTCCGGCAGGAAGCGCGCGCGGTGCTGTTCCCACTCGTCGAGGATCGGCATGACGAACTGCCACGCCGCCTCGACCGCGTCGCGGCGCATGAACAGCGTCGCGTCGCCCGCCATCACGTCCAGGATCAACCGCTCGTACGCCTCCGGACTGACGCCGCCGAACCCCGAGCTGTAATTGAACTCCATCTTCACCGGGTAGATGCGCACCTTCGGGCCGGGCAGCTTCGAGGCGATCCGCAGCGACAGGCCCTCCTCGGGCTGCACGCGGATCGACAGTACGGTCGGCTCCAGCGGCACCTCGGGGTTGGCGTTGAAGAGCACCTGCGGCACGTCCTTGAACTGGATCGCCACCTCGCTGGCGCGCTTCGGCAGCCGCTTGCCGGTGCGCAGATAGAACGGCACGCCCGCCCAGCGCCAGTTGTCGATGAACACGCGCAGCGCCACGAACGTCTCGGTGGTCGAGTCGGGCGGGATCGGCTTGTTCAGCTTGCAGAAGTAGTCGCTGACCTCGCGGCGGTAGCCGGGCACCTCCTCGCCGTGGACCTCGCCGGCGATGTACTGGGCGCGCACGACGAACTGCTGCACGTCGGCCGGCGTCATCGGCCGCAGGCAGTTGAGCACGCCGATCTTGCCGTCGCGGACGATGTTCGGCTCCAGCGACCAGGGCGGCTCCATGCCGGCCAGGCACAGCACCTGAAGCATGTGGTTCTGCACCATGTCGCGCAGAGCGCCGACGCCCTCGTAATAGCCGACGCGGCTGCCGATGCCTTCTTCCTCGGCGACGGTGATCTGGACGTGGTCGATGTATTTCTGATTCCACAGCGGCTCGAAGATGCTGTTGGCGAAGCGCAGGACCAGGAGGTTCTGCACGGTCTCCTTGCCCAGGTAGTGGTCGATGCGGTAGATCTGGTCCTCGTCGAAGGCCCGCGCGACGGAGGCGTTGATCTGGCGGGCGCTCTCAAGGTCGCGGCCGATGGGCTTCTCGACAATGACGCGGCTGAAGCGGTGCGGGTCGTGGGGGTCGCTAACCATGCCGGCCTCCTTGAGGTGGCCGACGGCCAGATCGACGACGGCCGGCGGGACGGCCATGTAGTAAACGCGGCTGCCGGGGACGCCGAACTGCGTGTCCACGGCCTCGAGCTTCTGCTTGAGCAGGGCGTAGGCGCGCGACTCGTTGAAGCTGCCCTCGACGTAGAACAGGCAGCGGGCGAAGTCATTCCAGTGGCCCTCGTCGAGCGCCTGCCGCGAGAAGTGCTCGATGCCGTCGCGCGCCCGGGCGCGGAGCCACTCGTCAGGGTCGCCCTTGGAGCCGAGGCCGAAACCGACGACGGCGAAGTTGGACGGCAGGACGCCATCGACGTTGAGGTTGTACATCGCGGGAAGGAGTTTGCGCCACGACAGGTCGCCGGCGGCGCCGAAGATCACCAGGACGCACGGCTGCGGCAGGAGGGCCCGGGGCGTGCCGTGCGTCAGCGGGTTGCTCTTCGTGGCGGGTGTCGTCGCGAGTGCCATCTGCTCGGTCTCCTTGCCGTCGTCAACGATCTCTGCACTGTTTATACTGGCCGC
>JBBRPS010000217.1:0-13212 GCA_038227745.1 Gemmatales bacterium | reverse complement strand
GGCGCTCTGCGGCTGGTGGTCCCCGGCACGCCCTGCGGGCAGACGGTCACGCCGCTGGTGGTGAACTTCCGCGGGGTGGGTGCGGCCGCCACGCTGGCGGAGATGACCGCGGGCCAGACCGGCTTGTGCCTCTTGCCGTGGGTGCCGTTGATGGCGGGCGGCGGAGAGCCGGCGCTGATCGAGGAGTGGAAGCGGCTGGCACTGATGGAGCCGAATGTGCAGCGCCGGCAGACGTATCGTGCCCTGGCCCTGGTCTTCGCGGAATTGGCGAAGGAGCTGGTCAACTGGCAACAGGCTTTGGAGGGTTGGCAGATGCAGGAATCCCAGGTCATCCTCGGCTGGATACAGCAGGGCGAGCAGCGGGGGATCGTGAAGAACGCACGCGCCGCCCTGCTGGAGCTGGTCCGCCTGCGGTTGCAAGACCCAGTGCCGGAAGCCGTCCGGTTGGCGGTCGAAGGGACCAACGACGTAAACACGCTCAATCGGTGGTTTCGGGCCGCTGCCACCGCAGGCACCTTCGCCGAGTTCACCGCCGCCATGCGGCAGGAGCCGTAAAACACCCTCGGACTCACGGGATGGCGGACACCCGTCAGACGCGAAAGCCATGCACAACAGACCTGGAACGTTGGCAGATGCAGGAATCTCAGCGCATCCTCGACTGGATTGACCGGGGCAAGCAGATCGGTGTTGTGGAAGCGCGACGCGCCGACCTGCTCAAGGTATTGCGCGCCCGGTTTCCGGATCCCGTGCCGGGGACTGTCCGCTGGGCCATCGAGTTGACGAAGGACTCGAGAACCCTCGAACGCTGGTTCGATACTGCTCTGACCGCCCAAACGCTTGCCGAGTTCACCGCGACTATCGGCCGCTATTACTCCGGCAGGAAAGCTCCTCACGGTAGCCCGCCGCGGAGCGGCGGGCTACCGTGAGGAGCTTTCCTGCCGGGGTAATAAAGGTCCCAGCCTCCGAACTCGACCGGCTCCCAGTCGCGGTAGAGAACTCCAAGCCCGTGTTCGGGGTCCCACGCGCAGCTAAAGCTCAACTCGAACTCGACCGCCGACGCCGTTCGGAAGTACCTCGGGATGTAGCTGTCAGGGCCTTCGATCAGGGACCACACCTGCGCCGGCTCGTCCAGCCGTGGCGGCCCTGAGTTGGGGATCGGAGAACCGCTCGCGGAATAACTGCAGTAACTGCCCTCTCAGAGTGAGACGATCAGCCCTTCCCGATAACTCGGGTAGTCCAGGCAGAATCCCAGTTCCTCCCGCAGCCTGCGGTTCAGGATGCGCCGGTTGCTTCTCTCATGCGGCGGCAGCGGTGCCCCAGCGGCCGGCGGCACGAAATGCGGCGGGGGCGCCCCCAGTACGCGGGCCATCTCGGTGTAGAACTCGCGCCGCCGCACCGGACAGTCATCGCAGACGTTACAAGCCACCCCGTCAGTACCCCTCGCCTCGGCGGCCAGCACCGCCGCCGCACCGTCCTCCACATGGATCAGGTTCAGCCACTTCTCCGCGTCGCCCACCAGCGCCTCTCCCGCCTCGATCGCCTGTCGGCGCAGCAGCCGCCCCGGACCGTAGATGCCCGCGAAGCGCAACACGATCGCCCTGGGCAGCCGCGCCCGCAACAGCCGTTCCGCCTCCAGCACCACCCGCCCCGATTCCTCCGCCGGCTCGGTCGCCGCCGTCTCGTCCACCTCCTCGCCCTGCGTCTGCCCGTACACCCCCGTGCTGCTGACGTACAGGAAGCGCCCGGGGACCGGCAGGCGGTTCAGGACATTCTCCAGCCCGCGCAGGTACACGTCGCGCATCGTCAGCCCCGTACTGCGGTCGAAGCCGACGCAGTAGACCACCGTTGCCGCCGCGGGCAGTACCTCCAGCCCGGTACCGGTGACCACGTCGCAGATGACCGGCTCGACGCCCAGCCCGCGCAGCTCGTCGGCCCGGTGGCGCGTCGTGGCGAAGACGCGGTGCCCTTGCCGTAGCCACAACGCCGCCACCCGCCGTCCCAGGTAGCCGCAGCCCACGATCAACTTGTCCACCGCCGCCTCCTGTCCGCCTCAAGCCCATCGGTTGCAACCGGTGGGCTTTCCCTGCTCCCTACTCCCAATTTCCCACCCCCGCGTCGTAGGATGTAAATAGCGGGACGCGCCCGGTGGGCGGAGAGATCCTCTCCCAGCCCACGACCCTCCCTCTGCTGTAAAGGAGCCTGTTCGTGACCGCACCTGTCGTCAAGGTCCACACCGATAACGATCGCCCCTCCAACCCCATTCCCGTCTTCCAGGACTCGCCCACCTTCAAAATGGCCTGCCGCCAGCTCGAGGGCGTCGCCGAGGTCATCGACATCGACCGAGGCGTCCTCGAACGCCTCAGCCTGCCGCGCCGCGCCGTCGTCGTCAGCGTGCCCATCCGCATGGACGACGGCAGCACCGAGTCGTTCATCGGCTTCCGCGTCCAGCACAGCCTCACCAGCGGCCCCGCCAAGGGTGGACTGCGCTACCATCCCAGCGTCGATCTCGGCGAGGTCGCCGCCCTCGCCATGTGGATGTCGTGGAAGTGCGGCATCATGAACCTGCCGTTCGGCGGCGCCAAGGGCGGCATCGCCTGCGACCCCGCCGCCCTCTCCTCCGGTGAACTGGAGCGCCTCACGCGCCGCTTCACCGTCGAACTCCTGCCCGTCATCGGCCCGCGCGAGGACGTCATGGCCCCCGACCTCGGCACCGACGAGCAGACCATGGCCTGGATCATGGACACCTACAGCATGAGCGTCGGCTACGCCTGCCCCGAAATCGTCACCGGCAAGCCGGTCGAGCTGGGCGGCTGCGTCGGCCGCCGCGAGGCGACCGGCCGCGGCGTGGTCTATTGCGTCATGCAGGCGCTGGAGGAGATCGGCATCCACCCGGGCCAATCCACCGCGGTCGTGCAGGGCTTTGGCAACGTCGGCAGCGTCGTCTGCCAGGAACTCGCCCTGCGCGGGATGCGCATCGTCGGCGTCGGCGACCGCTACGGGGCGATCCAGAACCCGCGCGGCCTCGACGTCGCCGCCCTGAACCGCCACGTCGCCGCCGGCAAACTGCTCAGGGACTTCCCCGGGGCGGAGCCGCTGCCCGCCGGCGACCTGCTGACGCTGCCCTGCACGATCCTGGTGCCCGCCGCCCTGGAGCGCGTCATCACCGAGGCGAACGCGCCCAAGCTGCGCTGCCGGGTGCTCGCCGAGGGGGCCAACGGCCCGACCACGCCCGAGGCCGACGCCATCCTCGCCGCCAGCGACATCTTCATCATCCCCGACGTGCTGTGCAACGCCGGCGGCGTCACGGTGTCGTACTTCGAGTGGGTGCAGGACATTCAGCAGTTCCTCTGGAGCGAGCAGCAGGTGAACCAGAAACTGGAGGAGCTGATGTTGCGGGCGTTCCAGCAGGTCCGTCACCTGGCCCGCGAGCGGAAACTGCGCATGCGCACCGCCGCCCTGAGCCTGGGAGTGCAGAAGGTGGCCAAGGAGAAGGCCCGGCGCGGGCTGTTCCCGTGAGACGTTTAGCCGCGAGCCTCGGGCGAGCGCGTGGGGGTCAGCCCCGCGCTCGCCCGAGGCTCGCGGCTAAACGGGGGTTGGCGCAGGAACAGCCCATACACCACCACCCCCAGCGCGATGAATGCTACGCCGCCTGCCGCCTCCGCCTGCTGGTTGACGAACATGTTCCCCAGCACCAGCGCCGGCAGCACCAGGTACAGCGCCGGCACCACCGGGTAGCCCCAGCAGCGGTACGGCCGCTCCGCGTTCGGCAGCGTCCGCCGGAAGACGAAGATCGTGGACACCGCCAGCGTCTCGAAGATCACCGCCGCGAACATGCAGAAGTCGGTCATCACGTCGAAGTGCGACTTGTCCTTCCGCAGCACCTCCAGTTCGGTCAGCAGCGCCACCCCCAGCACCAGCAGGCACGACCACACCGTCAGCACCGCGATCGCCAGCGCCGGCGTGCGGTAGCGCGCATGCACCGCCCCCAGGGCCCGCGGCGCCAGGCCGTCCTCGCCCATCGCGTACAGCACGCGCGGCCCCACCAGCAGGTTGCCGTTCAGCGCCCCGAACACCGAGCACATGATCGCCGCCGATAGCACCAGCCCGCCGACCGACCCCAGCAGCCGTACGCTGAACGCCGTCGCCACCGGCGTGTGCTTCATCTCCGCCATCTCCCACGACGGCAGGACCATGTGGTACGCCAGGTTCGCCCCCAGGTAGAGGAAGATCACCACCAGCGTGCCGCCGATCAGCGCGAGGGGAATGTTCCGCTGCGGGTTGCGCACCTCCTCCGCCACCGGCGCGATGTTCATCCAGCCGTGGTACGCCCACAGCACGCCCAGGAGGGCCGTCAGGAAGTTCGCCAGGTTCGGTACGTGGGGGGCGCTGGCGACGTGCAGCTGGTACAGGGCCGTCGACGGGATGGCCGCCGGAAAGCCGGCGGTCGGCGTCGCGGCCAGCAGGCCGACCGCCTCGGACGGGACGCGCGCGCCGGGGGAGCGGCCCAGAGCCATGACGACGAACGGCAGGGCGATGATGCCCAGCAGGGAGGCCACCTTGACAGCCGTTACGACCAACTGTAGAAGCCCGCCCCAACGGACGCCGCGGATGTTGACCAACGCCAGCCCCAGGATGACGCCCACGGTCAGCAGGCGCTGCTCCCAGTAGCCCAGCACGTCGCCGCGCGACGCCCCCCGGAGCGTGTCGTGCAGCGACTCGGTGAAGATGGTGGCCAGCGCGGCGAGGGAGGCGGCGCGGATGATCCAGAACTCGACCCAGCCCCACAGGAACGCCGCCAACCGCCCGTAGCCCTCGCGGAGGAAGACGTAGTTGCCGCCGGCCCGCGGGAACAGCACCGCCACCTCCGCCAGCGTCAGCGAGCCGAGGAGCGCCAGCAGGCCGCCCGCGATCCAGACCGAGGCGGCGGCGCCGAACGCCGGCAGGTTCTCCGCGACCGCCTGCGGCTTCTTGAAGACGCCCGAGCCGATCACGGTGCCGACGACCACGGCGCCGGCCATCAGCGGCCCGAGGGCGCGGAGCAGGCCGGACGGCGACACCGAAGGGTTCGTGTTCATGGCCCTCAGTGTAGGCGCCGCCGGCGCAAACCGCAAACTCCGCCCACGGAGAGGAAGTCCGAAACTCGAAAGCGAAAATCCGGAACACATTCAACTCGCGGTATCCGAAAGAAAACCGTACGTAGACGACTCGCTCCGCGAGTCGCTTGGGGTGCATGGGCGAGCGCGCCGGACCGCTCATCCAGCGACTCGCGGAGCGAGTCGCCCACGAACAGCGACTCGCGGAGCGAGTCGCCCACGAACAGCGACTCGCTCCGCGAGTCGCCTACGAACAGCGACTCGCGGAGCGAGTCGCCCACGAAAAATTCCCCCGGCTCGCCGGGAAGTTGCCGATTTCTGCCGACGCGCGCGGATTTGGCTCGCGCGGTGCTTGATTCCTGCGAACGCCCGGCGAAGAATGGGAAACGCAGCCTACTGAGGGAACCTGGCCTGATTTGCCGGCCGCGCGAAGCCTGCGAAGTTTATTTTGCAGAAACCGTCTGAATTGAACGCGGGAGCTATTGTATTTTAGGCGGTTCCAAGTAGGATGCGGCATTTAAGAGGAGTGTCCCGGCGCAGTGCAGGCGGGGCCAATCCCCGTTTGTACTCGGTTGACACTGGGTATCCATGTCTTTTTGGAGGCGTCCGAACCGATGAACGAATCTGAAGAGCGGACCGGGCTTGAGCCCCGACCCGTACCGACGGCGGTCAACGGGGTCGAGGAGGAAGAACCTCCCGGTAAGCCGAAGCGCCACCCGCTCTGGCGCGACGTTCCCGACCGACTGTGGAACGACTGGCGGTGGCAGTCGCAGAACGCCATCCGCTCCGTCCGGCAGCTCCGCGACCTCCTGCCCTTCTCCCAGGAGGAACTCGAGGCGATCGGCTCGCTCGAAGCCGATTACAAGATGGCCATCCCGCCCTACTACTTCTCCCTGATCGACCCCGACGATCCGAACGACCCGATCCGGCTGCAGTCGGTCACGTCCCCCCTCGAGATGGAGAACCCGTCAGGCTACGAGCTGGAGGACCCGCTCGACGAGGACAAGGACATGCCGGTGCCTGGGCTGACGCACCGCTACCCCGACCGCGTCCTCATGCAGACCACACACGTCTGCACCATGTACTGCCGCTTCTGCACGCGCAAGCGCTCCACGCTCGTCCGCGGCGGCTGGGACGCCGTCAGCCGCGACGACGAGCGCATGCTCGAGTACATCCAGGCCCACCCCGAGGTTCGCGACGTCATCGTCTCCGGCGGCGACCCGCTGACCCTGCCGACGGCCAAGCTGCGCTTCTTCCTCAACGGCCTGCGCGACATCCGCCACGTGGACGTGGTCCGCATCGGCACCCGCGTCCCCGTCACCCTGCCGCAGAAGCTCTTCGACCAGGAACTGATCGACCTGCTCGCCTCGAACGGGAAGGTGTGGATCCAG
Organism: Gemmatales bacterium; assembly: GCA_038227745.1. Classification (GTDB taxonomy): domain Bacteria; phylum Planctomycetota; class Planctomycetia; order Gemmatales; family Gemmataceae; genus DASPXY01. The sequence goes on along the minus strand of JBBRPS010000217.1, from coordinate 6,728 downwards.
ACGCACTTCAACCACCCGCGCGAGGTCACCCCGGAGGCCGCCCGCGTCTGCAACGCCCTGCTGCGGGCCGGTATGCCGGTCAACAACCATTCGGTGCTCCTCCGCGGCGTCAACGACTCGCTGGAGACCATGCGCGCCCTGCTGCGGGCGCTGCTGCGGATCAAGGTCCGCCCCTCTTACCTCTTCCACTGCGACCCGGTCATCGGTGCCGGGCACTTCCGGACGTCCATCTGGAAGGGGCTTGAGATCATGGAGGGGCTGCGCGGCCACATGTCGGGCCTGGGCATTCCCACCTATGTCGTGGACAGCCCGCACGGCGGCGGCAAGATCCCGATGATGCCGAACTACCTCATCTCCGCCTCCGACGACGCGGTGGTCCTGCGGAACTACGAAGGCCTGCTCATCCGTTACCAGGCCGAGGACAAACTCAACACGATCAAGCCGACCGCAACGCGCGGCGTCAGCGCCCTGCTGCAGGGCGACAAGACCGCCCTGGTCCCCCAGGACAACGAGCGGATCGCGCGGCGGCGGCAGAACCTCCACACCACTCACGGGGAAGACACCCACGCGGCCAACGGCAACGGCTGCTGCAACGGCAACGGCCACCACGCCCACGACGGCGCGGCCGACGGCCAGCCGCAGATTCCTCTCGCCCAGGCGGCGGGGGGCGGATTGAAACGATTGAAACAGGAGCTGTTCGTCCTGAACGCGAACGGCGAGTCTTAATCAGGGATGAGGGGAAGTAGTTGTCCGTTGTCCGTCTGTAGGGTGGGCACCGCCCACCGGGGTCACCTTCGCAGGTCCGGTGGGCGGTGCCCACCCTACAGACGGACAACGGACAACTGACCGCCATGAAGATCGGCATCACCTACGACCTCAAGAGCGACGCCCCCGGCAACGGCCAGGCCAACGCCCCCGACGACCTTCAGGAGGAGTTCGACAGCCCGGCCACCATCGAGGCGCTCGCCTCGGTCCTGCGCGGCCTGGGCCACGAAGTCGTCAAGCTCGGCGACGGCCGTCAACTGCTCGAACGGCTGCTCGCCGACCCGCCCGAGTTCGTCTTCAACATCGCCGAGGGCCAGGGGGTCGGCCGCTCGCGCGAGGCCCGCGTTCCCGCCGTCCTGGAGATGCTCGGCATTCCCTACTCCGGCTCCGACCCCCTCACCCTCGCCGTCACTCTCGATAAAGACTGCGCCCGCCGCCTCGCCCAGTCGACCGGCATCCCCGTGCCGCGCGGCTTCGTGGCCTATCCCGACGAGGTGGCCCGCGGCGGCGACGCCGACCTCGCCGGCCTATTGCAGGACCACGGTCTGGACCTGCCGGTCATTCTCAAGCCGGCGTGCGAAGGGTCCAGCAAGGGCATCCGCGGCAAGTGTCTCGTCGAGCGGAGCGGGGACTTCGTCCCCGTGCTGCGCTCGCTGTGCCACGACTACCGCCAACCCATCCTCGTCGAGGAGTTCATCGACGGCGACGAGCTGACGGTCGGCGTCGTCGGCAACGACCCGCCGGAAATCGTCGGCGTGCTGCGCGTCCTGCCGAACGACGCCGGCCCGTTCATCTACAGCCTGGAGGTCAAGCGCGACTTCCGCCGCCGCGTCCGCTACGAGTGCCCGGCCCGGCTGCCCGAGGCGACTCTCCGCGCCGTCGAGCGGACCGCCCTGGACGCCTACCGCGTGCTGGGCTGCCGGGACGTCGCGCGCGTGGACTTCCGGCTGCGCAACGGCGTGCCCTACTTCCTCGAAGTCAATCCGCTGCCCGGCCTGAACCCCGAGACGAGCGACCTGGTCATCCTCTCGGAGCTGGCCGGCTGCCCGTACGCGACCCTGATCGAACGCATCCTCGGGGCGGCCCTGGCGCGGACGGCGCCTGGCGGAATCGTCACAACCCCGACGACGTGAACCCTCCCCCGCGGAACGGCCGGCCCGGACGGCGCTTCCGGCTTGTCCGGCCCGCGGAAATCTGGCCATATAGTGACTTGCTCTCCCCGGCCGGAGCGGCCCCCGGGCCTCCCTGGTTTCCCACCACGACCTGACGGGAAGATCGCATGCCTTCGGCAAAGGTCCTCATCCTCTACAACCAGCCCGTGCTGCCGGAAGACCACCCCGACGCCGTCTCCGAGCACGAAATCCTCTACACGGCCGACGCCGTCCACAAGAACCTCGCCGAGGCCGGCTACGAGGTGGCCCGCCTGGGAGTCAACTACGACCCCGGCGCCCTGGTGAACGGCCTGCGCGTCCACCGGCCGGACATCGTCTTCAACCTCTTCGAGGGGACCGCGGACCACGGCCACACCGAGGCGTACGCCGCCGGCGTGATGCAGTGGCTCGGCATTCCCTTCACCGGTTCGCCGTTCGAGACGCTGTGCCTGGCGCGCAACAAGCACATGACGAAGCACCTCCTGCGCGGCGCCGGCCTGCCGACGCCGGAATTCTTCGTCGTGGCCGGCGCCGCGGTGCCGCCGTGCCCCCTGGAGTGGCCGGTGATCGTCAAGCCGGCCAACCAGGACGCCAGCGTCGGCCTGGACCAGCGCAGCGTCGTCACCGATCAGAAGGCGCTGGAGGAGCGCGTCGCCTATCTGCTGGCCAACTATGGGCCGCCGGTGCTGGTCGAGCAGTTCATCGCCGGCCGGGAGCTGTGCGTCGCGCTGCTCGAGACGCCGGAGCTGCGGACGCTGCCCATCTCCGAAATCACCTTCGTGGAGAAGCCCGGGCTGTGGCCGATCGTCACCTTCGACGCCAAGTGGAAGCCGGGGTCGGAGGACTACGAGGCGACGCCGCCGAAGTACCCGGCCGTGGTGACGCCGAAGCTGGCGGAGCGTGTGTCGAGCCTGGCGGTCAAGGCGTTCCGGCTCCTGGGCTGCCGCGACTACGCCCGGGTGGATTTCCGGCTGCGGCCGACGGGCAAGCCCTACATCCTGGAGGTGAATCCGAACCCCGACTTCAGCCCCGACGCCGGCCTGGCGGGTGGCCTGGGGTCGGCGGGGACGACGCACGCCGCGTTCACGGTCCGCCTGGTGGAGAACGCCCTGGCGCGGGGCGGCGGCCTGGCGGCGCCGGACTGCGTGAAGACGACCAGGTGATCGAGCTCCTAGTATCCCGACAGGCTCGACTTGTAGGGTGGGCACTGCCCACCGGGTAGCGACCCGACCTGTAGGGTGGGCACTGCCCACCGGGTAGCGACCCGACCTGTAGGGTGGGCACTGCCCACCGTGTAGCGACTGGTGGGCAGTGCCCACCCTACAAGTCGAGCCTGTCGGCCCGCTAGGGAAAGCCCACGGGTTGTCACCCGTGGGCTTTGCCGCTACAGTGGGAAGGGAACACGGCCGAGGAGCCAGCGAGAAGAGGTCCCCCCCGATCGGCCGCGGCGCGCAAGGCGACAGCTACCATGTCTGACCCGATCCGTCCCGACGCAGCCCAGGAAACTTCCGAGGCGCCGGCCGGCCCGCAGATCTGCGTGGTCATCGGCCGCACCCGCCACAAGATGATGCAGATCGAGATCCAGGAAGCTGCCAAACGCGGTGCCCGCTTCCTCGAACTGCGCCTCGACTTCCTGGCCAAGGCCCCCGACTTCAAGCGCCTCCTGGAGAACAAGCCCTGCCCGATGATGGCCACCGTGCGCCGGCCGGCCGACGGCGGCCGCTGGGGCGGCTCCGAAGCGGAACGGCTCACCCTGCTCCGCCAGGCCATCGTCGCCGGCTTCGACTGGGTCGATCTCGAAACCGACATCATCGACTCGGTCCGGCGTTTCGGCAGCGTCAAGCGCGTCGTCAGCTACCACAACCTGCGCGAGCTGCCCGACGACCTGGAGAAGATCCACGCCCACATGTGCAGGCAGGACGCCGACGTGGTCAAGCTGGCGGTCACCGCGCACGACCCGGCCGACAACTTGCGCGTCCTCGATCTGGTCACGAAGGCGCCGAAGCCGACGGTCGCCTTCTGCATGGGGGATCTCGGTCTGCCGAGCCGCATCCTCGGCGCCCGGCACGACACGCCGTTCACCTACGCCGCCTTCAACAAGGAGCGCGGTATCGCCCCCGGCCTGCCGTCCTTCGAGGAACTGAAGAACCTCTACCACTACCCGCAGGTCGGCCCCGCCACGGCGGTCTACGGCGTGATCGGCGACCCGGTGGGGCACAGCCTCAGCCCGCTGATCCACAACAAGGCCATGCGGAAGCTGGGGATCGATGGTGTCTACGTCCCCTTCCGGGTGCCGCGCGGCGAACTGCCCGCGTTCCTCAAGGCGTTCGACCGGATCGGGGTGCGCGGCTACAGCGTGACCATCCCGCACAAGGAGGCGGCCGCCGCCGCGGCGGTGCGGCAGGGACCGAACGTCGAGACGATCCAGGCGGCGAATACGCTGGTGCGCGAGGACGACGGCTGGGCGGCGTACAACACCGACGTGATGGCGGCGGTGGCGTCGCTGAAGGCCAACCTGCCGCCGACGCCCGACGGCACCCCCTCCTCGCTGCACACGCGCAGCGTGCTGATCCTGGGGGCCGGCGGCGTGGCCCGCGCGATCGCGCACGGCCTGCAGAACCAGGTCGGCACGCTGGCGGTGACGAACCGCACGCCGGAGCGGGCGTTCAAGCTGGCCGAGGAGGTGGACTGCCGGGCGGTGGACTGGAACGCGCGCCACAGCGTCCTGTGCGACCTGCTCATCAACTGCACCTCGGTCGGCATGCACCCCAACGTGGACGAGACTCCTGTCCACCACAGCTTCCTGAAGCCGGGCCTGATGGTCTTCGAGACGATCTACACGCCGGAGACGACGCTGCTGGTCAGGGAGGCGCGGTCGCGCGGCTGTCACGTGCTGACCGGCGTGGACATGTTCGTGCGCCAGGCCGCCTTCCAGTTCGAGATGTTCACCGGCCGCGAGCCGCCGCTGGAGCTGATGCGCGCGCTCGTCAAGCGGGCGCTGTCGCCGGTCGCCATCCGGGAGGAAGTATGACCGGCAGACAGGGAGAGGAACCGTCAAGCCCAGGGGTCGCACCCCCTGGGGTTTCCGGTCTTGTCTTCCTCGTCGGTTACCGCGGCACCGGTAAGAGCACGGTGGCGCGCCTGCTGGCGGAGCGGCTGGGGTGGGGCTGGGTGGACGCCGACGAGGCGCTGGAGAAGCGCTACGGCCGCACGATCCGGCAGCTCTTCGCGGAGGAAGGCGAGGCGGGCTTCCGCGACAAGGAATCGGCGGTGCTGGAAGAGTTGTGCCGCGGCGAGCGGTTGGTGGTGGCGACGGGCGGAGGCGTGGTGCTGCGTGAGGCCAACCGCGCGCGGCTGCGGGCGGCGGGGCGCGTGGTCTGGCTGACCGCAGATGCGACGACGATCTCGCGGCGACTGCGGCAGGATCCGACGACGGCGGAGCGACGGCCGGCCCTCACGGTGGGCGGGCTGGCGGAAGTCGAGGAGCTGCTGCGCGTGCGTGAGCCGCTGTACCGGGCGAGCGCGAATCTGATCGTGGACACCGTGGGGCGCACTCCCGAGGAGGTTGCCGAGGCCATCCTGATGAACCAGGAAAGCCCACGGGTTGCAACCCGTGGGCTTGAACCCCTCTCTGACTCCTGACCGCTCACCATGCTCATCTACTTCTGGCTTTTCCTGGTGTTCGTCGTCGGCCTGGTCATGGGCAGCTTCCTCAACGTCTGCGTTGCCCGGTTGCCCCTGGAGAAGAGCATCCTCTGGCCCAACTCGCGCTGCGGCCACTGCCTGCAGCCCGTGCGCTGGTACGACAACCTCCCCCTCCTCGGCTACCTCATCCTGCGCGGCCGCTGCCGCACCTGCGGCACCCACTTCTCGATCCGCTACTTCCTCGTCGAGTTGCTGACCGCCCTGGGGTTCGTCGGCCTGTTCTACCTCGAGGTCGTGCAGAACGTCCACAACTGGCCGCAGTGGGGGCGGGGGTGGGCGATCAAGCAGGGGTTCTACCCGTGGCAGTGGTGGGTCGGCTACGGCTGGCACGCGCTGCTGTTCGCGTTCCTGATGGTGGCGGCGGCGTGTGACCTCGGCGGCCGCGAGATCCCGCTGCCCCTGACGCTGACCGGCACCTTCGTCGGACTGATGGGGTCGATCTTCTTGCCCTGGCCGTGGCCCGACACCTGGAGCGACATCCTGCGGCGGCTGGGCGCGCCCCAGCAGCTCGCCCTGCAGGGGCCGTGGTGGCAGTTGTTCTTTCCCGTGCCGACCGGGCTGTATCCGTGGCCGGTGTGGGGGCCGCTGCCGGACGGGCTGCCGCCGGGGTCGTGGCAGCTTGGCCTGGCGACCGGCGTGGCGGGGGCGCTGGTCGGCACCTTCCTGCTGCGGGCGGTCGGCTTCCTGTTCAGCACTGGCCTGGGCAAGGAGGCGCTCGGCCTGGGCGACGCCGACCTCATGATGATGGCGGGCGCCTTCCTCGGCTGGCAGGTCGTCGTGGTCGCGTTTTTCCTGAGCGTCATCCCAGCGCTGTTCTTCGGCATCTTGAACCTGGTGGTCCACAAGGACAACTCGCTGCCGTTCGGCCCTTCCCTGGCGGCGGGGGTGTTGCTTACCCTGTTGGGGTGGCACTGGCTGGGGCCGCAGGTGCTGGTGCTGTTCTACTGGGGGCGGCTCATGCTGGGCCTGGCGGGCGTGGCGGCGGTGTTCATGCTGCTCTCCAGCTTCGCGGTACGGCTGGTGAGGCGCTAACTTTTTCTACCGCTTACGGCTTGGCGCTCTCGTAGGGTGGGCACTGCCCACCATGCAGTCAATGGTGGGCAGTGC
>JBBRPS010000216.1:0-13218 GCA_038227745.1 Gemmatales bacterium | reverse complement strand
CGCGAACGCGAACCCTGCACGACGAGCACCTCCAAAAGCCGTGACGTTGCCCCACCCGCAACGCCTTGGGAAACGCTGCCGCGCGCCTCCCCTTCTCCAAACAGCCGTTCCAAGTCGAGACGTGTTCTCCGAATGCGTACTAGCGGAGCACCGGTTACGCCCAGTTGAATTCGGGGTCGGACGGGTCGATGATGACATCTGCCCCGGCACCCCCCTGCGCCAGCCAGGGGCGAATCTCGGCCGCGAGCGTAAGGTCCAAGGTCGTAGCAGACCAGCGCTTGTCGCTTGCTGGTGGGCAGTCGGATATCCAGATCAAACGCCGTTGGCGACCAGCTCGTACCTCCCGGTCGGAAAGGATCATGTGGCGGCTTCCTGGTCCTGTTTGAGCTTGTCGAGATGCACCCACACACGGTGCGCGCCGGAATCGGCCTCGACGGGCAACGCGATCAGAGCAGCCTTCTTCTCATGGTTGATGTGAATGACGGGGACGGATAGGTAATGCATGTCCCCTTCCGTACACAGCAGCCCGCGATCAACGGGCAGAAACTCTGGGCGGTTGTCGAACGTGATCAGCTTGACGGTCGCCTCGGACTTCCGCAGCCCGTCCGATACATCGCAAATGACCTTCGCCATGATGACCTCCTGCTGTAGGCTTCTTTGCCGCGCGGGGAGATCGAGCCTCCTTGCTCGCAGCGAGAATCGGATTCTGGCCCTTTAGTCGAGGATGGCTGTCGCGTCCACCCCAAAGCAGTTCCGGTCCTCGCAGCTTGTGTACAAAGGAATAGTATACAATAGAACACATATCCAGGCAAGCCTATTCACGACCGATCAGGCGCGATTTGCCGTGACCGCTCCCCTACTCCCGAAGTCGATTCCTTTCACCGCGTCCCGCAGGTTCGCCAGGTCGTCGTGCGTGTGGAGGGGGGAGCCGAAGCACCCCCGCCAAGCGGCACTGTCCACCCAGGTTCTTCGGCCCGGTCTGCCGGGCAGTAGTTACATTTGGATGAAAAGAGGATGTGACGAGTCTCCGTCAGGCACGGCGTAACGCCGCACGCAATCGCTGCCACCTCGCGGGGGAAGGATACATGCTCCCCCCGAAAAGTGACTTGAAAAGTCTGCACGGATGCAGAGTTCGTGCAGAGAAAAGCATGGAAAACCCCCTAAACCCTGTACAATAAGGGATCGGTGGAAGGACGGAAGTCCCGGAAAAACCTACGTCCCCGGTCAGCGTCGCCGGGCACACAGCTCACGAACGAGGGTCGCGTTCTCGCCGACCTGGTCGCCGAACTGCTGGTACATACCCACGATCAGCGCGTCGATCGGCTTGATGTTGTTCAGCGCCGTCTCGAAGCACTGGCGAACCTCGGCGGGCGTGCCGATGCGCCGGCCTGCCGCCAGCACTTTGTACACCAGGCACGGCTTGCGCGTCGCCTGGATCACCTTGAACATCTGCGGCGGGTCGGACGGCAGGTAGATCTCGCCCAGCGGCAGGTCCTTGCCGAGCAGCTTGCGGTACTCGTCGCGCGGCCGGGTGAGATAATACAGACAGCACATGTAGTAATCGACATCCCAGTTCTGCTCCTCGGCCAGGCGGATCACGGCCGGGTTGTGCGCCGACAGGCCGACGAGGACACCGCGGTCGCGGATGCGGCGGAGGAGGTCGCGCAGCACCTTCACCCGGCCCTGGCGGTGCAGGCGCTCCGCGAGGGCGCCGTGGGGCGCGATGCCGATGGGCTTGCGGCGGGCGGCCTCGTCGATGCGCTCGGGGCGCTGGTCCCAGTCGCCCTTGCCCAGGCACAGCCAGTGCATGCGGCCGCCGGCCTGGCGGTAGCGGTCGAGGTCCGCCAGGGTGCGCTCCGCGTAGCTGTTCTGCCAGGTGTTGATGCCGACCTGCTCGCAGCGGCGCAGCAGCTCCAGCACGCGCTCGGGCGTGTGCCATTCCGTGAAGTGGCGGCTCAGGTGGCGGTTGAAGTGCGAGTAGCCGTAGATCGGGTTGCCGCCGACGATCAGACGGCTGATCTCGTGCTTGCCGAGGCGGACCGTCGGCAGCGCGGCCGCGGCAGCCGGCTGGGCGGCGTCCGCGGCCTGCGACAGAGCGGTCGCGCCGGCGGCCAGTCCCGCAGCCTGCTGCAGGAAGTCGCGGCGGTGCGGTGGGGATTGCGGACTTTGCGGGTCGGTATTGCTCATACGAGGCTCCTGGAGAAGAGGGACAGCGCCTTGGTTTGTCCTGCCTCGCCCCAGGATAGTCCCAGGACCGGGGCGAACGCAAGCACCAACACGGTCTGCCGCGCCCGGCCGCGCTAACGCGGCTGAGGCAGTTTCCAGTTCGGGTCGTAGTCGAGCGAGAAGATCTGCTGGATGCGCTCGGCGCGGCCGCCGCTCTGGTCGTGCAGGACCTCGAGCGCCTGGCGGATTTTTTCCAGGCGCGGATCCTCGCCGACGGCGGCGGCGTCCCGACCCCGGCCAATCCGGTCGAGGATCGCGGCCAGGTCGAGCAGTTTACAGCGGGCTTCCAGGAAGTAGGCGTCCAGCGCCTTCGGGGCGGGCAGGGGGTTCATGGTGCCAGGCTCTCGAAAAAGCCCGCGGGGTGGGGCCGCGGGCTTCACACCTTGGTGAACAGTCGCTTGCTCTCCAGCGGGACCAGGCTGTTGAGGCTGCCGCTGCGGAAGCCCTCCAGGTCGAGCGTCACGAAGCGGAAGCCCAGTTCCTTCAGGCGGCGTACCAGCGGCTCGCGCACCGCCGGGTCCGCCAGGCGCGCCAGCTCGGACGGCGGCACCTCGATGCGGGCCAGCTCGCCCTCGTGCAGCCGCACGCGCAGCTCGCGCAGGCCCCTCTCCCTGAGGTACGTCTCGGCGGCCTCGACGCGGGCGGTGCGCTCGGGGGTGACCTGCACGCCGACGGCCAGGCGGCTCGACAGGCATGGCGAGGCGGGCTTGTCCCAGGTCGGCAGACCCCAGCTGCGGGCCAGGGCGCGGACGTCCGCCTTGCCCAGGCCGGCCTCCAGCAGCGGGTGGCGGACCGCGTGCTCGGCGGCGGCGGTCAGCCCGGGGCGGTAGTCGCCCAGGTCGTCGAGGTTGGCGCCGCTGCAGACGACGTCGGCCCCAAGTTCCGGCAGCAGGGACTCGATGGAGCGATATAGCTCGCTCTTGCAGAAGTAGCAGCGTGCCCCGTCGTTGCGCACGTAGTCGGGGTCGGCAAATTCGTCCGTTTTCACCAGGCGATGCCGGATGCCGATTTGCCGAGCCAACTCGACGGCCTCGGCGATCTCGGCGCGCGGCACGCTCGCGCTGTCGGCGGTCACCGCGACGGCCCGGTCGCCCAGCGCCAGGTGGGCGGCCCGGGCGACGACCGTGCTGTCGATGCCGCCGCTGAACGCGACGACGACCCGGCCCATGCCGCGCAGGATCTCGAGCAGGCGGTCGCGCCGCGCGAGCAGGGCGGGCGTCAGCGGTCCGGCGGAGTCTTGCATCGAGGGCCTCTCAGTCGGGCGGGCTTTCACTACCCATCCTAAGGGAAAAGGGCGGCGCGCTCAAGCGTCTGCCTGGGAATCGACAGGAGAGAAGAAGCCCAGGGGCGCGGCCCGTGGGCTTGTGTGGGTACTCCTGATGGCATTTCCAGGGTTGAGAGTCGTTGGATCCAGCCGGGATGGAGGCAGGCAAACTCCATGCCGTTCCCACCACGGTACAAAACGGACGCCTGTCGAGTCCGCTCCCAGCCGGCCGCCACCTTTGGCATCGCCTTTGCTTCAAGGATGAGGCGGCAAGGAGGAGAAGGAGACCGGCGGCCACGGTACGCCGCGCAGGCCCTTCGGTACGCAGGCGATCGCACACATGATGAATCAGGCAAGGCGGCTCCCCATCGGGGCGGAAGTGCTCGCCGATGGCGGGGTGCATTTCCGCGTCTGGGCGCCGAAGCGGCGGCGCGTGGAAGTGGTCCTCGAAAAGGGGCCCGGCGACCTCCCCCGCAGCGGCCCGTTGGCGGTCGCGTTGCAGGCCGAGGGCAACGGCTACTTCTCGGGCAAGGGGAGCGCCGCCGGTGCCGGCACGGTGTACCGCTTCCGCCTCGACGAGGACCCGACCCTTTACCCCGATCCCGCGGCGCGTTTCCAGCCGGAAGGGCCGCACGGCCCCTCGCAGGTCATCGACCCGGGCGCCTTCCGCTGGACGGATGGCGCCTGGCGCGGCACCCGCCTGGAGGGGCAGGTGATCTACGAGATGCACGTCGGCACCTTCACGCGCGAGGGCACGTGGGAGTCGGCCGCCCGCGAGCTTCCCGAACTGGCCTCGGTCGGTATCACCGTCCTGGAAGTCATGCCCGTGGCCGAGTTCCCGGGCCGCTTCGGCTGGGGCTATGACGGCGTGGACCTGTTCGCCCCGACGCGCCTCTACGGCACGCCCGACGACTTCCGCCGTTTTGTCGATCGCGCCCACGCCGCCGGCCTCGGCGTGATCCTCGATGTCGTCTACAACCACTTCGGCCCCGACGGCAACTACCTCAAGGCGTTCGCCGACGACTACTTCACCGACCGCTACAAGAACGAGTGGGGCGCGGCGCTCAACTTCGACGGCGAGAGCGCCGGGCCGGTCCGCGAGTTCTTCGTCGCCAACGCCGGCTACTGGATCGACGAGTTCCACCTCGACGGCCTGCGCCTCGACGCGACGCAGCAGATCTTCGACAGCTCGCCGGAGAACATCATGGCCGTCCTCGGCCGCCGAGTGCGCGAGGCGGCGCGCGGGCGGGCGACGGTAATCGTGTGCGAGAACGAGCCGCAGGAGACGAAGCTGGTCCGGCCCGCGGACAAGGGCGGCTACGGCCTGGACGCCCTGTGGAACGACGACTTCCACCACAGCGCCACGGTCGTGCTGACCGGCCGTAACGAGGCCTATTACACCGACTACCTCGGCGACCCACAGGAGTTCATCTCGGCGGTCAAGTGGGGCTACCTCTACCAGGGCCAGCGCTACAAGTGGCAGAAGAAGCGGCGCGGCGCGCCGGCGCTCGACCTGGAGCCGGCGCGCTTCGTCACCTTCCTCCAGAATCACGACCAGGTCGCGAACTCCAGCCGCGGCCAGCGCGCCTGGGAGCGGACCAGCCCCGGCCGGCTCAAGGCGATGACGGCGCTGCTGCTGCTGGCGCCGGGCACGCCGATGCTCTTCCAGGGCGAGGAGTTCGCCGCCTCTAGCCCGTTCTTCTACTTCGCCGACCACAAGTCCGACCTGGCGAAGCTGGTGTGCAAGGGCCGGGGGAAGTTCCTGGCGCAGTTCCCCAGCCTGGCGGCCCCCGACGTGCAGGCGTGCCTGCCCGACCCCGCCGATCCGAAAACATTCGAGCGCTGCAAACTGGACTTTTCGGAGCGGCAAAAGCACCAGGAGATCTACGACCTGCACCGCGACCTGCTGAAGCTGCGGCGCGAGGACCCCGCCTTCCGGGCGCAGCGGCCGCGCGGCGTGGACGGGGCGGTCCTGGGGCCGCAGGCGTTCGTGCTGCGCTACTTCGTGGACGGCGGCGAGGACCGGCTGCTGCTGGTCAACCTGGGGCGCGACCTGCACCTCGACCCGGCGCCCGAGCCGCTGCTGGCGCCGCCCGCGGGCAAGCGCTGGGAGGTGCTGTGGTCGAGCGAGGACCTGCGCTACGGCGGCAACGGCACGGCGCCGCCGGACACCGATGAAAACTGGCGCATCCCGGGTGAGGCGGCGCTGGCCCTTGTCCCGCGGGAGGCCCCGACCGTAGGTTAGCCGCGGTTCGCAGAACCGCGTGCGGGGTTCGTGGCCGACTCGCTCCGCGAGTCGGGGGTTGTAAGCACCCGACTCGCGGAGCGAGTCGGCCACGAACCGCTACACCGACATGCGAACCGCGGCTAAACCGAGCCAGAAGCTGGAGTGAACTGCCATGGACGATTGGGTCCTTCGCATCCCGCTGCCGCGCGACCCCGAGAAGAAGGCGGAGTTACTGCTGACGCACGAGTGGCTGGTGACGAACGGCCTGGGCGGCTACGCCTCCGGTACGATCGCCGGCGTCGCCTCGCGCCGCTACCACAGCCTCCTGATCGCCGCCCTGCCCGCGCCCCTCGGCCGGCAGGTCATGCTCAACCACCTATCCGAATGGATCCGCCTCCCCGACGGCACGACTTTCCTCTTCGGCGGCGAGGAGCACGCCGCCGGCCGGCTCAACCTGCGCGGCGTCGAACACGTCGCGGAGTTCCGCCTCGAACAGGGCCTGCCCGTGTGGCGCTACGACATCGGCAACTTCGCCTTCGAGAAGCGCGTGCTGCTGCCGCACCTCCAGAACACCGTCCACGTCAACTACCGCCTCGTCGCCGGCGACGGCACGGTGCGGCTGAAGGTGCGGCCGTCGGTCCACTTCCGCGCGCACGAGGCCCCGGTCAGCATGGCCCACCCCGGCCCCTACACGCTGACCGCCATGGAGGGGAAGTACGAGCTGTCGTCGAAGTCGGCCCTGCCGCCGCTGCGCCTGTACCTGCATGGCAAGCGCGCCGCCTTCACCATGGACGGCACCGAACTGCCGGAGATCCACTACCGCGTCGAGCAGAGCCGCGGCTACGAGGCCCTCGGCGCGCTGTGGAGCCCCGGGTATTTCCGCGTCGATCTGACGCGCGACCACGACGCCACCCTCGTCGCCTCGACCGAGCCGTGGGAGACGATCCTGGCGCTGGGGCCGGCCGAGGCGTTCCAGGCCGAGCGCGAGCGGCGCGAGCGGCTGATCGCCGCCGCCCATCCCGCGGCGCGCACCGGCGCCGGCCGCGAGCTGGTGCTGGCGGCCGACCAGTTCCTCATCACGCCGGCCGGCCGTGTCGCCGACGCCGCCCGCGCCCACGCCGGCGGCGACGAGGTCCGCACCGTCATCGCCGGCTACCACTGGTTCACGGACTGGGGCCGCGACACGATGATCGGTCTGGAGGGGCTGACGCTCACCACCGGCCGCCAGACCGAGGCCGGCTTCATCCTGCGCACCTTCGCCCACTACGTCCGCGACGGCCTCATCCCCAACCTGTTCCCCGAGGGCGAAAAGGAGGGCCTGTACCACACCGCCGACGCAACGCTGTGGTTTTTCCACGCCCTGAAGCGCTACCTCGACGCCACGTCCGACCGGACCACGCTGCGACTGCTGCTGCCGAAGCTGAAGGACATCGTGGCGCACCACCTGCGCGGCACGCGCTTCGGCATCGGCGTGGACCCGGAGGACGGCCTGCTGCGCCAGGGGGCGGAGGGCTATCAGCTCACGTGGATGGACGCCAAGGTCGGCGACTGGGTGGTGACGCCGCGGCGCGGCAAGGCGGTCGAGATCAACGCGCTGTGGTACAACGCCCTGTGCCTGCTGGAGGCGTGGGTGCGCGCGGAGGAGGGCGAGCAGGCGGCGCGGGCGTACGCCGACCACGCGGAGCAGGCGCGGCGCTCGTTCAACCGCCGCTTCTGGTACGCCGACGGCGGCTACCTCTACGACGTCGTGGACAGGGAGGGCGGCGGCGACGACCCGTCGTGCCGGCCCAACCAGGTGTTTGCCATCTCGCTGCCGCACCCGGTGCTCGAGCGCGAGCGCTGGGAGCCGGTGCTGAAGGTCGTCAAGGACCGTCTGCTGACGCCGGTCGGCCTGCGCTCGCTGGCGCCGGGCAGCCCGGACTACAAGGCGAAGTATTACGGCGACCTGCGGGCGCGCGACGCGGCCTACCATCAGGGGACCGTCTGGGGGTGGCTGATCGGCCCGTTCATCGACGCCTGGCTGAAGCTCCGCCCCGACGACCGCGCGGGCGCCCGCCGTTTTCTGCAGGGCTTCACGGGCGAGCTGCACAACGCCTGCGTTGGCTCGATCAGCGAGATCTTCGACGCCGAGCCGCCGTACGCGCCGCGCGGCTGCATCGCGCAGGCGTGGAGTGTCGCCGAGGTGCTGCGTTGCTGGGCGAAGACCGCGGAGTGAGAGAGGAGAAACGCCATGCGTTACCACGTTCTGGCGTCGGACTACGACGGCACCCTGGCCCACGAGGGGCGGGTGGACGTCCCGACTCTCGCCGCGCTGGAGAAGCTGCTGGCGACCGGCCGCAGGCTCGTCATGGTCACGGGCCGCGAACTGGACGACCTGCAGAAAGTTTTCGCGCAGCTCCACCTCTTCGAGTGGGTCGTCGCGGAGAACGGCGGCCTGCTCTACCGCCCCTCCACCCGCGAGGAGAAGCGCCTGGCCGAGCCGCCGCCCCCCGACTTCGTGCAGAAACTGCGCGAGCGCGGCGTCGGCCCCATCTCCGTCGGCCGCGTCATCGTCGCCACCTGGCAGCCGCACGAGGTGACGGTCCTGAAGACAATCCGCGACATGGGCCTGGAACTACAGGTCATCTTCAATAAAGGCGCGGTAATGATATTACCCGCGGGCGTCAACAAGGCGACCGGCCTGGCCGCCGCCCTGCGCGAGATGCAGCTGTCCCCCCACGAGGCTGTCGGCGTCGGCGACGCGGAGAACGACCACGCCTTTCTCAGCCTGTGCGAGTGCGCCGTCGCCGTCGCCAACGCTCTGCCGGCCCTGAAGGACCGCGCCGACCTGGTGACGCGCGCCGACCACGGTGCCGGCGTCGCGGAGCTGATCGGGCAGATGGTCGGCGACGACCTGAAGAACCTCGACGGCAGGCTGGAGCGGCATCAGCTCCTCTTCGGGACGCGCCCCGACGGCGGCGAGGTGCGCCTGCCGCCTTATGGCCCCGGGGTGCTGATCGCCGGCCCATCCGGCAGCGGCAAATCGACCTCCGCCACCAGCCTGCTCGAACGGCTGATGGAGCACAAGTACCAGTTCTGCATCATCGACCCGGAGGGGGATTACGAAGGCCTCCCGGGGGCGCTCACCCTGGGCAGCAGCCGGCAGGGGCCGACGGTCAAGGAGGTGCTCGAGGCGCTGGTCAACCCCGAACAGAACACGGTGGTCAACCTGATCGGCCTGCCGGTGACCGACCGGCCGCCGTTCTTCCTCGGTCTGCTGCCGCGCCTGCTGGAGATGCGGGCGCGGACCGGCAGGCCGCACTGGCTGCTGATCGACGAGGCGCACCACCTGCTGCCGGCGTCGTGGCAGCCGGGGGCCCTGGCACTGCCGGGCGAGATCAGCAGCACGATGATCGTGACGGTCCACCCCGACCAGGTCAGCGCGGCGGCCCTGGGCGGGGTCGGCACGGTGATCGCTGTCGGCGCCGAGCCGGAGGCCACGCTCGGCGGCTTCTGCAAGGCGCTCGGGGAGGCGCCGCCGGCGCTGCGGCCCGTGGAGCTGGAAGCGGGCGAGGTGCTGCTGTGGCCGAAGTACCGTGGCGAGGCGCCGTATCGGGTGCGGGTGGCCCCAGGCAAGACAGAGCGCCGCCGTCACTCGCGCAAGTACGCCGAGGGCGAACTGCCGCCCGACCGCAGTTTCTACTTCCGCGGCCCGGAGGGCAAGCTCAACCTGCGGGCGCAGAACCTTGTGCTATTCCTCCAGCTGGCCGACGGCGTCGATGACGAAACCTGGCTTTACCACCTCCGCCAGGGCGATTACTCGCGCTGGTTCCGTGAGTACATCAAGGACGAGGACCTGGCGGCCGAGACGCAGACGGCGGAGGGGCTGACGAACGCCTCGCCGGCCGAGAGCCGGGCGCTGATCAAGGCCGCGGTCGAGCGCCGCTACACGGCGCCCGCGGCCAGCCCGCTGCCGATGCCGGGGACCGATGCGGAGCCGACGCAAGGGCGGTAAGCGAATGGCCGGCGTCGGGAGCCCGGACCGGGGCGGCGAACTTCGCCCGAACGAGGCCGAAGGCGACACCGAGAATTCCGGCCTGGGCAGGGATCCCGCGTGGCCGAACAGCGGGCCGCCGCGGTAGAATAGGATGGCTCATGCGGGCGATAGAAACGCAAGAGCCGATAGGAGGCCGCGTGGAAATCACCTTGACCATCTCTGACGAACTGGCCCTGCGGTTACAGCCGGTCGAGAAGGAGTTGCCGCACATTCTTGAGCTGGGCATCCGCGCCTGGAGCGACCAGGGCGGGGCGGGCTTCTCGGGGTTGACCGACGTTCTCGAAACCCTCGCATCGCTGCCCACGCCGGAAGAGATCCTCGCCCTCCGTCCCTCCGCTGCCCTACAGGAACGGCTCGAGGAGCTGCTGGAGAAAAACCGCAGCGGGAGTCTCTCCCCCGACGAGCAGCGCGCCTGGGAGCAGTACCAGTACGTCGAGCATCTGGTCCGCATGGCGAAGGCGCGTGCCGCTTTGAAACTCAAACAAGCCTGAGGGCACGATGGCCCAGAAGTACGTTAGTCGTACGTCTTCATGTGCGTGACTCTTTGAGTCCATGCTGGGCTCAGCGGATCCCCACCCTCACTCCTCCAACCGGAACAGCTTCCGCAGCGCCTCCGGCAGCGTATGCCGGCCGCCCTCGTGCGGCTCCTCCGCCAGCGCCGAGATCGGCCCGTGCAGGAACTGGTTCTGCAACAGCCGGAACGCCCCCTCGAGGTACTTGCGGTCCGCGTCGGTCAGCTTGCCGTTCAGCCGCCCCAGCAGCTGCGCCACCACCGCCTGCCGCTTCGCCTCGAAGTCCTGCGTCAGCCGCGCGATCACCGGCCCGTTGCGCTGCCGCGCCCACTCGCCCAGGAAGCGCCGCTGCTCCTGCTCGATAATCGCCTCGGCCGGCGCCACGTGCTTGGCCCGGTCGCGCAGCGTCTGCTCGCGCAGCCGCTTCAGGTCGTCGATGTTGAACAGGCACGTCCGGTCGCCGTCGTGGATGGCCGCGTCGAAGTCGCGCGGCACCGCGATGTCCAGGATCACCACCGGCCCGCCTGTCCGTCGCGGCAGGATCTGCTCCCAGCGCGCGCGTGTCACGATCGGCTCCGGCGCCCCCGTCGTGCTCAGCACGATGTCTGCCCCCGCGAGCGCCTCGTCCAGCCGCTCCCAGGGTACCGCCCTGCCGCCGCAGCCCTGCGCCACCGCCTCCGCCTTCTCCGGGCTGCGGTTTGCCACGAGGATCCGCTTCGGCTTCAACTGCTTCAGGTGCTTCAGCGTCAGCTCGCCCATTTTGCCGGCGCCGATGACCAGCACCGTCTTGTCGTCGAAGCGCTCGAACACCTGGCGGACGTAATCGACCGCCGTACTCGAAACCGAGACATGGCCGCGCGCGATGCCCGTCTCGGTGCGGACGCGCTTGGCGGCCTTCTGCGCGTGCTGGAATAGTTGGTGGAGGGTCCTGCCGGCCGCGGCATGAGCCATGGCCAGCTCGTAGGCGCGCTTCACCTGTCCGGCGATCTGACCCTCGCCGATCAGCATGCTGTCCAGGCTCGCCGTCACGCGGAACAGATGGCGGACCGCGTCGGCGTTGCGGTGGTGGTAGAGGTGCGGCGCCACCTCCTCCGCCGGTAGGCGGTGGAACTCGGCCAGAAACTCCGCGATCAGGTCCACGTCCGGCGCCACCTGCGCGTCCGTCCGCGCCAGGTACAGCTCGACCCGGTTGCAGGTGCTCAGGATCACCGCCTCGCAGCCGTAGCGCGATCCCAATTCGTCCAGGGCCAGGGGTAGCCGGTCTGGCCCGAACGCCAGCCGCTCGCGCACCGCGACCGACGTGTTGTGGGAACTGCAGCCGACCGCCAGGAGGAGCATCATCGCACCACCCCCTGCGCGAACGGGTGAACGGAGATCAGCGAGAACAGCAGCAGCGCGAATGCCACGATCGTCAGCAGCGCCACCCGCCGCCCGCGCGCATGCGCACGGTAGCGCAGGTAGAGCAGGATCGCGAACACCACCCACAGCCCGACCACGCTTAGGATGCGGACCCACCCCGTCGCCTGCTCGTCCGTCTTGAGCAGCAGCACCAGGCCCACCAGCAGCCCGGCCGTCAGCATCGGGAAGGCCAGGATGATCGCACGGCGGTTCATCGTCTCCAGGCGCTCCAGGCTGAGCAGCTTGACGCCGTGTCCCGGCAGAGTCTTTTGCCGCAGCCGGCGGACCTGCGCCAGGTACATCACGCTGGCGACGAAGCCGACGGAGATGCCGATGGCGGCGAGCAGGAGCAGCAGACCGTGCAGCGCGGGCCAGAAGTGCCGGCCCTGCAGCAGCGTGAACAACTCCCAGGAGACCGTCTCGGCCCGTGGCCCAGGGTCGCCGTGGAACAGCCGCGCCAGCAGGACCAGGCCCAGGACGAGCGGCAGGACGAATAACCCCCAGGCAACGCGGCGGTGGTGGAGCGAGCCATAGAGGTAGAACATCGCCAGCACCCAGGCCAGGAAGATCAGCGAGCCGTAGGCGGTCTCCAGCGGCATCGGGTTGACGGCTACGAACAGCGTGTGCGCCAGCAGGCCGGCGCCGCCCAGGACCAGCGCGCACGCGCGGACCACCGGGCGCGGCCGGAACAGGTAGAGCAGTTCCAGCACCAGGGCCAGCGCGTAGCTCGCCGTGAAACAGTCGGCGGTGATCTTCCCGAGCAGCGTCAGCATGACTTCGATTATAGCGGCGGGTGCGCCCCCCCTGCCAGGGCTTCCACCGCGGCGAACATGGCCGTTCGCACCGCGCCGGTGCCCTCGCGGCGCAGCCGCTCCAGCCATTCCCAGCGGCACAGCCCTTCGAGTAAGCCGCGGCGCTCGCCCGCCGGCACGCGCTCCCGGATCAGCGGTCGCAGCTCGGCGAGCAGCGCCACCCAGTCGCCGAACACCGCGTCGAAGTCGCCCGCCAGCCGGTCGCGGATCGTGCGCGCCAGGGCGGGGGCGTGGCCGCCGGTGCCGACAGCGAGGACGAGGTCGCCGCGCCGCAGCGCCGCGGGGAAGACAACGTCGCCCTCCTCGGGGTCGGTCGCGGAGTTCACCCACACGCCGCGGGCGCGCGCGTCGGCCGCCACGCGGCGGTTGACCTCCGGGGTGGCGGCGGCGACGGCAAGGGCGATGCCATCAAGGTGCCGCGGTTGGTAGGGTTCCGTGAGCCATTCGACGTCGGCGGCCTCGGCGGGCGGCGGCTCCAGGCAGACGACGCGAACGTGGACGCCGGCCTCGGCGAGCGTCCGGCGTTTCCGCGTGCCGACCGCACCGCCGCCGACGACCAGGCACCGGCGGCCGCGCAGGTTGACGAGGAGGGGGAGCATGGTGGAAGTACAGAACCCAACTTTCCCCCTGGGTCAGCCGGGGCGCTTTGGAGTGCGGCGCTCGGCGCCGCTTTCCCTCTTTCTTTGGCAGGTCCCCGAGCCGCGTGCGAAAGAAAAAAAGAAAGCGGCGCCGAGCGCCGCACT
>JBBRPS010000215.1:0-13241 GCA_038227745.1 Gemmatales bacterium | reverse complement strand
CGCGCGCACCGCCACCGGTTCCGGGGCTGTGGTAATTGATCCCAATCGATACAGGCCCCCGTCTGGTTTGGATCCCTCCCCCACGGCCCCGGACCCTACAATGGTCGGGGTGGCCCGCCTTACCGCGGGCGGGCGAATCGCGACTTTCCGGAGGGACAACTTATGGCACACCAGCACTCCCCGCGCTTCCTCGAGATCGTCGAGGCGGCGAAGAAGAACGTCCGCGAGGTGACCGTCGATGGCGTCAAGGCGATGCTCGACCGCCGCGAGGGGTTCCATCTCGTGGACGTCCGCGAGGACGGCGAGTGGGCGAAGGACCACCTTCCCGGGGCGCTCCACCTCGGCAAGGGCGTGATCGAGCGCGACGTCGAGCAGAAGATCCCCGACACAGCGGCGCCGATCGTCCTGTACTGTGGCGGCGGTTTCCGCTCCGCCCTGGCCGCCGACAACCTGCGCAAGATGGGCTACACGAACGTGGCCTCGATGGACGGCGGCGTCCGCGGCTGGCGCGAGAAGGGCTACCCGATGACAAGGGAGTAGGGGACCGGCAAAGCCCACGGGTTGCCACCCGTGGGCTTCAAAGCTTCCGGTTGCTCTTGACTGCGGAGGTCCCTTCCGCTATCGCTCTCCCTCCCTACTCGCAAGCCATCGACAGTCCGCTCCGAGGGTAGAGCCAATGAAAGGGACGGAGAACGTCACCGGGAAGGTTCCTCCGCCGGCCTGGCGCAAGCTCCTCGTGCTGGGGGGGCTGCTCATGGCCGCGGCGGTCCTGGCGCACACCGCGCGGGCCCAGGCGCCCCAGGAGCAGGTCCAGGTCGCCGACGTGGTCGTCCACGGCTGCCGGACCATCTCGCCGGAGGAGGTCAAGAACCGCCTCCGGACGCATGCGGGCCGCGAATACAACCCCGTCACGGTCCAGGACGACCTCAACCGCCTGGCCGAGACGAAATGGTTCCGCACCTTCCGCGTCCACCCGCAGAGCACGCCGGACGGCCGCGTCATCGTCCACTTCATCGTCGAGGAGCACCCCAGCGTCGTCCGCGAGGTGGTCTACAAGAACGCCAACCACGTCAAACCCGAAGAGCTGGACCAGATCACCGGCGTGAAGAAGGGCGCCCCCCTGAACCCGTCGCAGAACCTCCGCGCCTGCTTCGAGATCCAGGACTACTACCGCAAGAAGGGCCGCCTGTTCGCCAGCGTCTACCTCGAAGAGGGCAAGAACCCCGGCGACACGCGCGTCGTCTTCAACATCACCGAGGGGGCGGCCGTCAAGATCCGCAAGATCTCCTTCACCGGCAACGACCATCTGGCCACCACCGCGCGCCTCCGGACGCAGATCGACAGCCGCCAGATGCTCCTCGGCCTGGGCTTCATGGGCGAGTACAACCCCCCCATGGTCGAACACGACGCCTTCAAGCTTGAGGAGTATTACAAGGGGAACGGCTACCTCGACGTCTGCGTCACGCGTGAGGTGACCGTCAACGATGACCTGCGCTCCGTGGACGTCACCTTCCACATCCACGAGGGCCTGCGCTACCGCGTCCAGGACGTCACGCTCGAAGGCCCCAAGGCCCTTAGCCGCGACCTGGTTACCAGTATCCTCCGGGTCAAGAAGGACGACATCTACAGCGAGCCCGCCATCGACGGCGACCTGAAGAACATCACCGACCTGTACGGTTTCCGCGGCTACGGCATCGTGACCGACAAGAAATTGTTCTTCGCCGACAAGGACAAGGAGCCGGGGGTAGTGCGCATCCAGTACGAGGTGTTCGAGCGCGGGCAGGCCCAGGTGGGCACGATCAACATCACCGGCAACACGGTCACCAAGGACCGCGTCATCCGCCGCGTGCTGCAGCTCTACCCCGGCCAGACGCTCAGCTACCCGCTGCTGCGCCAGGGCGAGCGCGACCTGGCCCGGCTGGGCATCTTCGAGACCAACCAGGAGAAGGGGACGAAGCCGACCTTGATCGTCCGCGAGTCGGACGACCCGGACAACCCGGTCCGCGACATCGACGTGATCGTCACCGAGCAGCCGACGGGCAGCCTGATGTTCGGCCTGGGCGTGAACTCGGACGCCGGCCTGGTCGGCAGCGTGGTGCTCAACGAGAAGAACTTCGACATCCTGCGGCCGCCGACCAGCCTGGACGACATCTTCAACGGCCGGGCGTTCCGCGGGGCCGGCCAGGAGTTCCGGGCGGAGGCGGTGCCCGGCACGCAGCTGCAGCGCTACACGGTCTCGTTCCGCGAGCCGTTCCTGTTCGACCAGCCGATCAGCTTCAGCACCAGCGGGTACTACTACGACCGCATCTACAACGAATACAACGAGCGCCGCGAGGGCGGCCGCGTCACGCTGGGCAAACAGCTCAACCGCTACTGGAGCGTGACGGCGGGACTGCGGCTGGAGAACGTGGAGGTGTCCGGCGTGTCCATCTTCGCGCCGCCGGACATCACGAACGTCCAGGGCAACCACCTCCTGGTCGGCCCGCGCGTCGGCGTGATTCGCGACGACCGCGACTCGTTCATCCGGCCGACGGACGGTAGCCTGCTCGACCTGTCGGCGGAGTACCTCACGGGCGACTACAGCTTCCCGATCTTGAGCGCGGAGGCGACGAAGTACTTCACGACGTACCAGCGGGCCGACGGCAGCGGCCGGCACGTGCTGGTGGCGCGGAGTCAGGTGGCGTACGCGGGGTCGAACACGCCGGTGTACGAGCGCTTCTACGCCGGCGGTTTCCGGAGCCTGCGCGGTTTCCAGTTCCGCGGCGTCGGCCCGAACGTCAACGGCTTCGAGGTGGGCGGCGACTTCCTGTTCCTCAATAGCCTGGAGTACCAGGTGCCGATCAAGGCGAACGACCAGCTGTACGTGGTGGCGTTCCTGGACACGGGCACGGTGGAGCGGGACGTGAGCCTCCACGACTACCGCGTCTCGGCCGGCGTGGGCCTGCGGATCACGCTGCCGATGCTCGGCCCGGTGCCGATCGCCCTGGACCTCGGTTTCCCGATCGTCAGCGGACCGGGCGACCGCCAGCAGGTGTTCAACTTCTACATCGGCGCGTTCCGCTAACGGGCGGCCACGATCGAATCCCGTTTAGCCGCGAGCCTCGGGCGAGCGCGCTGTCCCGCGCTCGCCCGAGGCTCGCGGCTAAACGAACGGTCACTCATTTCTGCCGCGGTGTAGTAGTCCTTCACCCCTCCTGCGTGATGCGATCCTTGCGGCGCAGCGTCCAGATCAGCCAGCCCCACAGCGCCGACAGCAGCAGCGGCACTCCCACCAGCAGCACCACGCCGAAGACGATCATCTGCGTCTTCAAATCGTCGATCGGCCTCAGCGCCGCCGTGCGCTCGTGCTGCACCAGGGCCGCCCAGCCGAGCTCCGGCAGCGGCGCGTATCCCACCAGGTAAGTCCGCCCATCCACCGGATCGACGTAATCCGCATTGCCGCCCTCCGCGCGCAGCGCGTCCGCGAACACCGGCGACGAGAACTTCGGCGGGTTCTGGTCGCGCGTCGGCATGATCTGCTCCTCGTCGCGGTGCCGCAGGCAGTGGCCGTGCCGGTCCACCAGCACCGCCAGGCCATCGCGGATCTTCACCCGGTCCAGCCAGCTGTGGACGTCGCGCAGCAGGATCGGCGTGTACAGCACGCCGATCACCTGGTCCGGCTTGCCCGGCTCGACCACCGGCGTCGAAATGCCGATGCCCATCTCGTGCGAGAAGCGGCGGACGAACGGCTGCGAGATGTGTGTGCGGCGGATCGGCGCGAACTCCTTTCCCTTGCGGTCGAGGTGGTCGCCCTTGCCGTTGAACCAGTCGCGCCACGCGAAGTTCCCGGAGGTCACCGTTCCCTCCGGCAGCTTGATGTTCAGGTCCAGCTCGAGCAGATTTCCCTTCGCGTCGGTCACCACCCAGCTCATCACCTGTGGCGAACGGACGCTGTTGAAGCGCTTCATCAGGCGCTTGAGGCGGTGCAGGTCGTGGGCCGCGATGGCGTCGGCCAGGTCCTTCTCGGCGGCGAACTGCTCCAGGAGCGTCCTGCGCATCAGCATCTCGCGCTCCAGGCCGTTGGCGACCACGGACGCGGCCACGCGATCGCTCTCCAGCACCTGCTCGGTCACGGCCGCCTGGGAGCGGGCGACGGCATCGCCGGCCGCCCACACGGCGGCGGCCCCCAGCGTGAGGAACAGCAGCACCTGGGCGGTGAAGGCGAAGGCCAGCAGCGGCCGCTGGCGGTGCTGCCGCTCGCGCCGCGCCAGGGCGGCGAGCACGGCGCCGGCGTCGTGGAGGCGCTCGCCCGGATCGACCTCCAGGCAGCGGTCGAGGATGTCGGCAAGGCGGCGGTCCATGCCGGGGACGTGGCGGTGCTCGCCGGGCCGCGGCGCCCTCTCCACGCAGGCGCGGTAGCGGCGCAGCCGCTCGGGCAGGTTCGTCGTCGCCGCCAGCTCGGCGCGCGCCTCGGGGCTCTCGCGCGGCGGGTGGCCGGTGAGCATGGCGTGGAAGATGGCGCCCAGGGCGTAGACGTCCCAGCGCGTGTCGGGGATCTGCCGGCCCAGGTCGGCCTGCTCGGGGGCCATGTAGAAGAACGTGCCGAGGGCCGGCGCGACGTCGCCGGACAGGTGGGCCTGGCCGAAGTCGGCGATCAGCACGCGCCGGCGGGCGTTGAGGAGGATGTTGCCCGGCTTGAGGTCGCAGTGGCGCACGCCCTTGGCGTGGACGTAGGCCAGCGCCTCGGCGAGCTGGCGGAAGAGCGCCAGCGCCTCGGGCAGCGGCAGCGGCCCCTTCTCCAGGCGCTTCGCCAGCGAGCCCTGGTCGGCGTAGGCCATCACGTAGTAGGGCGAGTTGCTTGACCTCGGCCTGGATGAGCTGCCACTCCAGGCCGGTGCCGTGCGCCAGGAACTTGATGGCGACGCGGATGCCGGTGCGCTCCTCCTCGGCCAGCCACACCTCGCCATAGGTGCCGGTGCCCAGGGGCTGGAGGAGGGTGTAGCCGGGCACGCGGCGCGGCACGGGCCGTGCGGCAGCGACGTCCGTGGCGGGCTGCGATTCGGTGCGGTCGCCGGCCACCTGGCGGACGGTCCGAGGCTGGGAAGGGTCGGGGGGGGCCTGGTGCGGGGTGCGCTCGGTCCGGTCGGCGGCGGGGTCGGGCGGTTGGGGGGCGGCTTCCCGGGGCGGGTCGTCCGGCTGCAGGACGGTGCCCTCCTCGGCGGTCGGCGGGCTGGGGCGGTCGGTGCCGGGCGCGGTGTCGGGCTGGAACTCGGTGTGCTCGTCGGCCGGCGCGGGGGGCGGCGGGGGTGGCGGTTGCGCCTCGGCGCCGGCACCCGGCTGGAATTCGGTTCTCTCGTCCCCGTTCGCCGGCATCGTCGCACCGTGAACAGCCACCGCTGCGGAGCACAGGATCGTGAGGGAGAAACAACCGTCAGTCTACCGCGGGTCGAACGGGTGTCAATCAAAGGGGGTGGATTTCGGACGAGCGGCGGACGTAAAGCCCGCCGCTCGCCGAGCGCCTACTTGAGGCACTCCTTGCACAGCGCCTCGAACTCGGGACTGACGCTCTTCGCCTCGCCCTTGAGCTCGTGCAGCAGCTTCTTCTCGTGGTCGTCGATCTTGCCGTCGGCGTAGAGCATCTGCCGCAGCCACGCCGTCTCCTCCGCGGTGATCTTGCCGTCGGCCAGGATGTGGTCCTTGATGGCCTGGTAGAAGAAGTGCTCGAACGCGGGCGTGACCCGCTGCACGCGCTTGTGCATCTCGACGAGGAAGTCCGCCTCCTGCCGGTCGATCTTGCCGTCGGCGTAGAGCTCACTGCGGAGCACTTCGAGCTCCTGGCCCTCGACCTTGCCGTTGGCGAGGATGTTCTCCATGAGTTGCCGCAATTTCAGGTTGGTCACGATTCGTCCTCCAGTGTACGGAGATGTACGATTCAACCCGCCCGCGCTCGTCAAACTTGCAAACCGTGTTCCACCGGCGCCCGCGACCCCGCGGTGGCGGGTTTTTGTTTGTCAGCGCCGCCCGGGCGGGTTAGGATCCAACACGCCGACCGCCGGACCCTTGGGGACGGGCGCCGGCAGCACTCCTGAGGGACTTCCGATGGCCAGCGACCCGACACCGCCGCGCGACGGGACTAAAGACAGCGTGTGGCGGACAGACTCTCTCCTGTTCCAGCTCTGCCTCTTCGGCGGCGGACTCTTCGGATTGCTCTGGGGGCTCATCCTATCGGCCTCAGGGGTGATCCCCATGCAACGACCAGGGTTCGTCGGTGGCCTCGTGGGGACCGGCTTGGGGTTACTGGTCGGCGGCTTCGCCCTGGGGATCATCGACATGATCCGCCAGACCGCCCGGTCCAAGGCGGCCCGCGCGCGCTGCCCCAGCTGCGCGGCGAAGGTCAACATCCCCGAGGAGTTCGCGGGGCGTGAGGTGAAATGCCCGATGTGCCAGGCCGCCTTCACCGCCCCAACTCTCCCCCCGGGGTGACCTCACCCTGACGGGTTAGCGCGCCGGCGCCAGCGCGAAACGGCAAGCCGGCTCCCACCCCGGAGGACTTCATGGCCCACGAGACGTTCCAGGTCGGCGACCTGACCGCGGGCCTCGGTGCGCTCGACCAGGGCGGCGCGCACGCCCGCGGTGGGCCTTGTGGTGACAGAGAGGACGACGCCCCGGTGGCCTTGTGCTGCCGGGGCGTTTTTCGTTTTGCCCTCCGGCCGGGCGGTGCGTACCCTACCCCTGGCAACTGGTCCTCGGGAGGGGCTCCTCATGCGGAAGTGGCTATTCGGCCTCGGCGGCGCCGCCCTGGGCGGCCTCACAGGACTCGCCGTCTCCGTCGGCGTCGTCGCGGTTTGCACGGTGACGGTCGGGGAACCGCACGACCTGGGCACGACCATTACCCTCGGCCTCGGCACTGTCTTCGGCGGCAGCGCCATCGGCGCCGTGGCCGGGGCCTACCTCGGCGGCAAGTTCGGCGGCAGGAAGGGGCCACCGAACCCCTGAGCCGCCGCGAGACCCCACCCCGCACCACGCCTCCGCGCGGCCCCGTCTGACCCAGGGTGGGAAGGACCGCTGGCGACGGTCGGCGTGTGCGGCACCTGGTGAAGGGTGAAGGGTGGAGGGAGAAGACAAGCGGGTGGAGGGTGAAGGGTGGAGGGTGGAGGGAGAAGACAAGGCGTCTTCACCCTCCACCCTTCACTCTTCACCCTCCACCTGCCGGAAGGGCGTGGCCGTTGTAAGGAGGGTGCAGCGGTCGCGACTCTTCGTAAACCTCGACCTGGTCCCCCCACTGCGTCCATCCTGGTCGCTTGAAGCGGGCGAAAAGCTCAAGGAATGGGCCGGTGGCTGCACTGCTCAATACTGCCGAACGCCTCGTCGGGCTTCCGGGAATGCTCCTGCTTGCGGGTGACGAGGATGTTGACCTGAGTGCGACCGGCTTTTTTCGTCCGCAATTTGCCCCGGATCCCGAAGCGATTGGGCCTCGGTGCCCCGTTTACCCAGTCTCATATCCTTCTCCCCCTTCAGCCCGGCCACGGCTACGGGCGGGTACGGGGAATGAGGCGTTCCGCCTCACTCCCCGTACTTCTGCCAGTCGTCCCGGAAGAAGGCCTTCAGCCGGCGGAAATAGGCGGTGGTCTTCACCTTGGCCATCCAGCGGCCGTGCCCCTCGCCGCCCTTGCAGATGACCCCCTCGGGCGTGCCGAACCTGTCGGCCCGAACGGCCGCTATGAACTCGCGGGTCAGTTCGCCGCGGTGGACCACCCGGGGGATGCCCAGGTGGCCGAAGTGGTCGATGAACTGCTCGCCGGACACGAACCCTCGCTTGTGGAGGTTCACGTCGATGAGGACGACCCGGAACGGCTCGTTGGCCGGGATCTTGAGGACTGCCGGGTCGTGCTGGCCGGCGAAGCTGCGGGGGCCGAAGAACTCGAAGTAGGCGGTCGCCTCCCGGGGGCGGCCCAGGGCGGGGTCGTCCCTGAACGCCTTCGCCAGGCCGTCGCCGTACCCTTCAAGGATCAGCCGGACGGCCTGGCCCAGGAGCGGTTGCGAGGGGTCGAGCAGCCGCCGGCGGCTGCCGAAGAGGTGCCAGCCCTTCTTGCGGTCCCACTCGGCCCTGAGGTTCGAGCCGTCCAGCTTGTCGAAGGCGACGAACGACCGCCCCAGGTAGTCGGTGGCCGACTGGGCGAGCAGGTGGCCGGCCGCGGGGATACTCGGGTAGTCCTTCATCGCTCGCCTCCTCGGCCGCGTGAGCCGCCGGTGTCGCCCGATCAGGCCGGATACGCACCGAAGCCGCTCCTCGAAGTTGCCACCGGGCGAACAGCCGCCCATGATCTTCCAGACAGGACGCGGCAATACCAGGCCGGGTTCGGCCTCCGGCGGTGCGGGCCGCGGCCGGGCTATGCGAAGTCCCACTCCGCGGGCAGGTCCGCCCCGCAAATCCCGCACGCCTCTCAGTCGGCGGGATCGACCTCGCCGTTCCGGCCGGCGCCGGCCTGGGCCTCGGCGTAGCCGAAACCGACCTGGCGGCGCAGGCGCGTGTTCAGTTCGTGGCGGTTCACGTCGAACTGGTGCAGCGCCCAGTCCCAGTCCCAGGCGCCGGCGTCCAGGTAGCGCATGATGAGCAGGTTCTTCAGCTCCTCGACCTCGGCGAAGCTGTACCCCTCCGTGGTCGTCACGGCCCGCTCCAGATCGATGCCGGCGCGGACGTCTTCGTGCCAGCGCTCGGTCAGCCGCCGGCGCAGGGCCGCGTCGGGCGGCTGGAAGTGCAGCATCACGTCGATGCGCCCCGGCCGCTTGAACGCCCGGTCGATCAGGTCCAGGCCGCAGTTCGTCGTGAACACGAAGACCACGCCCTCGTTGACGGTCAGGCCGTCCATGGCGCCGAGGAAGACGGCCTGGTCTTCCGTCTCGCCGACCGTCTCGCGGTCGCGCAGGGCCAGGTCCATGTCGTCGAAGAAGACGATGCCGCGGCGGTGGACGCTGAACAGCGCCCGGACCGCCTCCTGGGCGTCGCCGCTCATGCGCGCCTGGCGGTAGGTGTCGGGCGTGACGAGGCGCCACTCCCAGCGGCGCTTGCGGCACTCCTCCCAGATCCAGCGGCAGGCCATCGTCTTGCCGTTGCCCGGCGATCCGGTCAGCAGGACACCGCGGCGCGCCCGGCCGCCGTACTTCCGGATGCGCTCGAGGTTGGCCGACTCGAGGTAGGCGAGGGTGTTCCGCCAGAGGACATCGACCTGCTCGGCGGGGAGGATGGGGACGAGGCTGGGCGGCTGGGAATCGCGGCGGCAGCGCAGGGCGATCTTGTAGAGGCGGCGGTAGTCCTTGCGGTCCACCACGTAGAAGCTCATGCCGGCGTCGCTGATCTGATGGTTGTGGTAGGCGTAGACGAGAGCGTAGCGGACGCCCTCGACCTCGTAGAGGCGGGTGCCGAACTGCGTGCCGGCGTAGGTCGCGCCGGCGTCGGGCCACCAGTCGTGGACCAGGACACCGTCGATGGGAAGCAGTTCGCCCTTGCGCGAGCCCTTGAGCAGGGGATCGACGAGCTGGTTCATCTGGAAGGCGATCGGCTCGGCGAACCCGGCCTGGGTCGCGACGGCTTCGAGGAGGTAGCGGTGATCGGCGGTGTAGTCTTTGAGGTTGCTCATGCTATTTTCTCAGACGTTGGCGGCGCGGAAAAGGTTCAGGGGGGTTGTCCCGCGGAGGCGGAGTGCGGTTCCCGTATTGTAAGCCGAGGGTTGCGGTCGGCCCGCCCGCCCCGGCACCTCCGCCTTGACGGCGCGCCCGGCCGGAAACTAGGATAACAGCGTGTTCTGAACCGTTCCACCACACGGAAGGTCCGACGCCGCGGCCCTGCGCCACGGCGGCAAGGAAGCGAGCGAGGAGCCATGGGTTACCAGCACCCCTTCACGCGCCACAAGACCCGCGAAGTGCGGGTCGGCGACAAGGTCGTCGGCGGCAGCAACCCGATCTGGGTGCAATCGATGACCACGACCGACACCTACGACCTCGACGGCACCGTCGCCGAGATCCTGCGCCTCGAAGAGGCCGGTTGCGAGATCATCCGCGTCACCGTGCCCAAGGCACAGGACGCGGCCGTCCTGGGGGAGATCCGCAAGCGGATCCACATCCCCCTGATCTGCGACATCCACTTCGACTACAAGATGGCCCTGGCGGCGCTCGACCATCCGGTCGATAAGATCCGCATCAACCCCGGCAACATTGGCGGCTACGACCGCTACCGCCAGGTCATCCGCAAGGCCAAGGCGCGCGGCTTGCCCATGCGCATCGGCGTCAACGCCGGCAGCCTGGAGCGCGAGCTGGTCGAGAAGCACGGCTTCCCCTGCCCGCCGGCCATGGTCGAGAGCGCCCTGCGCTACATCGAGATCGCCGAGTCCGAAGGCTACCACGACCTCATTGTCTCCCTCAAGTCAAGTGACGTGCTCACCGCCGTCGAGGCGTACCGGCTGTACGCGAAGCAGGCGGACTACCCGACGCACATCGGCATTACCGAGGCGGGCAAGGCGCCCTACGCGGTCACCAAGTCGGCGTGCGGCCTGGCGCCGATCCTGCTCGACGGCATCGGCGACACGATCCGCATCAGTCTGTTGGGCGACTCGGTGCCGGAGATCGCCGCCGCGTTCGACATCCTGCAGGCGACGCAGCGGCGCGTGCGCAGGCCGGAGCTGATCGCCTGCCCGACGTGCGGCCGACTGGAGATCGACCTGGAGGGGATCATCGCGCAGCTCGAGAAGCGCCTGGCGGGGCGGACGACGCCGGTCAAGGTGAGCGTGCTCGGCTGCATCGTGAACGGTCCCGGCGAGGCGCGCGAGGCCGACCTGGGTATCGCGGCGGGCAAGGGCAAGGGCGTCATCTTCAAGCGCGGCGAGATCGTCCGCCACGTCCTGGAGAGTGAGATGGTGGACGCGCTGCTGGAGGAGATCGACGCCTGGGAGAAGGAGGAGGCGGAGCGCGCCGCGTCCGGCCGGCCCGCGACGCCTTCCCTCGCCGAGGGCAAGATGCGCCTGCCCGTCCTGAACTAAAGCGGTTCGTGGCCGACTCGCTCCGCGAGTCGGGGCCGACACCCCCGACTCGCGGAGCGAGTCGGCCACGAACCGCTCTCGCCCGTTGTCCGGGGTCCGCTGCCCGTGGTAAAACAGCAGTAGCAGAAACCCCGCGCCTTTCGGCGCCACGGACCCCGACACCGGACCCATCATGCCTATCCGCTTCAAGTGCCCCAACTGTCAAAAGGGGCTGGTCGTCAAGGACGAGCTCGCCGGCAAGAAAGTCAAGTGCCCCGCCTGTAAAGGCCCCGTCACCATCCCCGCGCCGATCGCACCTCCCGCGGACCTGGAAGACTTCGCCGCCGCCGCCCTCGCCAGCGACGGGGCCGCCGCCAAGAAGGAAGCCGCGCCCGAGAAGCCCAAAGAGGCCCAGCCCATCAAGTTCACCTGCGACTTCTGCGGCGAAGTCGTGGAGGCGCCCGCCGCCGAGGCGGGCAAGCGCATCCCCTGTCCGAACCGCGAGTGCCGCCAGATCATCAAGGTGCCCCTCCTCAAGGAGGAGAAGCCCAAGGACTGGCGCGACGTCCAGAAAGCGGCCGGCCCGTCCTTCGCGAAACGCGACGAGCCGGCGAAACCGCTCGGCACCTGGGACGACAGCCGCGGCAAGGTGAGTCAGGAATCGCTCGAGGAAGCGGGGGTCGTCCTCGAGGAACAGGAGCCGGTCACCGTCGGCCAGCGCGTCCGCTTCTGGGGGATGCTGGCCTCGGCCGGCGCGGTGGCTTTCGTGATCTACCTCGGCCTCTCGGCCTACTTCAGCCAGAGTGCGCAGAAGAAGGCGCTGGACAAGGCCCTCACCTACGTCGAACCGAAGTCGAAGGAGGAAGGCCCGAAAACCAGGCTGAGCACGCCGCTGGCGGCCGAGGTCTATCGAGCCGTGGGGGAGTTCCACGTCCAGGCCCGTCAGGCGGAGCCGGCGCGCGAGGCCTTCGTCAAGGCCCGGGCGCAGTTCGCGCAGGCGAAGGTGGACGGCGTCCTGAGTCCCGCGGAGCGCGACCTGTTCCTGATCGACCTGGCGGTCTCACAGGTCGATCTCGGCGGCACCGAGGACGAGGCGCGCGACAAGGCCCGCCTGGAGTGGGACCAGGTGCAGGGCGGCGGCAACCTGGCGTTGAAGCCGAAGTACGCGGCGAGGGAGATTGACGCCACCCTGCAGCAGATCAACTCTCCGGAAGCGCGCGCCCTGGCCATGCGCGCGGTGGCCGCGAAGCTGTTCCGCCGCGACAAGAAAGATCTGGCCATCGGGCTGGCAAATTCGCTCGCCAACGTCAACGCGGCCGGGGGTGGGGCCGCGTTCGACGCCCAGTTCCTCCCCCTCGCCCAGGTGGTCTCCCTCCTGGTTGCCGCCGGTCAAGCCGCCGAGGCGGCGAAGAGGATCGACCCCCCGACGGACCAGGCCAAGGGCGTCCACTGGGCGGCGCGCCTGGCCTACGCCGAGGGCCACGCCCTCCAGGGCAATTTCGACCAGGCCCTCAAGGAGGCACAGCGCAAGGGTCTGCCCCGGGACCGCTTGCTCGCCTCCCTCGCGGTGGCCGCCGTGGCGCTCGATCAGAAGAAGGTCGATGAAGCCCGCGCCAACGCGGAGCACGCCCTCGCCGCCGAGAAGGAGATGACGAAGAAGGGCAAGGCGAAGACGTCTGGCCTGCCGTCTGTACTCCTACAGCACCTGGCGCGTGTGGCCGTGCGTGCCGGCCTTGTCGATAAGGCCAGGGAACTCGCCGACGCCATCCCCGACCGGCCGTGTCGGGCGCGGGCGCAGCTCGAGTTCCTCTTGATTGAGCTGGCCAAGCGGCGGGAGACTGGAACGACGGCCGAGCCGAAACTCGTGGACGAATTCGTCAAGGACAAGGAGACGCTGGCCTACGGCCTGGGCCACGAGGCCGTCGCCCGCCACAACAGCCGCCTCGGCGCGAAGGGGGAATCGCTGGACACGGTCGAGACGCTGGAGGAGCGCTTCCGCCCCCTGGTGTACGCCGGCGTGGCGCTCGGGATCCAGGACACCCGGAAGTAGCTGACCGTTTCAGAAGATCGCCGCCAGCGTGGTAGGGTGGGCACTGCCCACCAGCTCACGGAAGCGGTGGGCAGTGCCCACCCTACGGCGCCACGCCACTGGCTGTAGACTTGTCAAACGGTCATGCAGCACTGGGCCGTTCGCCTGGGGCGGCGCAAGTCACTCCTTCGCCGTGAGGGCGGCGCGCGTGAACTGGTCGG
>JBBRPS010000214.1:0-13300 GCA_038227745.1 Gemmatales bacterium | reverse complement strand
CGCCTCTTTGACAGATTATTACCCCGGCGCGGAAGGGCATCACACAAGCCCGAAGCGCGAGCGAGGGATCCCCTCGCTTGCGCTTCGGGCTTGTGTGTCCCTCGCTTGCGCTTCGGGCTTGTGTGCCCCTCGCTTGCGCTTCGGGCTTGTGTGCCCCTCGCTTGCGCTTCGGGCTTGTGTGATGACCTTCCGCGCCGGAGTAATACCCCCTGCCCGCGCGTTGAGCCAGCCGCGGCTGCATTGCCGTCCCGGGCGGATCCGCGGACAATACGACTACGCGGTCGAACGGTGCTGTTCACCCTTGCGGGCCGCGGGAGGATGAGGGCCGTACATGGCTACCTGGAAGATCGCGGCTGTCCAGATGGATTGCCGTCTCGGGGACAGGCGCCACAACCTCGAACAGGTTCGCGCCCGGCTGCGCGAGGCCGCCGCGAACGGGGCGCGACTCGTCGTCTTTCCCGAGTGCGTCCTGACGGGCTACTGCTTCGAGAGCCAGGAGGAGGCGTGGCCGCACGCCGAACCGCTCCCCGGGCCGTCCACCGACGCCCTCGCCGCCGACTGCCGCGAGCTGGGCGCCTGGACGGTCGTCGGCACCCTGGAGCGCGTCGAGGCGACCCGCGACCTTTTCAACGTCGCCGCGCTGATCGGGCCGGACGGGCTGGCGGGCGTCTACCGCAAGCTGCACCTGCCGTTCCTCGGCGTCGATCGCTTCACCACACCGGGCGACCGGCCCTTCGCGGTCCAGGACCTCGGCGGCCTGCGCGTCGGCATGAACATCTGCTACGACGGCGGTTTCCCCGAGTCGGCCCGCGCCCTGATGCTGCTCGGCGCCGACCTCGTCGTGCTACCGACGAACTGGCCGCCGGGCGCCATGAGCACGGTCAAGTACCTGATCCAGGCGCGGGCCCTGGAGAACTGGGTCTATTATGCCGCGGTCAACCGCGTCGGCAGCGAGCGCGGCTTCCGCTTCATCGGCCACAGCCGCATCGTCGATTGCAGCGGCGAGCTGCTGGCCTGCAGCGGCGGCGACCAGGCGGAGATCCTCTACGCGGAGGTGGACCCCGAGCGCGCCGGCAACAAGCACATCGTTAACATCCCCGGCAGGTACGAGCTGCACCGCACGCGCGACCGCCGTCCCGAGATGTACGGGCCGATCTGCGCGCCGCTGCGCGAAGGGGCGCCGAACAGGGAGGGACGGCCGTGAAACAGTCCGCTGGCACGCTGCTCTACCGCGAGGGGCCGCAAGGGCTGGAAGTGCTGCTGGTCCATGCCAGCGGCGCCTACAATCGCCGCGCTCCGTGGGGCATCGCCAAGGGCGTGCCCGACGCGAAGGACGAAGAGAGCCTGGAGACGACCGCCCGCCGCGAGACCTGGGAAGAGACGGGCGTCGCGGTGACGGGACCGCTCGTCGCCCTGGGAGACATGATTTATCGCAAGAGCCGCAAGCAGGTCCACTGCTTCGCGGGGCCGGCGCCGGCAGGAGCGGAGCCGAAGGTGGCCTCGTGGGAGGTGGACCAGGTTCGCTTCCTGCCGCTGGAGGAGGCGCGGCGGCTGATCCACCCCGACCAGGCCATCTTCCTCGACCGGCTGCTCGACCACCTCAACGGCTGCGGGACCGGGCGAGCGGAGGCGTAAGCCCATGAAGGCCAGGGCGCCCGTTGACGGCCTCCGCCCCGACGAATTTCATCAGGCGTTGTGCTCCGTCGAGGGCACGGCCGGCACACCGTTCGCCCCCGAGACCACCTCCGGCGCCGCCCCACGCAGGTCCTTCAGCCACTGGATGACGTAATAGAACACCGGCGTCAGGAAGATGCCGAATAGCGTCACCCCCAGCATGCCCGCGAAGACCGCCACGCCCAGCGTCCGCCGCATCTCCGCCCCCGCCCCCTCCGAGACCACTAGCGGCACCACGCCGAGGATGAACGCCAGCGACGTCATCACGATCGGCCGCAGCCGCAGCCGGCACGCCTCCAGCGTCGCCTGGCGACGGCCCGCACCCGCCTCGCGCCGCGCCTTCGCAAACTCGACTATGAGGATCGCGTTCTTGCACGCCAGGCCGACCAGCACGATGAAGCCGACCTGCGTGAAGATGTTCACGTCCATCCCCGCCATCAGCACGCCCGCGACGGAGCACAGCAAACACATGGGCACGACGAGGATGACGGCGAGCGGCAGCGACCAGCTCTCGTACTGCGCCGCCAGCACCAAGAACACCAGCACCACCGCCAGGAGGAACACGTACATCGCCGTGTTCCCCGTCTGCAGCTGCAACAGCGCCAGTTCCGTCCACTCGTAGCGCATCGACCGCAGCACCTGCCGCCGCACCAGTTCCTCGGTCTTCTCGATCGCCTGCCCGGAGCTGACGCCCGCCGCCGGCGTGACGTTGATGGCGGCCGCCGGGTACATGTTGTAGCGCATCAGCAGCACCGGGCCGCTCCGCGGCTGCACCGAACCAATACTGCCGAACGGGACCATCCTCCCCGTGTCGCTGCGGATCGGCAATTGCGTCACCGTCTCGATCTGCTTGCGGAAGTTACCCGCCGCCTGCACGTTCACCTGCCAGGTACGGCCGAAGCGGTTGAAGTCGTTCACGTAGTAGCCGCCCAGGAAGCCCTGCAGCGTGCTGAACACCTCGCCCATCGACACGCGCATGGTCTTCGCCTGCGTGCGGTCGATGTTGAGGTACAGCCACGGCGTGTCCGCCCGGAAGCTCGTGAACAGGTCCTGCAGGCCCTCCGTCTTGCCCCCCGCCTCCACGATGCCGTCGGCGACATTCTGGAGCGACTTTGGGCCGGTGTCGCCGCGGTCCTCGACGACGATCTTGAAGCCGCCCGCCGTGCCCAGGCCCTCAAGCGGCGGCGCCCCGAACACGTTGATCACCCCGTCGCGAATCCGGTCCTGCAGCGTCGCCTGCAGCCGGGCCGCGATCGCGTCGCCGGACAGGTGCGGCTCCAGGCGCCGGTGGAAGTCGTCGAGCATGACGAACATGGCGCCGAAGTTGGGCGCGTTGGCGTTCAGCAGCAGCGATTGGCCCGCGACGGCGACCGTGTTCTTGACCCCCGGCGTCTTCAGCGCGATCTGCTCGATCTGCCGCATGACACGGTCGGTGCGCTGCATGGAGGCGGAGTCGGGCAGCTGCACGTTGACGAGCAGGTAGCCCATGTCCTGGCTGGGGATGAAGCCC
Source organism: Gemmatales bacterium (assembly GCA_038227745.1). Classification (GTDB taxonomy): domain Bacteria; phylum Planctomycetota; class Planctomycetia; order Gemmatales; family Gemmataceae; genus DASPXY01. The sequence continues at coordinate 10,116 of JBBRPS010000214.1, read as the reverse complement.
TTCGGCGTGCGGACGAAAGCGAGGTACGTCAGGACCAGCAGGCCGCCGTAGACCAGCAGGACCAGGACGCTGACGCGCAGCAGTCCGCTGACGGCGCGGACGTAGCCGCCGGTCGCCGCCGTGAAGCCCGCGTTGAAGCCGCGGAAGACGACGCCCAGCAGGCGGTTCAGCAGCGGGGCCAGGAACCACCCGAGGAGCGCGCCCAGGAATGCCGCCGCGGCCGGCAGCGCCCAGGCAGGCGCCTCGACCAGCCACGCAGGCGTCCCCCCGGGTAGCTCCCGGGCGACGTACTGCAGGGCGTCGGGGAGGAACTCCCAGGCGAGCCAGATGCCGGCGAGCGGGAAGGCCAACCGCGGCAGCGGCGGCGCCACGCCCTTGTCGCGCGGCCGCAGCAGCAGCGCCGTCAGCGCCGGGCTGAGCGTCAGTGAGTTGAACGCCGACAGCAGCGTCGAGACGGCAATCGTCAGGGCGAACTGTCGGAAGAATTGTCCCATGATGCCGCTGATGAACGCGCACGGTATGAACACCGCGCTGAGCACCAACCCCACGGCGATGACCGGACCGGACACCTGCTCCATCGCCTTCAGGGTCGCCTCGCGCGGCGCCATGCCGTGCTCGATGTGGTGCTCCACCGCCTCCACCACCACGATGGCGTCGTCCACGACGATGCCGATGGCCAGCACCAGGCCGAAGAGGGTGAGGTTGTTCAGGCTGAACCCCATCGCCGCCATGACGACGAACGTGCCGACGATGGCCACCGGCACCGCGACCAGTGGGATCAAGGCCGACCGCCAGTTCTGCAAGAACAGCAGCACCACCACCGCCACCAGGATGACCGCGTCGCGCAGCGTCTTGACGACCTCGTGGATCGACTGGTTGATGAACGGCGTCGTGTCGTAGACGATGGCGTAGTCCACGCCATCAGGGAAGCGGCCCTTCAGCTCCTCCATCTTCGACCGCACTCGCCCAGCCGTCTCCAGGGCATTGGAGCCGGGCAGCTGATACACGGACAGCGCGACCGACGGCTGGCCGTTCAGCGTGCAGGTCTGGTCGTAAGACTGCGCGCCCAGCTCGATCTCGGCGACGTCGGACAGCTTGACGAGGCGGCCGCGCGCGTCGGCGCGGAGGATCATGTCGCCGAACTGCTCGGCGTCGGTCAGGCGCCCCATGGTGCTCATGGTGAACTGGAACGCCAGGCCGGTGTTGACCGGCGGTTGGCCGAGTTGTCCCGCCGCCACCTGCGTGTTTTGCTGCTCGATCACGCGGATCACGTCCGCCGCCGTCAGGCCGCGCGCCACCATCTTGTTCGGGTCGAGCCACAGGCGCATGCTGTAGTCGCGCTGGCCGAGGTAGGTGATATCGCCCACGCCCTTGAGGCGCGACAGCTCGTCCTTGAGCTGGATGGTCGCATAGTTGCTCAGGTACAGGTTGCCGCGGCTCTGGTCGGGCGAGTACAGGTTGACGATCATCAGCACGCTCGGCGACTTCTTCTTGACCGTCACGCCGCGGCGCTTGACGAGGTCGGGCAGGAGGGGCGTGGCCAGCGTGACGCGGTTTTGCACCAGCACCTGCGCCATGTTCAGGTCCACGCCGTTCTGGAACGTGACGGTCAGCGAGTAGGTGCCGTCGTTGGTGCATTGCGAGGACATGTAGAGCATGTTCTCGACGCCGTTGACCTGCTGCTCGATCGGCGCGGCGACGGTGTCGGCGACCACCTGGGCGTTGGCCCCGGGGTAGATGGCGGACACCTCCACGGTCGGCGGCGTGATGTCTGGGTACTGGGCGATCGGCAGCCCGAACAGCGCGATGGCGCCGGCCAGGGTGACGAAGATGGACAGCACCGACGCGAAGATCGGCCGGTTGATGAAAAAGCTCGTGAACACGGCACACCTATTGTGGGGACCCAGGGGGTGCGACCCCTGGGCTTGTTAGATCTGTTTTCTCGCTCCCGGGGACCGGCTTGCCGTTGCCCTTCTCCGGGTGGCCGTTGGCCGCCGCCCCGTTCACCCCGGCCCGCCGTACCGACACGACGACCAGGCGGCCCAGCTGGCGCACGCCGCGCAGCGCGAACACGTCCAGGGCCACGCCGCCGAGCCGCCGCGCCCACCGCGAGGCGAACAGCTGCGAGTCCCCCAGCCAGTCGATCGTCGAGAAGAACACCGGCGTCAGGAAGATGCCGAACAGCGTCACGCCGAGCATGCCGCCGAAGACCGCCGTGCCCAGCGTCCGCCGCATCTCGCTGCCGGCCCCGGTCGAGACCAACAGCGGCATCACGCCGAGGATGAACGCCAGCGACGTCATCACGATCGGCCGCAGCCGCAGCCGGCACGCCTCCAGTGTCGCCGCGCGGCGCGACTTGCCCTCGTGCCGCTGCTGCTTCGCGAACTCGACAATGAGGATCGCGTTCTTGCTCGCCAGGCCGACCAGCACCACGAAGCCGACCTGCGTGAAGATGTTGATGTCCTGGTCGGCCACGCGCACCGCGGTGACGGCGCTGAGCAGGCACATGGGCACGACGAGGATGACGGCCAGCGGCAGCGACCAGCTCTCGTACTGCGCCGCCAACACCAGGAACACCATGACGACCGCGAAGCCGAAGATCATCATGGCGGTGTTGCCCGCCAGCAGCTCCAGGTAGGACATGTCGGTCCACTCGAAGGACATGTCGCGCGGCAACTCTTTCTCGGCCAGGCGCTGCAGCAGGGCGATGGTGTCGCCGGAGCTGAGCCCCGGCGCCGACATGCCGTTGATCGACGCGGCGGGGTACATGTTGTAGCGCGTGATCACCAGCGGGCCGGTCATCATGTGCTGGCCGGCCAGCGACCCCAGGGGCACCATCGCGCCGCGGACGTTGCGCACCCGCAGCTGGGGGATGCGCTCGGGGTGGTCGCGGAACTCGGATTCCGCCTGCACGATCACCTGCCAGGTGCGGCCGAAGCGGTTGAAGTCGTTGACGTAGAGCGAGCCGGTGTAGATCTGCAGGGTGTCGGCGAAGTCCTTCATGTTCACGCCGCGGATCAGGCAGGCGCGCGGGTCGGGCCGGATGTAGATCTTGGGCACGTTGGCCCGGAAGACGGAGAACAGGCCGATCAGGCCCGGCTGCTTCTGACCCTCACGGACAACGGCCTCAATGGACTTCTGCAGCTTCGCCGGGCCGAGGTCGCCGCGGTCCTCGATCATGATGGCGAAGCCGCCGGCCCGGCCGACGCCGCGCACCGGCGGCGGGCCGAACACCGCGACCATGGCCTCCTGGATCTGCTCGCCCGCCAGCTGCCGCAGCTGGTTGGCGATGGCGTCGCTGGATTGGCGCGCCTCGCGGCGCTCCGGGTAGGGGGCGAGGTTGATGAACATCGAGCCAAAGTTCGATCCGGACGCATTCAGCACGAACGACATGCCGCTGATGCCGGTGACGTGCCGCACCCCGTCGATCTTCAGGGCGATCTGCTCGAGCTTGTTCATCGCCTCGTTGGTGCGCTGCATGGAGGCGGAGTCGGGCAGCTGCACGTTCACCATCAGGTAGCCCATGTCCTGGCCGGGGATGAACCCCCTGGGCGTGGTCACGAACCGGACGTAGGTGAGGACCAGCAGGCCGGCGTAGACGAGCAGGACCACGGCGCTCAAGCGCAGCAGGCCGCCGACGGCGCGAACGTACCCCGACGTCGCCCGGGCGAAGCCCGCGTTGAACAGCCGGAAGAAGCCGCCCAGCAGCCCGTTCAGCACCGGCGCGGCGAACCAGCCGGCGAGCGCCCCCGCCACGGCCGCCGCCGCGGAGAGCATCCCCTCCGGGGCGACGGCGAGGAAGTCCAGCGTGCCCGCGGGCAGCCATTGCGCCAGGCCCTGCAGCAGCGGGACCAGGAAGTGCCAGGCCAGCCAGGCGCCGGCCAGCGGGAAGGCTAACCGCGGCAGCGGCGGCGTCCCCACCTCCTTGTCGCGCGGCCGCAGCAGCAGCGCCGTCAGCGCGGGGCTGAGGGTGAGCGAGTTGAACGTGGAGATGATCGTCGAGACGGCGATGGTCAGGGCGAACTGGCGGAAGAACGCGCCGGTGATGCCGCTGATGAAGGCGCACGGCACGAACACGGCGCTGAGCACGAGGCCCACCGCGATGACCGGGCCGGAGACCTGCTGCATGGCCTTGATCGTGGCCGCGCGCGGCTGCATGCCGTGCTCGATGTGGTGCTCGACCGCCTCGACCACGACGATGGCGTCATCGACCACGATGCCGATGGCAAGGATCAGGCCGAACAGCGTCAGGTTGTTCAGACTGAACCCCATCACCGCCATCACCGCGAACGTGCCGATGATGGCGACCGGCACGGCGACGAGGGGGATGAGGGCGCTGCGCCAGTTCTGCAGGAACAGCAGCACCACGATGGCCACCAGGACGATCGCGTCGCCGAGCGTCTTGACGACCTCGTGGATCGACTCGCGCGTGTAAGGGGTCGTGTCGAAACCGATCTCGTAATCGAGGTCGTCGGGGAAGGACCGTTTCAGGTCTTCCATCTTCTCCAGCACGGCGGCGTGGACGTCGAGCGCGTTGGCGCCGGGCATCTGGAAGATCGCCAGGAACACGGTGTCCTTGCCGTCCAGGCGGACGCCGGTGTCCTGGTTCTTGGCCCCCAGTTCGACGCGGCCGATGTCCTTGATGCGCGTGATCCGGCCCACGCCGCCGGTCTTGAGGATGATGTCCTCGAACTGTCCCACTTCAGCGAGCCGGCCGAGGGTACTCAGGGGGATCTGAAAATCCTGCCGGCCGGGCATCGGCTCCTGGCCGATCGACCCGGTGGCGACCTGGTTGTTCTGCTCGCGGACGGCCTTCACGACATCGCCGGCCGACAGGCCGCGGGTGGCGAGCTTGTTTGGGTCCACCCAGAGGCGCATGCTGTAGTCGCGCTGGCCGAACAGGAACACGTCGCCGACGCCCGGCACGCGCGCCAGCTCGTCCTTGATCTGCATCAGCGCGTAGTTGCTCAGGTAGAGCTGGTCGTAGCGGCCCTTCGGCGAGTGGAGCGCCAGGCCCATGAGGATGTCGGGCGAGCGCTTCAGCGTGGTGACGCCCGTCTGGCGGATGACCTCCGGGAGCTGCGGCACGGCAAGGTTGACGCGATTCTGCACCATCACCTGCGCCATGTGCAGGTTGACGCCGGGGTGGAAGGTCACCGTCAGGTTGTAGCTGCCGTCGTTGGCGCACTGCGAGGACATGTACATCATGTTCTCGACGCCGTTGACCTGCTGCTCGATGGGCGAGGCGACGGCGTCGGCGACCTCGCGGGCGCTGGCGCCGGGGTAGCTGCAGGTCACCTGGACGGTCGGCGGCGTGACGGACGGGAACTGCGCGAGCGGCAGCGTCAGCAGCGACAGGCCCCCGGCCAGGGTGATGACGATCGACAGCACCGAGGCGAAGATCGGCCGGTCAATGAAGAACCGCGAAATCATGGGTTAAAACCACGAAACACACGAAAAACACGAAAAAAAGAGGAAGAAAGACAGAAGAAGGGCCGGAAAGCCCACGGGTGGCCACCCGTGGGCTTATTCTCCCTCTTTCTTTGTCTTTTTTTCGTGTTTTTCGTGTTTTTCGTGGTTTCCTGCTTGGGGGGAGGTCAGGACCGGCATCGTCACGTCCTCGGGGCGGACGGGGCTCCCCGGCCGGACGCGCTGCAGGCCGTTGACGACAACCTTTTCGTCCTTCTTGAGCCCCTCGGTGATGACGCGCAGCCCGTCGTGGAGGCGCCCAACCTTGACGGGACGATAGGCTGCTTTGAAGATATTCTTTTCATCTTTATCCTTGTCCGACTCGAGGACGTACAGGAACTGCTGCCCCTGGTCGATGCCCACGGCCTGCTGCGAGACGAGGACCGCCTCCCTGGGGTTGCCGATCGGCAGCCGGATGCGGACGTACAGGCCGGGGTAGAGGGCCTGGTCGGGGTTCTGGCAGGTGGCCCGCAGTCGCCAGGTGCCGGTGTCCGCGTCAACGCGGTTGTCGGCGAAGTCGATCAGGCCGCGCCGCGGGAAGCCGACGTTCCTCGGGCCGCGCTCGACCCGGCCGACGTCCTTGACCGTGACCAGTTCCTCCGACCCGCTCTTGACGACGACCTTCTCGAACCGCTCCGCCCCGACCCGATCGTCCCGGACGATCAGACTGAGCTCTACCTCCTGCTTCGGCGGGGCCGCCGCGGTCTGCCCGTCGGCCACGTGGACGTCCGGCTCCGCGCGCAGCGCCTTGACCACGTCGGCGACGGTCAGTCCCCGCGCCGTCGCCTTCGCCGGGTCCACCCAGACGCGGAGGCGCCAGGCGCGCTCCTCGTCGGCGAGGCCCAGGAGCATCGGCAGCGGGGACGCCGGCGTCCACTTGACCGTGCCCTCGCGCAGCAGGCGGCGGGCGTACAGGGTGCTGCGCTCGTCCAGGTCGAAATAGGCGTAGACCGGGTCCAGCGAGACGATGGTCGTCAGCGGGGTTTCGTCGGCCTTGACCAGGTTCCCCGGGTCGATGAAACGGCGGCTGATCTTCCCGCTCAAGGGCGCCCGCACCTTCGTCCACTCCAGGTTCAGCTGGGCCATCGCCAGGGCCGCCTTGGAGACGTCCAGGGTGCCGACCGCCTCGGTCCGGTCGCCGACGACCTTGTCGAAGTCCTCGCGACTCAGCCCGCTCCGCCGCATCAGATCGCTGGCGCGCCGATAGTCCAGCTCGAGGCGGTCCAGGCGGCCCTGGCCGAGGAGGATGCTGCCCCGGGCGCGGGCCAGTTCGGCCTCGTAGGGGCGGGCGTCGATTTCAAAGAGGAGGTCGCCCTTCTTCACCTCGTCGCCTTCACGGAAATGGAAGCCGTTGAGGTAACCGGTGACGCGGGCGCGGATCTCGACCGAGTTGGTCGCTTCGATGCGGCCGGGGAAGTCCTCGTAATCCATGACGGACTTCACGACGGGCGTGCTGACCGAGACAGTCGGGGCTTCCTGCGGCGGCATGCCCTGGGGCGCCTGGGAACGGCCGCAGCCGACGACGGCGGCACAAGCCGGCAGGATCGCGAGCAGCCACGCACTGCGAGAGAGGCTCTTCACGGGTTTCTCCGTAGCGAAGGAGAGGCCAACGATTTCCAGGAGGCGCTGCGCGAAACGGTAACGGGGCCGCGTCGGCATGCGCTCACAGCAACCAGGCCTTCTGCGGGACGGACTGACCAGTCCGTCCGTTTATGCTAGATGGGAAAGGTGATTGAATCAAGGGAAAAGAGGGGCTTCTCTCCGATCTGGCGGAGTTTACCGCTCCGGGGGTGCCGGCCCCGCGGGAACAAAAGCGGCCGGCCCAGGGCGGCGAAGGGAATTGCCCCCTCGCGCCCCGGGCCGGCCGTCGTTGCTCGTCACGCCCCTGCGCCGAGAATTAGCAGCCGCAGCAGACAGGGTTGTTATTCATCATGAGGCAGCAGGTGCAGCCGGCCTTGAGCATGGTGCTCAGGCAATCGCAGCAGGCCTGGATCATCTCGCAGCACTTGCTGTCGCCGCTGGTGCAGGTGACGCACACGCCGTCCTTGGTCATCTCGCACTTGCACATCGCCATGGTCAGGTTGCAGCAGCACACCGTCATGCCGTTCATCATGACGCAGCAGCTGCACATGCCGCCGGCCAGCATCGTGCAGAGGTTCTGCACCATGCTGCACGCCATCTTGTCGTCGCACGAGCAGGTGATCTTCATGCCGCCCGTACACTTCTCGACCTTGAACGCGCAGCGCGGCACCATCAGCCAGTTGGTGCCGGTCGGCAGCCCCGTCGGGGTGCCCGCCGTGCCCATCCCGGGGACGCCCATCCCCGGCATGCCCATCCCGGTCCGCTCGGTCATCATCGTGCTCAGCATCCTCAGAACTCCTTTCTGTGACCGGCCTTGCGCCGGTCATCCGACCAGATGAAACAAGGGAAGCCTTGACGTGAGGCTTCATCCGTGAGGAGAGGTTACACTCCATCGTGGCGGGAGGCGGGCAACCCCCGTCCCGCGGTGCCTGGCAAGCCCGGCAGTCCGAGGGATTGGTCAAGAATGTACCCTTTTGCGCAAGGCAGGTAAACCCCTTTTTCGGGAAAAAGTTAACGAAGTAGTAACAGTCGGCGTCATCTTATGGATCGGCGGCGAGTGCTGCCCTGCGGCACGGGCTGCCGCCGCGGGTATAATGACCGCGTCACAGGTGCCGATGAGGAGGCAGCAGCCATGCCGATCCACGACTGGACGCGCGTCGATGCCGATATCTTTCATGACTTCCACCACGAGTGGATTTCCACGATCAAACGCGCCCTGAATTCGGGTCTGCTCCCGGCGGATCACTACGCCCTCGCGGAGCAGATTGCGGGGGGACTGGGACCGGACGTCCTCACGCTGCAGGCCCCGACCGAGGATCCTCCTGCCGGCAAGAAGCCGCCGACAGGAGTAGCCCTCGCAACGGCTCCGCCGCGCGTCCACTATCGGGCGCGGATCGAGTCCGACGTCTACGCCGGCAAGGCCAAGGCGATCGCGATCCGCCACGCGAGCAACCACCAGGTCGTCGCCGTGGTGGAGATCGTCTCGCCCGGCAACAAGAACAACCGTCACGGTGTGCGCGCGTTCGTGGACAAGGCGGTCGAGTTGCTGCGGGCGGGCATTCACCTGCTGATCCTCGACCTGTTCCCGCCGAGTCGGCGCGACCCGCAGGGCCTCAACAAGGCCATCTGGGACGAGGTCACCGACAACGATTTTGCCTTGCCGCCGGACCGGCCGCTGACGCTGGGCTCTTACATCGGCTACCCGGTCCCCGAGGGCTTCATCGAGCCGACGGTGGTCGGTGCCGCCCTGGCGGAGATGCCGCTGTTTCTGTCATCGGCGATCTACGTGCCGGTGCCGCTGGAAGCCACGTATCAGGCGGCCTGGGACGCCGTGCCCGGGTACTGGCGCGGCGTGCTGAGTGCCGGGGCGACCTCGTGAGGCCGTTGCCGACGAGAGGCGACCGAAGGCCGAGCGGAACGTTACCTCGCACGAGTTATTGCAATCACGGTTTCAGCAACCTTTTCCCCTCCATAACGGTTCTTGCCACCTTTTCCCGTCTGGAGATCACCCGGTGCCTTCCGCCGCCTTGACCCGCTGGCAGACCGACCGCACGCCCCGTTTGAACGAGGTGGATGCACACGGCGCCGGCGTGCTCGCCTTGGCCCCGCCGAACCCGACGTTCCTCGACGAGACCTTGCGGGGCTTCGTCCTGCACCTCAGCGCTCACTTCCAGGGGTTCTGCCGCGACCTTTACACGGAATGCTCGCAGATCTGGACCGCGGCCATCCCCGCCGGACTCCAAACGACCGCTCAGGCGCAATTTTCTGCCCAGCTGGCGCTTGAGAAAGGGAACCCGAGCCACGATAATATCAAGAGGGACTTCAACCGCTTCGGGTTTCTGCTAAACTTGCAGGCCGCCCACGTGGCGAACCCCCAACGGGTGACCGACCTGGGTCATTTGAACGACTGGCGGAACCAGGCAGCACACCAGGGCACCCAGCCTCTCGGGGGAGGAGTGCCGGCGGCCCTGACACTCCCCATCGTACAAGGTTGGAGGGCGTCCTGCGATGGACTGGCGACCTCGCTCGAAGGTATCATGCACGCTCAACTGCTCCGCATCATGGGAGTTGCTCCCTGGTGAAGTCCAGACAGGAGGGATCGAAAAATGACGGCTCCAAATCTGATCGAGCCCATTAAAGTCGGCACCGTCGTCAAGATCCGCAACTCCGGCTACGGCCGCGCGAGAGTCGCGGAGTTCCGCGGCCCCCTCGGCCCGAAGGGCGCCCGCGTCTACCGCGTCTTGGTCCAGAAGAAGCCTCGTCGCGTCTACATTGAGGTTCGGGAGGACCAGCTGGAGGTCTTGGGCGGTGAGTAAGCCTCGTTTCATGAGCCCAGGGGAGAAGTAGAAGGCGGCTGGGACAAAGCCAGGAGGAGATCAACGAGGACATTCATCTTTTGCCCTCCTAAGGAGGGCAAAAGATGAATGTCCCGAATGGCACTGTTTAACAATTGACAAGCAATATATGTCATTATTTTCTATCTCTTAACATATTATATCGCAATACGTTAAATACCGCAGCCTCCCTTGCTGCGCCGCCCGCGCGCCCCGGCCGGGTTCGCTTTCG
>JBBRPS010000213.1:0-13310 GCA_038227745.1 Gemmatales bacterium | reverse complement strand
CGCTCCGCCGGCGGAGTGCGCCTGGCTTGCCGTTTCGCGCTCGCTTCACAGCCCCTTACCGCCGACCCCTCTCCCCCGCTTCGGGGGCAAGGGGGGAAGACAGAGAAGGCGCGACCGCAAGCGCCCGCTGCAGTTCCGCAAGGGCCTTCTCCCGTCGCATCCGCTCCCCCCGCGGACTCACCGTTTTCCCCGTCGCCCACTCGTACCGCCGCACCATCTTCGGGGCCGCCCCAAACTGTCGCTCCAGCGCCAGCGCTCCCAGCACGAGCCCAACCTCCTGGTCCGCCCGCCCCTTGCCGCGTTTGTCCTTCGGCGCGCCCGACAGATCGTGGGCCAGCAGGTGCCAGTCGCCCGCCGCGTCCTGCCAGGCGCAGTCGATGACGCCGTGAACGACGACCTGCTCCGCGGCCGTGAACGACTCGGCGTCCGGGGACAGGGGGAGGAGATATTGGACGTCACGGCGGCAGTTCTTCGCGCGCGCGAGCTGACGGAAGACGGGCGTGCTCGCGAACCTGCGGAACCCCTCTTCCAGCCCGGCGCACACGGCCTGTGCCGCCCCGGACCTGGCCTGGGCCTGGACTGCCTCGGCGAGCAGCTTTTCCCAACCGCCCGGGTCGCCAAAGTCCCATATCCCCAGGACGGCGCGGATCACGCGCTCCCGCACGGCGGCGTCGGGGTCGGCGGGCCGCTCGACGCGCTCGCGCGGCAACTCCCACGCGCCGCGGTCCGAGCCGTCTTCCGCGTCCCAGCCCACCTCACTCGGGAGCGCGGTCCCGTCGAGCAAGCGCTCCAGAGCGCCGACGGTCACCAGCCGGATCGCGCCGCCCGTCTCGGGCCTGCTCGCCGTGATGATCGTGTCGTCCGGAGCGGCTCGCGCGGCGGGGCGCGGGCGCGGCGGGAGGGGTGGCACCTCTGGGGGCGGCGACAAACGGTCCGTCACGCGCACGAGGGGCCGCTTCTCGACGAGGATGGCGTCGTCGAGGCAGCGGCCGGTGCGCAGGTCGAAGCGCTCGGCGAGCGTCAGCATCCACGTGGACTGTGGGCTGAAGTCGGCGGGCAGGGCGGCGGACAAAAGCAGGTAATCCTGGGCGCGCGTGCAGGCGACGTAGAGCGTGCGCAGGTCCTCACGCCAGTCCTCGACAGCCTCGGACGCCTCCCAAACCTTCCACGCGAAGTCGGAGAACGGCGGTGGCTCCTCCACGGACGGACGCGGCACGCAGCCCAACTTCGTGTCCCAGACCGCGAAGGGGTTGGGGGCGCCGCCGCCGGCCGCCGCCAGGTCGGGGATCATCACCACGGGAAACTCCAGCCCCTTGGCCTGGTGAATGGTCATCAGGCGCACCACGTCGGCGTTCTCGGGCTGTGTGGCGGCCTGCTCCTCGCGCGGCTGCGTCTTGACCAGGTCGCCGAGGCGCTCGATGAACTCCGCCAGGCCGAACAGCCCCGAGCGGTCGAAGTCGCGGGCCATGTCGGTCAGCTTCCACAGGTTCGCCAACTTGCGATCGCCGAGGAACTCGAACTGCGTCGCCGCGTCATAGCCCGAGTCGGCGAAGACCTCGCCCAGCAGCCGGGCGATCGGCAGCCGGTCCTTTAGCCCGTGCCAGCGGTCGAGGAAACGGCGGGCGCGCTCGGCGCGCGGCCGCTGATCCAGCGGCAGGCGCACGCACGTCTCGGTGTCGTGCAGGGCGGCCCACGGCCCCTCGCGGTGGCGGGTGAGGACGTACAGCGCCTCGTCGCTGAGGCAGCAGAACGGCGCGCGCAGGGTGCCGGCCAGGCTGACCGCGTCCTGCGGATTCTCCAGGGCGCGGAGGAGGTTCAGCAGGTCGTAAATCTCCTGCTGGGCGAAGAAGGCCCGGCCGCCGACGAGGTAGTAGTCGAGCCCGTACTTCCGCAGGGCGGCCTCGTACAGCTCGACGTTGCTCATCGACCGGAACAGCAACACCACGTCGCCGAGGCGCACCGGCCGCAGCGCCTCGGCGCCGCCGGCACGCTCGACAACGAGGGCCTCACGTTGGCCGACCATGGCGGCGATGCGGCGGGCAATCCAGTCCGCCTCCAGGCAGCGGGCCTCGGTGACCAGCTCGTCCGCGCGCGGCGCCCACAGGAACTCGACACACGCCCCCGGGTTGAGTTGAGCGTGATGCGGCTGGAGGGGCTCGTAGTCCTCCAGAACGTTCTGCCCGGTGCCGCCCACGAGAGTGTTGGTGAAGTCGAGGATGGCGGGCTGGCTGCGAAAGTTCTGCGTCAGGCCCAGTCGGCCGTCGAGCGGCATGCGTCGCTTCAGGTCCTGGAACAGCTTCACGTCCGCCGCCCGAAAGCGGTAGATCGACTGGGAGTGGTCGCCCACGGCGAACAGCTTGCCCTGCGTCAGTCCCGCGCCGGCGAGGTGCTCCACCAACTCCATCTGCACCGGATCGGTGTCCTGTAACTCGTCAATGAGCAGGAAGCGGATGCGGCGCTGCAGGCGCTCGCGGACGTTGGGATGGTCGCGCAGCAGGTCGCGGGTGCGGATGAGCAGGTCCTGGAAATCAACGACGCCGCTGCGGCGCTTGCGCTGGCGGTAGGCGCGCACCGCCTCGCCGGCCACACGCAGGAAACGCTGCCCGGTCTCCGCCGCGGCCTCCAGACCTTCCGGCTCGGCGAGGAACAGCGCCAGGCGCTTCGGCAGGGCGTCGCGGTAGTCCTCGAGCGCGCCCTTGACCGCCTCGTACACCTCCTCCGACGGCCACGCCTTGGCCCGCTCCGGCCCGACCTTGGCGGCCTCCTTGAGCTCCGCCACGGCGGCGGCCAGGTCGGGCGCCGCGGCCAGGCCCGGCGTCTCGTGCAGCAGGCGCGCGACGTTGGCGGCCATCTTCGGCCCGTGGCAGGGCGTCGTGCGCAGCAGCCACAGGCAGCGGGCGACCTTCGGCGCGGCGGCCGTCAGGTAGGCGACGTAGCGCGGCAACAGTTCCTCGCGGGCGCCGGCGCGCCAGGCGGCGGCGATCTCCGCGGCGGACTGGCTGAGCCAGTGCTCGCGGTGCGGGACGTCCTCCTCGGACAGGAGGCGCTGCACGACCTCGACGGCCGGCTTCCAGCCGTAGAGAAGGATCAGCTCGCGCAGGTCCTTGCCGGCCTGGCTGTCGGCGGTCAGCAGGCCCTGGAGGCAGTCGGTCAGCGCCTCGCGCTGCAGGTTGACGGCAAGGTAGTCCTGCAGGATGTCGAAGTGCGGGTCGAGGCCGGCCTCGACGGCGTGCTGGCGCAGCAGGTTGCCGCAGAAGGCGTGGATCGTGCTGATCTGCGCCGTCTCCAGGCCGCGCAGATGCACCTCCCAGCGCGCCACGTCGGCGTCGGCCGTGGCCCGCTCCAGGTGGGCGAGGACGGCCTTGCGGATGCGGTCGCGCATCTGGCGGGCGGCGCGGTCGGTGAACGTGATGGCGACGACCTGGCTGACCTCGGCGCCATCCTCCTCCAGATGGGAGAGGTAACGGCGCGTGAGCACGTGCGTCTTGCCACAGCCGGCCCCGGACGAGAGGACGATCGAGGTGTGGCGGCGAAAGACGGCGTCGCGCTGCTGCTCCGTCAGGCGATCACCGGCAGCGACAGTTGCCATGCCTTCTTCTCCACGACCGCGCGCGACCCGCTGATCCGGCACACCTGCACGAAGTCGCACGTCTGCGTGCAGTGCTCGTCGAGCGGTTTGAGCGGGAACTCGCCGCCGCGGATCTTGCTCACCAGCGTCACCACCAGGCCCTGCAGCGCCTCGCGCACCTTACGCCACGCCTCCGTCTCGTCCAGCCACGCCACCGCCCTCTTCGGGTGTGCCGGCAGCGCGACCTTCGGGCCGGTGTCGGCCACCAGCCAGTACGCCAGGCCCAGCGGCCGCGCCTGTTTGTCCCGCAAGAGGACCTCTTGCACGGCGAGGGCGTACAGGGTGAGCTGCAGGCGCCGGAACGCCTTCAGGTCGCCGCCGGTGTAGTGCGCGGAGCGGCCGGTCTTGTAGTCGATGATCCAGAAGCCGAGGCTGCCGTCGGGCAGCTCGGCCACGTCCACGCGGTCGATGCGGCCGCTGATGCGTACCTCCAGATCGGCGCCGGCGATGACGAGCGGTGGGTTGGCCTTGCCGTCGCCGTCGGGCAGGCCGAACCCGACCTCGAAATACTCGGGGCGCGGCCGGACGCCGCGCGGCAGCCACGGCTCGACGAACTTCTGCCAGTGCGTGCGGTAGTGCCGGCCCAGGCGCTGCAGCCGCTTGCCCTCCAGGCGCCACAGCACCTCGGCGGCGGCGCTGGCGCGGTCGGCGCACTCCTCGACCGCCTCCTCCAGACGGGCGTGCAGCAGTCCCTCGACGACGTCGTGCGGCTCGTGGACGCCGGTACTGCGGAGGTGGGTGTGCAGCCGCGACAGCGCCCTGTGGAACGCCAGGCCGCGGTCGGTACTTTCGATCTCCTCGCTCGGCTCCTCCAGCACCTCGAGGCGCAGGACGTTGTTGAGGAAGAACTTGAATGGGCAGGCGATGTAGTTCTCCAGCGCCGTCGGGCTGAGGATGCGCTCGGGGCCGAACGCCTTGCAGATCTCGGCGACGACGGCGGGGTCGCGCAGCAGGCCGTCGTAGGGGCCGTGCTCGCCGGCGAAGAAGCGCTGGCGGGCCAGCTCGGCGGCGTCGGCGAGGTTGGCGGACAGGTCCGGCCCAAGCCCCACGGGGCGCGACCCGTGGGCTTGCGAAATCGTCAGCGCGGCCTGTACGCGCCGCTCCGCCGGTGACAGGGGGGTGTCACGGTCGTAGCCCTCGATCAGCATGCGCCGTCTCTCGACGGGGATGGCGCCGGGCGCGAAGCAGTCGCGCAGGCGCGCCAGGAAGGAACTCGGCAAGAGCGCCTGCCCCCTGTCATCGACGGCAGGGTAGCTGAGGATCAGGCGTCGCCGCGCCCGCGTCACGACCTGGTAGAACAGCAGCATCTCGTCGGGCATCAGGTCGGCGAGCGACGGGAACGGCAGGCCAGCCTCGCGGAACCACTGCCGCTCCGGCTCGTCGAACAGCGTCTCCGGCGCGGCCAACCGTGGGAAGCTGCGCTCGCCCAGGCCCATGACGAAGACGTAATCCGCGGCCAGGTCGCGCGCCAGCGGCGCCGACAGCAGACGCACCCGATCGGGGCCGCGCGGCGTGCGCGCCACGCCGGCCTCGGCGACCAGGGCGGACAGGGTGCGGTGAAAGTGGGCGCGGTCGAGGGCACGGGCGCCGCCGTGCAGCCGCCGCTCCAGATGCTCCCACTGCTCCAATTCGTCCCACAGTCGCGCCAGCGCCGCGGCGTCCTGCGGCGCGTCGGCCGCGGCTCGACTCACGCCGATCTCGTCGGCGAGGCGCCGCAGCCAGGCGACGTGCCCCGCGAAGTCGGCGTGGGCCGGGGCGGCGTCCCAGGTGTGAAAGAACTGCCGCAGGAAGTCGCGGCAGCGCTTCGCCAGCTCGTGGATGCGCTGGTGTCGCGAGACCTCGGCCTGCTCGTCCTCGAGGGCCGGCGGCACGCTCTTGGCCCAGCGCTCGACGGCCTGCACGTAGACGTCGCGGCCGCGCGGCTCGCCGAGCAGGCGCAGTAGCGTCTCGCCGTGCTGAGCGATCTCGGGGCAGTCGCGCGTCGTCGGCCAGTCGGGGCGGAAGTAGCCGCTCCGCAGCAATGCCGTCACCGCCGCGAACCGCCAGTTCTCGTCCGGCAGGCGCAGTGCCCGCAGCAGCACGGCGACCGCGGGGTTGCGCAGCAGCGGCTCAGTGCCCTCGACGTCGAGCGGGATGTCGTAGTCGCGGAAGATTTCGCGCACCAGGTCGGCGTACGGCAGCACGTCGCGCACGGTGACGAGCACGTCGTCGGGGCGCACACCTTGCCGCAGCAGCAGCTTGACCTGCCGCGCCACCATGCGCACCTCGCCGACCAACCCGGGCGCCTCGATACACAGGATACCGTCGGCGTCGGCGGCTCGTCGGACCGTCTTCAGCGGGCGGAAAAGTTCTCTTTCGAGGTGGGCCAGGCCCGCGGGGGGTCGGGGAGGCGCGGAGGCGGTCTTCTTCGCCTGCCCGTTTGTCCGCGCGGGCGGTTCGTCCGGCACCGGGGCGAGGGTTTCGACCGCGGGCTGCAGCGGTTGCAGGCGGGCGAGGGTGGCGCGGGGCCGCGTGAACACCTCGGCCCTTTCCGTGTCGGCCTCGTCGGGCAGCGTGAGCCATAACTCTTCGACCCAGCCGGCGAGGGCCTGCAGGATTTCGTGCTGGGTGCGCGTGAAGTCGGTGAAGCCATCCACGAAGAGGGCGCGAACGCCATCGAACGGGCGGCGCACGCTCTGCCCGAGCAAGTCGCGCGCGTACCAGAAGCGGCCTTCGAGGTCGTAGAGTCGGTGGCGGACCAGCCGCCGCTGGTAGGCGCCGTAGAGGAGGACGCACTGGCGGCCCTTGCCATTGCCGGCCTGATCGTTCTGACTGGCGTCGCGGCGGGCGACGGCCTCGGCGAGGTGCTCGGCCCAGATCTCGTTCTGCTTCAGCTCCGCGAACTGGGCGAACACCGCGCCGCCGAAGCCGCGCGTGTCCACGACGCCGCGGAAGTGGGGCAGCTTCCCCTCCGCGTGCAGGTCCGCCACCACGTCGTCGGCGAGGAGGCGGCGCTGCAGCTGCGACAGCGGCCGCGCCAACGGGTCGTTGCAGCGGATGAGTTCCTCGGCGAAGTCCTGGAACGTGAACAGGTTCGGGGCAAGACAACCGCCGCCATCGAGGAGGCGCCGGCGGACGCCTTCGAGGCTGCGGCGCGTCGGGGCGAGCCAGAGCGCCGCGCCCAGCCCCGCCCGAGCCGTGCAGCGGTAGCGTTCCAGCAAGCGCTGTGTCTTGCCGGAGGCGGCGGGGCCACAAACGACATGGACGGCGGCGGGCATGGTCCTCCCGGGTCGTTGACGTTCCGAACAGGCGGGCGGCGCGGCCCCGAGGCCCGCAGCTCAACCTTCACTATCCCTTTGTCGTGTGCCGGTGACTATACCAATTGTCCAGGCGGGACGGTCCTCAGGAAAGCCACGGTCGGGGGACGGAGCCCCCTCCTACGGGGTGGTTCGTAGGAGCCGGCTCCGTCCGGCGAGCTGCCGTCGGGGGACGGAGCCCCCCCTACGGGGTGGTTCGTAGGAGCCGGCTCCGTCCGGCGAGCTGCCGTCGGGGGACGGAGCCCCCTCCTACGGGGTGGTTCGTAGGAGCCGGCTCCGTCCGGCGAGCTGCCGTCGGGGGACGGAGCCCCCTCCTACGGACCCCCTCGCCCCCGCGTACAGGGGCGAGGGGGGAAACCAGCAAGCACCTGCCGCTCGCCTAAAAGGTCTTGACAGGGTGAACCGACAGCCTAGAATATTAAAGACGTAACAAATGCCTCCCAACTGCTTGCGATCACATCCTGGCGGCTTGCTCGCGGGCTGGTGTCGATAACACGTACTCCAACCGGAAAGACCTGACGGGATAACCCTTGCTCGCGCCACGATTCTTTGACGACAGCGCGTCGAAAACCTTCCGGTAACCAGTCGCCCCACCTCGCGACATCTACAGGATTGCGCCGCTTCCGCACCGGCATTGCTGCGGCGCGCCGTTCGCGACAACCGCCCCCCCTGGGAGGCTCGGACTCTCGTTGTGTGCCGACCGTTCCCGGCCCCATCCTCCGAGGCAGACGTCCGTCCCGTTGGCCCTCCGTGACCTCGAACCCGTACCGTCCATGGCGTCAGGCAACACCAACCCGAGCCTGTATGTGATCGACGCTCACGCGCTGATCTTTCAGGTATTCCACGCCATCCCCGGGATGAGCAGCCCGGCCGGCCTGCCGACCAACGCGCTGTACGGCTTCACTCGCGACATGCTGTTTCTGCGCGCCGAGAAACGGCCCGACTACCTCCTCGCCGCCTTCGATGTCGCCGGCCCGACCTTCCGCGACGAGATCTACCCGGAGTACAAGGCCGGCCGCTCGGCGATGCCCGACGACCTGCAGTTGCAGATCCCACTGATCGTGCAAATGCTCGAGGCGATGCGCGTGCCGGTCCTCGGCGTGACGGGCTACGAGGCCGACGATGTCATCGCCACGGTCGCGGCCGCCGCGGCGGCGAAGGGCCTCGACGCCTACATCTGTAGCAGCGACAAGGACTGCCGCCAGCTCCTCGGCGACCGCGTCAACATCTACGACCTGCGCAAGCAGCGCGTCTTCGACCGGCAGGCGCTGTTCGCCGACTGGGGCGTGACGCCGGAGCAGGTGGTGGATTTCCAGGCGCTGGTCGGCGACTCGGTGGACAACGTCCGCGGCGTGGACGGCATCGGCGCCAAGACCGCCGCCAAGTTGTTGCAGGAGTACCACGACCTCGAAACGCTGCTGGCGAACGTGGACAAGGTCTCCGGCGCCAAGCGCAAGGAAAACCTGCGCGGCGCGGGCGACCTCCTCGTCCGCAACCTCAAGCTGGTCCGCCTCGACACCCATGTGCCCCTGAAGCTCGACTGGGAGGCGTGGAAGCTGCGCGACTGGGACGCGCCGCGGCTGCTGACGCTGTTCCGTGAGTGGGGCTTCCACCGCTTTGCCGATCAGGTCCGCGCGAGCCTGACGACAAAGGTCGAGGGGCGAGCGGCGAAGAAGGGTGCGCGCGCATCGAGGGCCGAACAGGGCGACCTCTTCGCCGCGGAAGCCGCCGAGGGCGGGCACGCCGAACCGGCGACGAACGGCGCCGCCGGCCCTCAAATCCCGCCTCCGGCCGCCGCCCCCGCGGCGAAATGGCAGGCCGAGTACAAGCTGATCGATACGCCGGAGAAGTTCGCCGACTTCCTCGCGGAGTTGAACAAGCAGAAGCGGATCGCGATTGACCTCGAAACGACCGACCTCGACCCGCGCCTGGCCGAGGTGGTCGGCTACGCGGTCTGCTGGAAGGAGGGCGAGGCGTATTACCTCGCCGTGCGCGGGCCGGAGGAGGACGCCCGGCTCGATCCCGACAGGACGCTGCAGGCCCTCAAGCCGATCCTGGAAGCGGCGGCGCCGGCCAAGGTCAACCAGAACATCAAGTACGACCGCATGGTGCTGCGCGAGCAGGGCGTCGCGCTGGGCGGCGTGATCGGCGACCCCATGCTCGCCGATTACCTCTTGCACGCGGGCGAGCGCAACCATAACATGGAAGTCCTTGCTCGCGACTACCTCCACCACCAGGTCATCCCCATCACGGACTTGATCGGCAAGAGGGGCAAGAACCAGAAGCGGATGGACCAGGTGCCGACCGCGCGCGTCGCGGAGTATTCCGGCGAGGACGCCGACGTCGCCCTGCGCCTGTGCGACTACCTCGAACCGCTGCTCGTCGAGAATGGGCTAAAGGGCCTTTACGACGACCTGGAAATCCCCCTGATCGAGGTGCTGGCCGAGCTGGAGTCGAACGGCATCCGCCTCGACGTGCCGCTGCTGCAGCGCCTCGGCGAGCAGATGAACGCCCAGATGGCGGAGTTGGAGAAGGAGATCTACAAACAGGCCGGCCACGAGTTCAATATCGCGTCGCTGAAGCAGCTTCGCACCGTCCTGTTCAACGAGCTGAAGCTGCCGGTGAAGCGGCGCACGGGCATCAAGGGCGACCCGAGCACCGACCAAGAGACGCTGGAGGACCTGGCCGAGAAGCACACCCTGCCGCGGCTGCTGCTGGAGCACCGCAAGATCACCAAACTCAAGGGCACCTACGTCGAGGCCCTGCCCGACCTGGTCAGCCCGAAGACGGGGCGCATCCACTGCTCGTTCAACCAGGCCGTGGCGGCGACGGGGAGGCTCAGCTCCTCGGAGCCGAACTTACAAAACATCCCGATCCGGACCGAGCAAGGGGGACAAATCCGTCAGGCGTTCCTGCCGGAGCAGGGCTGGGTGCTGCTGGCGGCCGACTACTCGCAGATCGAGCTGCGGCTGCTGGCGCACTTCTGCGGCGACGAGGGCCTGCGGCGCGCGTTCGCCGAGGACCGCGACATCCACAGCCGCGTGGCGGCGGAAATCTACAGCGTCGCCGAGAAGGACGTGACCTCGGCGATGCGGCGCGTGGCCAAGACGGTGAACTTCGGCGTGATCTACGGAATCAGCCCGTTCGGTCTGGCGCGGCGACTGGAGATCCCCAAGGAGGAGGCGGCCCGCTTCATCGACGCCTACTTCGCCCGCTACCCCGCGGTGCTGGCCTACCAGGACGAACTGCTGAAGAAATGCCGCGCACAGGGTTACGTGAGTACGATCCTGGGGCGGCGGCGGATATTCGACGCCAAGGGCATCCGGCCGGATTCGACGTACCTGCAGCGGAATCAGCCGGAGCGTGAGGCGATCAACATGGAGATCCAGGGGTCGGCGGCCGACCTCATCAAGGTGGCGATGCTCAACGTCTACCGCCGCCTCAAGGCCGAGAAACGCCGGACGCGGATGCTGCTGCAGATTCATGATGAGCTGGTGTTCGAGGCGCCGCCGGAGGAGTTGCAGGACGTGGCGGCGATGATCTCGAGCGAGATGAGCGGGGCGATGGCATCGCGGTTGCAGGTTCCCTTGAAGGTCGATCTCGCCGCGGGGCCGAACTGGTTAGAGGTTCAAGAGCTGAGGCCGTGACGCCCCCGCATCCTGGGGCGCGGCTCAAGAGTGGCCCAGCGAGGGAGCGTCATGGGCAATCCTCCGATTCCGCAGCTGACCCCCGCTGACGTTGACGAGATGCTCCGTGAGGCCATCGGATACCTGAAGGCACTGCCCCGAGACATGAAAGAGCGAGCCGATGCTTTCGAGGCCTTTGCCGGTCAAATCGAGCGCAACTCCGGAGGGGTCTGGCACGCGTTCCGTGGCAGTGGGGCAGACGGCTCCGAAATTTTCTTTGGGCGGCAAGGAGAGGGCTTGGTCGTCGCCCCCGACGGGGGGACTCTATCGAGGCACCGCCAACAAAGAGATCAAGCTGACCCTGGGTGGCGTATTCCCGGACTATGGCGCCCTCCGACGACTGGACTGATCGCGAGGAACCGATGAGCGAACACGGACACCTGATACGCTGGGAGGAAGCCTTCGCCTTCATGAGGAGTATCGAAGATTCGGTGACGCGGAACCTGGTGAACATGGCCCTCGTCCGGCTAGTGATCAAGACCAACTTGCAAAAGACCGCGGCGCCGCAAACGGATCTCGACATGCTTTACCTGGCGACAGTGCTCAAGGAATTTTTCGAGGAGCACGAGGTGCTCGCGCGAACGTTACAGGGCGAGAGGGTGGGGGCGTTCTTCGAGGACGAGGAAGGCACGGAAGTGGAACACGCACCTCGTGAAGGCCTGGAACGAGGACGCCGAGATTGATCGATCCTGAATTGCCGGGGCGGAAGCCTGTCGTCGGCCTGATCGGCGGCATCGGCAGTGGCAAGAGCCGCGTGGCCGCCGAGTTCGCTCGCCACGGCGCCCGCGTGATCGTCGGCGACCAACTCGGCCACGAGGCCCTGCGACAGCCCGCCGTCAAGGAACAGATCGCCGCCCGCTGGGGCCGCGACGTGTTCGACGCCGCGGGCGAGGTGGACCGCCGACGCCTGGCCCGCATCGTCTTCGCCGACCCGGCGGAGTTGCGGGCGCTGGAGGCCCTGACGTTCCCGTGGATCGAGCGCCGCCTGGCCGAGGAGATCGTCCTGGCCCGGCAGGACCCGGCCGTCCGCCTGATTGTGGTGGACGCGGCCGTACTGCTGGAGGCCGGCTGGAATAGATGCTGTGACCGCGTCGTCTATGTCCATGCCCCCCGCGCGGTCCGTCACCGCCGCGTGGCGGAGCAGCGGGGCTGGACGGCAAAGGAGGTAGAAGCCCGTGCGAACTCGCAGATGTCCCTGACCGACAAGGTGACCCGGGCCGACGACGTTGTCGATAACTCCGGCCCCGCCGAGGAGATGGCCCCCCGGGTGGACGAACTGCTGCGGCAGTGGAGCGCGTAGCCCCGCCCGACGGCCCCCTTCCGAGGACCTGCAACCTTTTTCCTGGCCCTTTAACCCCTGATTCGGGAGACCCGTTTCTCTCTTAACCGCCTGCCGCTGGCGCCCGCCGCGCGGAACACTCTTCCGGAGACATGTCCCTGTTTCCGCCGGCAGACCAGTAGGCAGAAGGCAGCAGGTAGCAGGCAGCGAAGAGCGGAGATGCTCACTGCCTACTGCTTCTGCCTACTGCCTTCTGGAACCGATCCGTGCCAGCAACACGAAGGAGTACCTTACCATGCCAGAAGCGAGAGGCCGCCGCGAAGCCAACCCCACCCGGACCCGCCCTCGGCCCAAGTCCGACCTGCCCCCCGAGAACCTTGAGGACGATCTCCCCGACCGGGAGCCGGGCGAGCCGGCCGCGGGCGAGCCGGCCGCGGCCAACCCTGAGTCCCGGGGCGGCGACGACGAGTTCGTCGGCTTCGACGCGGAGACCAATAGCCGCTACGAGGAGATCAAGCGCGGCAGCACCCACATCACCGAGCTGCAGCAGATGACCATGCCGCAGCTGCTGCGCACCGCCAAGGACGAGGACCTGACCGAGTACACCGGCCTGAAAAAGCAAGACCTGATCTTCAAGATCCTCAAGGAACGGGTCAAGCAGAACGGCCTGATGTTCGGCGAGGGCACGCTGGAAGTCCTTCCCGACGGCTTCGGCTTCCTGCGCTCCCCCGACTACAACTACCTGCCCTGCCCCGACGACATCTACATCTCGCCCAGCCAGATCCGCCGCTTCGGCCTGCGGACCGGTTCGGTCGTCGCCGGCCAGATCCGCCCACCCAAGGAGAACGAGCGCTACTTCGCGCTGCTGCGCGTCGAGGCGATCAACTACAACGACCCCGACATGCTGACGCAGAAGGTCGTCTTCGACGACCTGACGCCGTTGCACCCGAACAAGCGGCTGAAGTTGGAGACCGATGCGTCCGAGATCAACACGCGCATCATGGACATCGTCACGCCGAGTGAGCCGGAGAAGCAACGTAAGCGGACCGTCATCGCGGATGTGACGCGCGATTCGGTGATCATGACCAAGCGAGACGGCACGGGCGGCGTCCGATGGGCGTTCGGCACCGGCGGCGCGACCGCGATGGCGCATCTCCCGCAGATGTACAGTCTCTATGAGATCTACTTCGCCGCCGCGCTCCGGCGCCTGGCGGCGTCGGGGTCCACCGCCGCCGACACCGCGGGCTTTCGGCAATTTTACATCGATCGCGAGTTTGACCGCTTTCCGCTACACCACGGCGTCGTGCGACGGCTGCCGGGCGGCAAAGCAGAGATCTCGCATGATTGGCTCGCCGGCGTCGGCGAAGCGACGCTGGACTCGAACTATCACCTGCTCACGTACTCCGGAGCGCGGACGACCT
>JBBRPS010000212.1:0-13312 GCA_038227745.1 Gemmatales bacterium | reverse complement strand
GTCTGCTGGGCGGTGCCCGGGACACAAGCCCGACGCGCCCGCGAGGCATCCCCTCGCTGGCGCGTCGGGCTTGTCTGCTGGGTGGTGCCCGGGACACAAGCCCGACGCGCAAGCGAGGCATCCCCTCGCTGGCGCGTCGGGCTTGTCTGCTGGGCGGTGCCCGGGACACAAGCCCGACGCGCCAGCGAGGGACATCCCTCGCTCGCGCTTCGGGCTTGTATGGGCCGGGGAAATCGATGGTTCTGGCAAGGCAGGCGCCCTCTGCGGGCGAGGTCAGGCCACCAGTCGCTGGAACTGCGCCTCGTACAGGCGCAGGTACAGCGGGCAGGTCTTCATCAGCTCGGCGTGCGTCCCGACGGCGGCGATGCGCCCCCCGTCCAGGACGACGATGCGGTCGGAGATCTCCAGGGTGTTGAGACGGTGCGCGATCACGAACACCGTCCGACCGCGCGTGAACTCGCGCAGCGTGTTGTGGACCTCCACCTCGCTCTCGCTGTCGTAATTCGACGTGAACTCGTCGAGGACGAGGATGCTCGGGTTGAGCAGCAGCGCCCGGGCGAGGGCCAGCTTCTGCTTCTGGCCGCCCGAGAGCTTCCCCCCGACCTCGCCCACGCGCGTGTCGTACCCGTTGGGGAGCAGCCGGACGATGAAGTCATGGGCGCCGGCCAGGCGCGCCACCGCCTCGACCTCCTCGCGCGTCGCCCGGCGGCGTCCGTAGGCGATGTTGTGGTGGATCGTGTCGTCGAACATGACGGCATCCTGCGTCACGATGCCGACCTGGCGCCGCAGGGTGCGCAGGTGCGCGCTGCGAATGTCGATGCCGTCGATCAGGATCGAGCCGTGGTCGGGGTCGTAGAAGCGCGGCAGCAGGCTGACCAGTGTCGTCTTGCCCGAGCCGTTCTTGCCGACCAGGGCGATCGTCTCGCCGTGGCGGATGCGCAGGTTGATGCCGGTCAGGATGGAGTAGCTCGGCTCGTAGGAGAAGCAGACGTCGCGGAACTCGATGCCGACGTGGTGCCGGCCCAGGCGCACGCCGCCGCCGTTCGTCTGGATCAGGGGTTTACGGTCAATGTAGCAGAAGATGCGGTCGCTGCCCGCGGCGCCCGACTGGATCTTCGTGTAGACACTCGACAGCTTGCGGACCGGGTCGGCGATGGCGGCGAGCAGCGCGTACAGCTGCAGCAGCGACTCGGCCTCCAGCGGGTGCTCGGTCATGCGGATGCCGAACAGCGTCGTGTGCTTGCCGAGCACCAGGTAGGCGCCGGCGAGCAGGGCCAGCGCGATCGTGGCCACGCCGAGCAGCTCGATGATCGGGCCGGACATGGCGTCGAGCTTCACCAGCCACATCGACTTGTGGTAGTAGTCGCGCGTCGCCATCGCGAAGCGGTGGCGCTCGTACGGCTCGCGCGTGAACGCCTTGACCACCTTGACGCCGCTAAACGTCTCCTGCAGGTGCTTGTAGATGTTCGACATCCGCTCCAGGCAACGGCGCGTGGCCCGTTTCATCAGCCGCCCGACCTTGGTGAGGATGCACAGGGCGAGCGGCACCAGCACCAGGAACATCAGCGTGAGCTGCCAGCTGATCCAGCAGGCGATGACGACGCAGGCCAGGGCGCGCAGCGGCTCGGCGACGACCTTGCCGAACAGCACTTTCAGGCCGCTGCCGAGCAGTTCCATGTCGTTCGTCAGCCGCGACATGAGCTCGTGCGTGCCCTCGCCGCTGAAGCTCTGCACGTCGAGGTGCAGCGCCCGGCGGTAGAAGCGGTTGCGCAGATCGTACAGCGACTTGTTGACGACGCTGCCGACCAGGGTCTCCTGGAAGAACTCGAAGAACCCCTTGAGCGCCACCGCCAGCACCACCAGGCCGATCACCACGGCCAGGGTCTGGAAGCAGTCGTCGGGGAAGATCATGTCGATGTAGCGCTTGATGAAGCGGTAGCGCCACAGGTCGTGCTCGTACGCCTCCTGTTTGCTGCGCAGCGACGCGACGTCGCCGGTCAGCCGGCGGACGAAGTCGTCGCGCATCTTGGACGGGGGCCGCTTCTCCCACTCGGTAGTCTGGCGGCTCTTGTCGTCCACCTTGATCTGCAGGGGCTCAAGCTCCTTCTGGGTGCGCTTGATCTCGCTCTCGACCCACTGCTGCAGGCTCATGTCCGAGCCGATGATCTTCAGGACCGGGTAGATGGCGGTGAAGTTGAGGCCCCAGAAGATGGCGGCCATGAAGGCGCAGAAGACCGAGACGCCGAGGCGGACGCGGTAGGGCCAGGCACAGCGCAGGGCGCGCAAGAAGTTTTTCATGCCACTCACTATTCCGTGCGTTCCGTGGGATCCTCGGTGCGTCGCGAAGGGGCGGCCGTTTTTACCAGATCCGCCGGCGTGCGACAAGGCGGGGTTGGGGCGGCGGCCCGCCGAAAGGCCCCCGCCGGCTTGTCGCCTTGATCCCTCCCCGACTCCGCGGTATATCCTCCGGTCCTGGGAGTACGAGACATCGCTCCGGGACCTGGAGGAGGCGAACGGATGAAGGCACTCTATAGCAAGATGCGGCCCAGTAAATGGGTCTGGCAAAGGATGCTCATGGCGGGCGTCGTGGCCGGGGTGGCGGCCCTGGCGTTCTGCTGGGGGCGGCACGGCGCCCTGAGCAGCGCCACCGCGCAGGGGCCCGGCCGGGCCGCCGGCGAGCCGCTGCCCGCCCTGGCGCCCGTGACCAACTCGGACTACGCGCGCCGCGTGGTCGCGTTCATCCACGGCACCATCCCGATCACGCGCGAAGACCTCGGCGAGTACCTCATCGCCCGCTTCGGCGCCGAGCGCGTCGAGTTCCTCGTCAACCGCCGCATCATCGAGTACGCTTGCCAGGCGGCGCGGATCACCGTCACCGACGAGGAGGTGGAGAAGCAGATCAACGACGACCTCAAGAGCTTCGGCCCGATGATCACCCGGAACGACTTCGTGAACAATATCCTCAAGCGCTACCACAAGACCCTTTACGAGTGGAAAGAGGACGTGATCCGGCCCAAGCTGGCCCTGATGAAGTTCTGCAAGGACAAGGTGGTCGTCACGGAGCAGGACCTTCAGGAGGCGTTCGAGGCCCAGTACGGCGACAAGGTCGAGTGCCGGATGATCGTCATGCCCAAGGAGATGCCCGGGGACCAGCGCACCGCCCTCTGGACCAAGGTGAGCAAGAGCGATCAGGACTTTGATGTGGAAGCGAAGAAGCAATTCATTCCGCAGCTCGCGTCCCAGGGGGGGAAGGTCCCGGCCATCCACAAACACTTCGGCGACGATACGGTGGAGAAAGCGGCGTTCGCCCTCCACAACCCGGGGGACGTCACCTCTCTGCTGGAGCTGCAGGACAAGACCTGGATCATCTTGAAGATGGTGCAGCGGATCCCAGCCAACACGGTCGTCAAGTTCAACGATGAACGCGCCGCCCTGCACCGGGCGGTGTACGAAGTCAAGCTGTCGCAGGAAATCCCCAAGGTGTTCGCCACCCTCCGCGCCCAGGCCCGGCCGAATATCCTCCTGCGCCACGAGCTGACCCGGCAAGAACAGGCCAACCAGGTCCAGGAGCAGATCAAGGGAGTGCCCGGCGCCTCGCGGCCGCAAGGGAACTGAGCCTTCCGCGCGACGGAGCCGGCGCGGAGCCGGAAAGCCCACGGGTCGCGACCCGTGGGCTTTTTTTCGTGCCGCCCCCTATAACAACGCCGTTCCCTGAAGGATTCTCTCTCCTAATCGTTCACCCGGGAGGTACCCATGCGCAGGATGATCTGGTGTGCGGCGTGCGTGGCAGGACTGCTCCTCGGTTCGGTCGGCCCGCTCTGGTCGGGCGACGAGGCGGCGCTGCGCGGGCTGGTCGAAAAGGCGATCAAGGCCCACGGCGGCGCCGACAAGCTGGCGAAGTTCCAGACGGTCACGATGAAGGGCACCGGCAAGTTCTACGGCATCGGCGACCAGGGTCTGCCGTTCACCGCGGAGTGGGTCTTCGACGGCGCCAACCGGATGCGCTTCAGCGTCGAGCTAAAGTCGATGGGCCAGACGTTCAAGATGGTAAAGGTGCTCAACGGCAACAAGGGCTGGCAGAAGCTCAACGACGACAAGGCCGCCGCGATGAGCAAGGACACGCTCGCCGAGGAGAAGGCGCAGCAGTACGGCAGCTGGGTGGCGACGCTGTTGCCGCTGAAGGACAGGGCGTTCAAGCTGGTGCTGCTGGGCGATTTCAAGGTCGGCGACCACGCCGTGACCGGCGTGCGCGTCAGCCGCGACGGCAAGCGCGACGTCCGCCTCTACTTCGACAACAGCAGCCACATGCTGCTGAAGATGGACATGCGCATCAAGGACGACAGCGGCAAGGAGGTGACCCAGGAGTATCTGTACGAGAACTACAAGGACGTGGACGGCGCCAAGGAGCCGATGCGGCTGGTGCTCAAGCGCGACGACAAGCTCTATGTGGAAGGGAACATGAGCGAGGTCCTGCCGGGACAGAAGCTCGACCCGGGCCTGTTCGCCGCGCCGTGAAGTCTTCGTTTAGCCGCGCGCGGTGAGCCAGATCCCGCTGCGCGGGGGGCGAGCGGGTGAGCCAGATCCGCTGCGCGGGGCCCCCGCGCAGTGGGATCTGGCTCACCGCGCGCGGCTAAACGGGAGCTAAACGGGAGGTCACTTCTTGCCGATGATCCGCGGCAGGGCCTTCATCACCTCGTCGGCGCGGGCGTCGTTCAGCTCGCCGGCCCGGAACGCGAAGTTGGCGATCACCTTCTGCCGCACCGACAGCATCACGGTCACGTCCGCGTCGCGCGCCAGCCGGTAGCTCGGCGGCCCGGTCACGTCCTCGAAGACCCCCACCGCCACGTTGCTGACCGCGTGCTCCTTCGCCCACTTCACGACCTTCGGGTCGAGGGCCACCTGGTCCTCGCCCAGGACCGTCACCCACGCGCGCAAATCCACCGCCTTGTGCTCGGGCAGTGCCCGGTCGATGCGGTGGACGAGTTTGCCCAGCGGCTCGCTCAGGGTGCGGGCGAAGACGATCACCGCCGGCCGGTCCTCCGTCTCGCAGATGAAGCAGTGCGACTGCCCGCGCTGCGGCCCGACGCAGACCAGTGCCGCGTACGGTCCCGGCCGCAGCCCCGGCCGCACCCCCGAGCGCAACGGCGTCTGCGCCGGCAGGCCGGCCAGGAGCAGCGTCAACAAGACGATACACGACAGACCGCTCTTGGGGTACATCGCGCTCTCCTCTCTCAGTCGTTGGTGCCACCAGGGGACGTGCCCCGCGTGGTGGTGATGAACTCCTGGCCGCGCAGGGCCGCCAGTTCCGCCTGCAGGTGGCTCGGCGACGCCCGCCGCCAGCAGCGCTGCGCCAGGCGGGCGTAGTCGGCCGACTCCTCGGTCCGGCCCAGGCGCTCGCACAGCACCTGCAGGCCCAGGGCGGCCCGGGCGCAACCGGCGTCGTGCGCCAACGCCTCCAGGAACGCCTCCTCCGCCACGTCCAGTCGGCCGCCCCACAGCGCTCCGACGCCCCACGCCTCCATGTAGTAGGCGCCGCCGCCCCAGGCGTGGTGGTTGTAATCGTTCTTGGTCCGCTCCACCGCCTTGGCGAGCAACTTGACGCCCCCCTCCGCCGACCCTTGCCGGCACATGAGCAGGCCCTGCGTCTCCCACAGGCGGACTTCCAGGGTACGGTCCTGCCGGCGGGTCTGGTAGGCGTGCCGCAGCACCTCGACCTCCGCGGCGGCCCGCTCCGTGTTGCCGTTCTTCAGATGAACGAGAGCGCTGAGGTAGCTCGCCGTCACCCGGTCGCGCTTGCGGAAGTCGTTCGCCACGGCGAGGGCCGCGTCCCAGTCGCGCTCACCGAGGTGCAGCTGGAACATGAGCAGCTTGTTCTGCCCCATCTTCTCCGCCTGGCAATCCTTCTTGAGCTGGCGCGCCTCCTCGAATCGGCCGTCGTGGATGAGCGAGCGCAGCAGGGTCTCGAGGTGATGGCTGTACTGCGAGTCCTGCTGCGGTTTGACGCCCTGGACGCGGTGGTACTCGCGCTGCAGCTCAATCGCGCGGGCCGACCAATCGGTCGTCTTCGCCCAACGGCCGATGCGCATGCCGAGATGGGCCGGCAGGTGGAAGGCGTGCGGGATGCCCGGCGACGACGCCATGTACTTCTCGGCGTACGGCCAGCCCAGCGCCGGCCGGCGGAACGTCTCGTAGAAGTGGACCAGTTCGTGGTTGGCGCCGGGGTGGAGGGGGTTGATCCGCAGCAGCGCCTTGTAGAAGGGCACCGCCGACACCTGGCCGCCGAACCCCCCGGCACCGCCGGCAAACTGCGCCCGGGCGTACCAGCCCTCCTCGTCGTCATCGTACAGCGCCAGCAGTGTGTCGAGGGTCTTGACGGCCGCCTTCTTCGCCGCCTCGGGGTTGCCGACCCCCGCGATCATGCGCTTCTCCTCCAGCCGGGCGGTGATGAGCAGGCGCTCGCGGTCGCTGGCCCGGTGCAGGAGGTCCTTCGCCTTCGTCAGGGCCTGGTTGTGGTTGCTCTTGCCGAAGCGTTCCAGGGCACGGCTGAGCGCCCACCAGACCGTCGGGCAGTTGGGGTCGTGGCGCGCGGCCGTCTCGAAGGAGCGGGCCGCCTCCATCCACACGTAGGAGTAGAAGTAGCCGAGGCCCTGGTCGAAGAACGCCTGGCATTCCGCGGAGGGCGTGCTGATGCGGTACTTGATCGCGCACAGGTTGGGGATGAGCTTCGCCGGCGCCAGCCCGGACAGCGGCATCGCGTCCCTGGCCGGCTTCCGGGGGCCTCTGGCGAACCAGCCGAACAAGGGGCTCTTTGCGGCCGGGGCGGTGGGCGCCGGCACCAGGCCCCACAACAACGGACGCCTGGCAGGGTCGGGTTTCTTCGCGGGGGGATCGGCCTGGACGGGCGAGAGGGTGAGCAGGGTGAGGGCGCCGGCGAGGAGGGCGAGGCGGGACGGTCTCATGTTCGCAATCCTTCCTGCGGTGGGTCCAACGGGGCGTTCTCCTTATTGTGCGGCCGGGGGCGCGGCGCCGCCAGTGGAAAAGCCGAGCCAGCCAGGGTTTTCCCGCGTGGCCCTGACGGCCCGTCACGGAGGGCGTGGGGACGAGCTGCCAGCTTGTCCCTCCACGGGACAAGCTGGCAGCTCGTCCCCACGAAGCCGCAGCGCTGGGTTCTAGGGTTGCAATCGCCGGGGGGCGTAGCTAGATTTCCCTGAGCGGATCATTTTCGCCACTTTTTGCATCCCCCCCGGGGTGACGTGATGGAGTTGATTACCTTCCGGTGTTCGGCCTGCAAGCAGGTGCTGAAGATCGGAGCGGATAAAGCGGGCCGCAAGGCCAAGTGCAAGTGTGGGGCCGAGCTGACCATCCCCACGTCCAGCGAGCCGGAGGCGCCTGCGCCCGCGCCGGCCGCCGCGGCCCCGGTCAAGGCCGCCGCCGTGGACGACGACGACGAAGGCGGGTCCTACGGCCTGTCGGAGGCCTTCGACAAGCCCAAGCCCCAGGAGGAGAAGAAGAAACGCGGGAAGGAAGAGGACGACGGCAAGGGTAAGGCCGGCCGCAAGAAGGGGAAGAAAGGCGACGACGAGGAAGAGGCGAAGCCCGCCGAGAAGAAGGGCGAGGGGCTGAAGCGCGCCCGCGGCCCCACGGCGCGTTTCCTGCTCAACCCCGAGGCCTGGCGCAAGGTCCAGGTCGGCCTGCGGATCATCGCCGTCGGCCTGTGGATCTGGCTGGGCGCCTACCTGCTCCACAAGGTGCCGGTGGTGATGGGCCTGTTCTCCGACTCGGACTACGCCAAGGTGAGCATGCGCTGGCGAGACCCGAAGCTGTATACCAAGATCGCCGGCGTCCGCCCTGACGAGGCCGAGCTGAACGAGGCCGGCTTCCTCGTCGGCGTGGTGACCGGCGACGAGGGCGTGAACGCGGGCCTGTGGATGATGCGAATCTCCGGGATCCTCGCCGTCCTCGGCTGGCTGGTCCTCCTGGCGGGCTACGGCGTCTGCCTCGCCGTCCCGCCGCGCTTCGGCACCCGCAGCCTGGTCATGGCGCTGTTGGGGCTGGGAGGGTTGAACTTACTGCTGACGCTCGTCTTCAGGCTGCTGCCGCTGGTCGGGGCGATGGACTACGCGCTGATCCCGGTGACGGTGCCGGAGGTGGCGATGTCGAACGCCAACCTGGATCGCACGGTGCCGTTGAACGTCCTGTGGTCGTCCGTGCCGATGCTCGAGTTCATCGGGGCGCTGTTCGTCCTGCTCGCCTACTTCCTCGAGCCGATCCTGCTGGCCACCTTCCTGCGCGCGGTCGCCCTGTCGATGCGGAACGAGGTTCTCGAGCCCAGGGCGCGCTCGATGATGACCCTGGGACTGGGCGTGGCCTTCAGCCAGCTGGCGTACCTGATGATCGGCGTGACCGGGACGTCGGACGTGCTGCTCTGGGTGATTCGCGCGGTCTACGCCCTTGGCATGGGGTTCTTCGCCGGCATGATGGCGTGGTACGCGCTGGTATGCACGCAGGTTCCAAAGATGATCGAGAAGGAACTCGGCGACGAGGACGAGACCGAACCCAAGGCCAGGGCCAAGGCGAAGGCCAAGACCCAGGATGAGGATGAGGACGAGGACGAGGACGAAGAGGAGTGAGCCGGGCGCCGCACCGGCCGGGGCGAGGTATCCAACCGCGACGGGCTGCGAATGGCAACCATCAGTTTCCAGTGCTACGCCTGCCAGCAGGTGTTGAAGGTCGGTGGAGAGAAGGCCGGCAAGCGCGGCAAGTGCCCCAAGTGCGGGACGATGCTGACGATCCCGGTCGGCTCGTCGGCGGCGCCCGCGCCGCCCCCGC
The DNA here is from genome assembly GCA_038227745.1 of Gemmatales bacterium. GTDB lineage: Bacteria > Planctomycetota > Planctomycetia > Gemmatales > Gemmataceae > DASPXY01. The sequence continues at coordinate 4,483 of JBBRPS010000212.1, read as the reverse complement.
CGCCCGCCGCCGCCCCGCCGCCGCTGCCGCAGGCCCCCCAGCCGAAAGCCCCCGCGGCCCAGTACGCCCCGGGCGCGCCGCCGGCCCAGGGGCCGCTGCGGGCCGAGCTGGTCGAGGACGATGCGGACTTCCCGCCGCCGCCCCCGCGCCGCCGGGCCTCTGAGGACGCCGAGGTCTACGAGGCGGAGGAGGTGGACGTCCGCGCCCCCGCCGCCGGGGGCGCCTGGAAGCACGTCCGCCTGGGGCTGCTCCTGGTGTTCATCGGCTTCTGCGTGATCGCCGGCGCGTTCGCGCTGCAGCTGATCGGCTATCTCCTGTTCACCATCAACACCATCCAGGCGCTTTCCGGCCGGCCGTCCGGCGGAATGGGCGCCCCCGCCTTCGCCATCCTGTGGCGCATCGCGGAGGTGATCGGCGTCTGCGGCACCCTGACGGCGGTGGCGGGCTACGTCTTCTGCATCCTCGGGCCGAAGCAGCGCGGGGCGCTGCCGCTGGCGATCACGACCGTGTCGGTCACGGGCGTGTACTTGCTGCTGACGGTCATCTTCAAACTGCCCTTCCTGTTCTCCCAGGGGTTTGGCCTCTTCGGTGGCCGGGGGGTCGCCCTGACCTGGTTCATGCAAGTCGGCATCCAGCTGCTGTTCTGTGCCGAACTCGTTCTCTTCCCGCTCTACCTGCGGGCAGTGGGGTACTTGCGAAACAGGCCAAGGCACGCCTCCAGTTGCATGGTGCCTCTGTTCCTCGCCGCTGGTTACGGCGTACTGCGGCTCATCGCCTGGGTGCTGGGCTATGTGGTGATTCGCTCGGAGTCGGAGCCTTCCCGGGGACTAATCTGGATCACCATCCTCCTCCTCTGGCTCGGCAGCATTGCGTTCGTGGTTCACTTAATCTTCTACCTCCTGCTGCTGTGGCGAAGCCGAGCGCTGACGAACAGGTAACCCCGGACCGGGCGATCGCCCCCCGGCCGCGACACCGCGGAGATTTGTGCATGATCAGCCCGGAACTCCTCGAGATCCTCCGCTGTCCGATGAACCCGAGCAAGACGCGGCTGCGCCTGGAGCAGAACCACCTCGTCTGCGAGCGCTGCGCCCTGAAGTTCAAGATCAAGGACGGCTTCCCCGTGCTGGTCGTGGAGGAGGCGGAGCTGCCGCCGCGCTGCGAGAGCCTCGCGGACCTGCCGTGCCAGCGCGACGGCAAGCCATGAGTCGCTTCGGGCCGTGGGTCAGGATTGGAATCCTGACCCACGGCGCGGAACTGCCGAGCCGCACTTCTCGTGCTTCAGGAGACCCCATGACGCTCTCGACAAAGAGGCTGACCGCGGCCCTCGCCCTGGCCGCCCTGTGCGCCCTGCCGGTGCTGCCCGGCGCTCTTCCCGGCGAAAAGGGCAAGGCGGCCGCCCCGCGCGGCCCGCTCACGCCGCGGCAGGCACTGGCCCAATTCCGCCTCGATCCCGGCCTGCGCATCGAGCTGGTCGCCGCCGAGCCGCTGATCGAGAGCCCCGTCGCGATGGCCTTCGACGAGGACGGCCGCCTTTGGGTCGTCGAGATGCGCGACTACCCCAACGGCCCGGCAAAGGGCCAGCCGCCGCAGGGCCGCATCCGCGTCCTCGAAGACCGCGACGGCGACGGCTTCTACGAGCACAGCACCGTCTTCGCCGACGGCCTGCTGTTCGCCAACGGCCTGATGCCCTGGAAGGGCGGCGTGCTGGTGACCGCTGCCCCGCACATCGTCTATCTGAAGGACACCGACGGCGACGGCAAGGCGGACAAACGCGAGGTTCTTTATGAGGGCTTCGCCGCCAAGAACCCGCAGCTGCGCGTCAGCCACCCTGTCCTGGGCGTCGATAACTGGGTCTACGTCGCCAACGGGCTGCGCGGCGGCCAGGCGAAGCGCGCCGGCCGCGCCGGCGCGCCGGCGATCAACCTGAGCGGCATGGATTTCCGCTTCGACCTCTTCCGCGACCGGGCCGAGGCGATCTCCGGCCTGGGGCAATTCGGCAACACCTTCGACGACTGGGGCCAGCGCTTCGTCTGCGACAACCGCCACCACCTGCGCCATGTCGTCTTTGAAGATCGCTACTTGCGCCGCAACCCCTTCCTCGCCGCGCCGGCCGTCGTGGAGGACCCCTCCGAGCTGGACGAGGGGCCGCTGTCCTCCGGCGGCAAGGTCTACCCGCTGAGCAAGAACTGGACGACGTCGTCCCTCCACGCCGGGCGCTTCACCGCCGCCTGCGGCGTGATGGTCTACCGCGGCGGCCTGCTGCCCGCGTCGTACCGCAGGGCGGCGTTCACCTGTGAGCCGACCGGCAACCTCGTCCACGAGGAGATCCTGCAACCGCACGGGGCGACGTTCCGGTCGCGGCCGGCGCGGGCGAAGGTCGAGTTCCTGGCCACGCCGGACGACTGGTTCCGGCCGGTGTCGCTGGCGCACGGCCCCGACGGCGCCCTGTACGTCGTGGACATGTATCGCGCCGTGATCGAGCACCCCGAGTTCATGCCGCCCGAGCTGAAGAACCGCCCCGACCTCACGCTCGGCAAGGACCGCGGCCGCATCTGGCGCATCGTGCCGCAAGGCCACAAGGCCAAAACGGTTCGTCCGCGCTTGAGTAAGGCCACGACCGCGGAACTGGTCGCGCTGCTGGCGCACGACGAGGTGTGGTGGCGCACCACGGCGCAGCGGCTGCTGCTCGAACGGCAGGACCGTGCGGCCGTCGCTCCGCTGCGGAAGCTGATGCTGATGTCCGACCGGCCGCTGGCGCGGCTGCACGCTGCCTGGCTGCTGGAGAACCTCAACGGGCTCGACACGAAGCTCGTCCTGCGCCTGCTGGCCGACCGGCACCCGCGCGTCCGCGAGCACGCCGTCCTGCTCGCCGAACGCCGCCTCACCGAGCCTGCCGTGCGCCAGGCCGTCGTCGGCCTCGCGGCGGACCCCGACGCGCGGCTGCGCTACCAGGTGGCGCTGACGCTGGGCGAATGGGACGACGACGCCATCCTGGGGCCACTGGCGCGCATCGCCGTTGCCGGGGCCGAGGACCGCTGGACGCGCCTGGCCGTCGCCAGTTCGGTGCCGACACGCTCCGGGGCGTTGCTCGGCAAGCTGCTCGGGCCGGGGGGCGACCTGGCCGCGAAGGCCGCGCCGGGCCGCGTGGCGCTCCTGCACGAGCTGAGCGCGGTCGTCGGGGCGCGGCGCGACGGCGCCGAGGTCGCCGGCCTGCTCGACCTGCTCGCCGGCCTGTCCGGCAAGGACCGGGGCCGTTGGCAGACGGCCGGGCTGAACGGCCTGGCGGAGGGGATGGGGCGGCGCGGCACGCAGCTGGCCGCGTTCCTGGAAACGCTGACCGACACCCGTCGGCCGACGGCCGACAAGGCTCTGGCGCTGCTCGCCCGTGCCGCGGACCTGGCGAAGGAGCCCGCGCGGCCGCTGGAGGACCGCGTCGCCGCGGTGCGCCTGCTGGCGCACGCACCGTGGAAGGTCGCCGGCCCGGCGCTGACGGCGCTGCTCGGGGCGGACAACGTCCAGGAAGTGCGGCTGGCGGCGGTGCGGGCGCTGGCGGCCCAGCCGCGCCCCGAGGTCGCGGGCCTGCTGCTGAAGTCGTGGCGCGCCTACACGCCGCCCCTGCGCCGCGAGGCGACCGAGGCGCTGCTGCGCCAGCCGGATCGCATTCTGGCGCTGCTGAAGGAAATCGAGGCGAAGCGCGTGCGGCCGGGTGACATCGACGTGCAGCGCAGCCGTCAGCTCGTCAACCACCGCGTGGCCGCGATCCGCGACCGGGCGCGGGCGCTGCTGCAGGACAACCTGCCGGCCGACCGCAAGAAGGTATTGCAGGAGTATCGAGCGGCGCTGCAGCTCAAGGGCGACCCGCAGCGCGGCCGGGCGGTCTTCCAGAAGCACTGCGCCACCTGTCACCGCGTCGCCGGTGTCGGCGTGGACGTCGGTCCCGACATCGCCGACACGCGCACGCGGACGCCCGAGGCGCTGCTCGTGGACGTCCTCAACCCGAACGCCGCCATCGATAGCAACTACGTCAACTACGCGATCGTGACGAAGAGCGGCAAGACGCTGACGGGGCTGATCGCCACCGAGACGGCGTCGAGCATCACGCTGCGCCGCGCGGAGAACCAGACGGAGACGGTGCTGCGCCAGGACATCGACGAGATCCAGTCGAGCGGCGTGTCGCTGATGCCGGAGGGGCTGGAGAAGAGTATCACGGTCCGAGAAATGGCCGATTTGCTCGACTTCCTCAAGAACTGGCGTTACCTCGATGGGGCGGTGCCGCTGAAGTAAAGTTTCGGGCGAACGGCCGGCGTAAGCCGGCTGGTACGTCACCCCACTTCGGGCGAACGGCCGGCGGTTAGGGCGAACGGCCGGCGTAAGCCGGCTGGTACGACACCCCACTTCGGGCGAACGGCCGGCGGTTAGGGCGAACGGCCGGCGTAAGCCGGCTGGTACGTCACCTCGCGTGAGGTGCTGTACCAGCCGGCTT
>JBBRPS010000211.1:0-13322 GCA_038227745.1 Gemmatales bacterium | reverse complement strand
GTGGGGCCGGTTGCCAACCGTCCTTATGCCTCAGGCCGGTTGGCAACCGGCACCACACTGGTGCTGCGCAGCCCCGAACTGTACCGCGACTGGGAGCGCGACAAGCCGTTGCCGATCCGCTGGGACTCCTTCGGCAACACGACCAACGCCCCGGTGCGCATCGACCTGTACCAGGACGGGCCGAACGGCCCGCAGCTGCTCCGCACCATCACGGTCGCCACACCGGACAATGGCACGTACACCTGGATCCCGGCCAACGACGGTATCGCCTTCGGCACCCACGGCCTGCGCATCCAGATCTCCCTGGTGGGCGATGCAACGGTCATGGACCGCGCCACCGAAACCTTCACGGTGCCGGAGAACACCCACACCTTCTACGTCAACGACGCCAGCACGGTCAACGACGAGTACACCACGGCCGCCGGCAGCAACCGCAACACCGGCCGGCTCGCCAACGCCCCCAAGCCCTACCCCAACAACGTCCTGCGTATCTACACGCTCGGCCCGCTCGACACCCTGTACGTCGATAACGGCGACTACGCCGAGTTCTCGCCGACGGTCCTGTCCGGCATCGTCGCCATCGCCGACGACCGCGGCTTCGTCTTCACCGGCCCGACCGACCCGGGCCGTACTGCCCGTATCCACCATGCCAACCCGCTGACCGTGGCCCCGCTCCTGGAGCTGAACGACGCCGACTCAATGAACATCGAACACCTGACGCTGCAGGGCGGCCAGCTCGGCCTGTGGGCCCACGACGGCAGCGCCAACCTGAAGGCCAGCTACCTGAACATCGTCAACAGTGCCCAGAACGCCGTCCGCATCGAGTCCAACTCGTCCGGGGCGGAACTGAGTTTCATCACCACGGCCCACAGCGGCTACGGCTCCACCTTCGACTCCCAGCGGCGTGATGGCATCTTCATCGACGGGTCGTTCGTCAGCCTGCACGACAGTTCGGTTTCGGACAGCAACGGGGTAGGGGTCTTCGTCACCGCGCCGGGGAGCGCCGTCATCGAAGCGAATGTCGTGGCCAACAACAACGCCGGTGGCATCCAAGCCTTCGGCGGCACCCCCACGATCGGCAATCCCGACCTGAGCCTTGGCCGGGGCAACATCGTCCGCGGCAACGCGAACTTCGGCATCTCCGCCGACGTTGCGGTAATCGCTGGCAACACGGTGGAGCAGACCTTCGGGTATTTTGGCGTCGGCATCTCGGGCGGCTCTGACGTCCTGCGGAACGTCGTCCACGACAATTACCAGGGCATCTTCAGCAGCGGCCTGGTCCACGAAAATCAGGTCTACCAGAACACCACAGTGGGCATCAACGCGGCCAACGTGTTCGACAACGTGGTCCACGCGAACCAGATCGGCATCGCGCCCAGCTGGTGGCAGGCGTCGTCTGTGGTCCGCAACAACCTCGTCTACGACAACAGCCAAGTGGGGATTTACCTGGTCACCAGCAATGCGGAGATCGTCAGTAACACGGTCATGCAAGCGCAGGGCGACGCCGTCCGCATCGAGGGCCGCTTCCTGTCCAACGCGCACCTGCGCAACAATATCCTGTGGGCCCAGGCCGGCTACGACCTGTGGGTGGACAGCGCCAGCCAGCAAGGCTTCGCCAGCGATTACAACCTGCTGTACGCCACCGGCGCCGGCAACGTCGCCTTCTGGCAGGGCGTGGCCCGGCCGACCCTGCTGGCCTGGCAGAACACCGCCTTCACCGACCTGCACAGCGTCTCGGCCGATCCGCTGTTCGTGAACGTGGGCGCCGGCGATTTCCACGAACAAAGCCGGTACGGCAGCTTCCACGGCGGCTCACTCGCCCCGGTGATCGGGCCGTCCGGCCTGCCCATCTTCCCCGTCGCCGTCCTGACCCTCGACGCCGGCGTCTTTTCGCCCGCCATCGACCGCGGCGCCCCGACGGACAGCGCCGCCGCCGAGCCGGCCCCGAACGGCAACTTCATCAACCTCGGGGCCTTCGGCAACACGCCCCAGGCATCGCTCAGCCCAGCGCAGTACGTCCTCGTCACCCGCCCCGACGGCGGCGAGGTCTGGCCGGCGGGGCGCACCTTCCCCATCACCTGGCGCAGCCAGGATAGCGCCTCCACCGTCAAGATCGAGTTGGTGCAGGTGGCCGCCGACAGCACCGAGACGGCCGTCCTGACCATCGCGGACGGCGCCCCCAACAACGGCGAGTACCAGTGGGTTCTCCCGGACGCGCTGACCCCCGGCAGCAACTACCGCGTCCGCGTCACGCGCAACGACAACCCGGCGCTGACCGACGCCAGCAACTCCACGTTCACGATCACCGCGCCGACCCACGTCTACTACGTCAACGACGGCGCCTTCGTGACCGGCGACTGGACCACGGCCGCGGGCAACAACGCCAACGACGGCCTGGATCCGTCCCGCCCCAAGGCCTCCATCGGCGCCGTGCTGGCCAGCTTCCAGATCAAGGCCGGCGACGTCATCCGCGTGGACGCCGGCACCTACAACCTGGGCGCCAACATCGTCCTGACCGCCGCCGCCTCCGGCGTCACCATCGAGGGCTACCACGACGCCGCGCTGGCCGACCGCAAGGCCCTGCTGAACCGCGGCAACTTCGACTCCCCGAGCGCCGCCTTCGAGGTCCGCGACGCCGCCAACGTGACCCTGGATCACCTGTGGATCACCGGCGGCTCCTACGGCGTCTACGCCATCCGGAACGGCGGCGGCAGCGGCCTGACGGTCAGCAACAGCACCATCTTCGGCAACGAGTCCTTTGGCGTTTTCCTGGGCACGGGCCAGAACCGGGCGACGGTGGCCGGCAACACCCTGTTCGGCGTGCTCGGCACGGGGACCGCTTCGCCCAACCGCGACGACCAACAGACCGGCATCGCGGTCGAGGGCGCCGACGCCACGGTCTCGCAGAACCTGCTCTACGACAGCGCCTATGGGATCAGCAGCAGCGGACTGCGCGCCCTTGTCAGCGGCAATGAGATCTACGGAACCAGCATCGGCATTGACGGCGGCTCCGTGATCAAACGCAACCTGGTGCATGACAACGCCACCGGCATCAGGGGAACAGGCGTGATCAGCGTGATCAGCGAGAACACGGTCTACCGCAACGCGCGAGAAGGCATCAGCGGTGGCGCGGAGGTCTGGGGCAACGACGTCCACGACAACGCCACCGGCATCCTGGGCGGCGAACAGGTCCACGACAATCGGGTCTACCACAACACCGGGTCCGGGATCGATTTCGCTCACTTCGTGTCCGGCAACCGCGTCTACTCGAACCTGGTAGGCATCGAACAGTCCGGGGTGATCACCAACAACGTCATCTACGCCAACACCAACCAGGGGATCTCCCTGACCAATGGCTATTACTTCCCGATCCACGACATCGTCAACAACACCGTCTACCAGCCGCAGGGCGATGCGGTCCGCGTGGATTTCACGAGTAACGTCCACCTCCGCAACAACATCCTGTGGGTGGCAGCGGGCTACGCGGTGGCGGTGACCCCAAGCGCCGAGGTGGGGTTCCAGAGCGACTACAACGACCTCTACACCACCGACCAGGGCAAGATCGGGCTGTGGGAAGGACGGACGTTCACTCGGCTGGTCGATTGGTCCTACGAGCTGGGCCTGGATAGGCACAGCTTGGACGCCGACCCGGGACTCGTCAACCCGGCCGGCCCCGACGGGATCCTCGGCTTCAGTTCCCCGGCGGTGGGTGCGGCGCAGATCATCGACAACGGCGATCCGTCTCTCCTCGCCGATGGTACGCCCCGGTATCGTCAGACCGACGGCTGGACCACGACCGCCAACGCGCTCGCGTTGAACGGGTCGAGCGCCCAGATCGCGCCCGGCACCGGCAGCGAGGTGGCGAGTTACTCGTTCGACCACCTGGTGTTCGGCGCCACCTATCAGGTGGCCGTCACCTGGACGTCGGAGGGTAACCCGCCCTATGGTGTCCCTTACCAGGTCTTCGACGGCGACCACCTGACCACGCAGATCCGGCTGAACCAGTGGGACACCTCACGGGACTTCACGGCAGCCGGCGTTTCCTGGAAGTCGCTCGGCTCGTTCCAGGTCTCGGGCGACAGGATGACGATCAAGGTTTCCAATGCCGCGACCTATGGGGGATATGGGGCAACTGTCCGGGTCGATGCTGTCCACCTCCAGCAGGTGGGGAAGAACACGGGCATTGATGACGACTTCCACCTGGTGAGCGGCTCCCCGGCCCTGGACCACGGCAACCCAACGGACCACTACCTTCGCGAGCCGGCGCCCAACGGCGGCCGCGTGGACCTCGGGGCCTACGGCAACACGCCGGAGACGCCCGCCAGTCCCGCCCAGACCGTGCAGATCCTGGCGCCCAACGGGCTGGACAAGCTGCAGAACGGTCAGCAGGTGGCGATCGGCTTCCATTCGTCCGGCTTGACGCCCCTGCGGCCGGTCGGCCTGATCAACGTCGGCGGCGGCGCCGTGGACGTCTGGGGGCCGGACAGCTTCTTCCTCGCAGGCCCCCCGGCATTTAACCCGCAAGCGATCGCGCAAGCCGTCGATACGAGCGGCGTCCAGAACCCCGCCCCGCAGCAAGTCTATCAGACCTATGACTCGGGGCGCCAGGGGAGCGAAACGCTGGCTTACCGCCTCCCAGTGCCCGACGGCACCTACACACTCCGGCTGCACTTCGTCGAGCCGTTCCAGGGCCTGACGGCCGGCGTGCGCAAGTTCGATATCCGGCTCCAGGGGACCACCGCCCTGGCCAACTATGACATCGTCGCGGACGCCGGGGCGGCCCTCAAAGCGACCGTGAAGACCTTCACGGTCACCGCGGCCGGCGGGACCGGCATCGCCCTGGACCTCGTCACCCAGCCGGGCCTCTTCGTGTACGCCATCATTTCCGGCATCGAGATCCTGGCCGCCAACCCGGCCGGGGTGGCTGCGCCGACGTTCAACTTGGAGCTGTCGGCCGACGGCGGCACCTCGTGGGCGCCGGTGGCTGCGGGCCTGGGCGTCGACCGCTACGGCAACGGCAGCGCGTTGTGGACCGTCCCCGCCAACCTCCCGGAAGGGGACCAGTACCGCCTCCGCGTCACCGCCAACGACGGCTTCCAGGCCCGGGGGACCAGCGGCACCTTCCAGGTCACCAACAACGGCCACGACTACTACGTCAACGACGGCTCCACCGCCGGGGACGTGTTCACCAGGGCAATCGGCGACAACGCCAACAGCGGCAAGAGTCCCGACAGGCCGATGGCCAGCCTGGCGGCCCTGCTGGCGGCGTACCGCTTGGGCCAGGGCGACGTCGTTCACGTCGATACCGGCACCTACAACCTGCTCGAAAACCTTGTCATCGGCGCGCAGCACAGCGGCGTACGCATCGAGGGTCCGAGCACGGGGGTCGCCCTGCTGAACCGGGGCAACACCTCCTCCGGGTACGCCATCGAACTGCAGCACGCCACCGATGTCACCCTGGACCACCTGTGGATCACCGGGGCAGCCGAGGGGATCGTTGCCGCGGCCGGTTCACAGAGCACTGGTCTGACGGTCAGCAACAGCGTCATCTTCGCCAACTCCTACCAGGGCCTCCACCTGGACGCCAGCAACGACCGCGCGACCGTGGTGGGCAGCACGTTCTACGGCCTGCCCGGTAATGCGTCCTTCAATGATGACCAGTTCTATGGTGTCACCATCGCGGCGAACGACGCCACCGTCATCGACAACACGTTCGTCCACCACCGCGAGACTGCCATCCGCCTGGGAGGCGATCGCCTGACGGTCCGCGGCAACGACGTCTCCGGCGGCTCCAACGGCATCAGGGTGGGCGGATCCGGCACGGTCAGCGGCAACCTCGTCCACGACAACACCTACACCGGCATTTCTGCTGGCGGCACAGTCCTGGTGACGGGCAACACGGTCCACGGCGGGCACCAAGTCGGCATCACCGGGGGGGAGGTACGCGGCAACCTGGTGTACGACAACGACATCGGCATCGGTTACAGCAGCCTGGTCGTCGATAACCGCGTTTACCACAACACCACCGGCATCAGCTCGTCCAGCATGGTGCAGGGCAACCGCGTGTATGGCAACACGGTCGGCATCGTCAGCAACAGCGGCAAGGTCGTCAACAACCTCGTCTACGCCAACTCCGACGTGGGTATTTCCGCTGAGCTTGGCGCGCAGATCGTCAACAACACCGTGTTCGAGCCGACCGGCGATGCGGTCCGGGTCAGCAGCGGTGCCCGCAACGTCGTCCTGCGCAACAACATCCTCTGGGCCCAGGCCGGCTACGATATCTTCGTGCCCAGCGACGCCCAGGCCGGCTTCCAGAGCGATTACAACGTCCTGTACGGTACCGGCAAGCTGGGGTCGTGGCAGGGGCAGGACTTCACCGACCGTGCCACCTGGTATTACGAAACAGGGCTGGATGGACACAGTATCGTCGCCAATCCCTTGTTCGTGCAACCGGCCGGCCCTGACGGCATCCTCGGGTACAGCGCCGGGACCGACGGCGGGGCCGACGACAACTTCCACCTGCAGAGCAGCTCGCCAGCAGTCGATCGCGGCCACCCGTTCGACTCCTTCGCAAGGGAGCCGGCGCCCAACGGCGGCCGGGTGGACATCGGGGCCTACGGCAACACCCCCGAAGCCACCCTTCGCCCCAGCCAGACGGTGCAGCTCGTTTACCCCAACCAGTTGGAAAAGCTACAGATCGGCCAGCAGGTGGCAGTCACCTGGCACGCCGACGGGCTGAACGGCCTGCCCGCCCCGACGGCCAACCTGGAACTATCGGGCGACAACGGCGCCACCTGGGCGCCGCTGGCCTCGAACCTGGGCATGGATTCCTTCGGCAACGGCAGCTTCCTCTGGACGGTCCCGAGCACCCTCCCCGAAGGGAACCAGTACCGCATCCGCGTCACCGCGAACGATGGCGTCCGGCCGAGCGCCGTCTCGGAGGAGCCTTTCCTGGTCGCCAACGGCGGCCACTCCTTCTACGTCAACGACGGCTCCCTCGCCGGCAACGTCTTCACGAACGAGCCCGGCAACAACGCCAACAGCGGCAAACGGCCCGACCAGCCGATGGCCAACCTGGCCGCGCTCCTTGCCAGTTTCCACCCGCACGCCGGCGACACGGTCTTCGTCGATACCGGCACCTACAACCTGCTGCGCAACGTGGTCCTGACCGCCGAGGACAGCGGCGTCCGCATCGTGGGGCCGAGTGCCGCCGTTGCCCTCCTGAACCGGGACAACCCGGCCAGCGGCACGAGCTACGTGTTCGAGCTGCAGCACGCCACAAACGTCACCCTCGACCACCTGCAGATCACCGGCGGCTACGCCGGCATCTTCGCGGGCGGCCAGTCCGGCAGCACCGGCCTGACGGTCACGAACAGCACCATCTTCGGCAACAACATCTACGGCATCGACCTGGAGGGCAACACCAACGCCGTCATTTCCGGCAACAACGTGCATGGCATTCCGGGCGGCAACTACCTGGACGACCAGTTCGTCGGCATCTCGGTCGGCGGCGCGGGCAGCATCGTCACGGGTAACACCGTTTTCGACAACAGGAGCACCGGTATCACCGCCTCCCAGGCGAACGTCCTCGTCAGTGACAACGAGGTCTTCGGCAACCAGACCGGCATTGTCGGCGGTTTCGATCCGTTCCGCAATCAACAGACCGTGGTCCGCAACAACGTGGTCCACGACAACACCCTCGTCGGCATCAAGGGCGCCGGCCTGGTGGAAGGTAACACCGTCTCCAATCAAGTCACCGGCACGGGCATCCAGGGTGGCAACGAGGTGACGGGGAACGTAGTTTCCGGCAACGTCACCGGCATTAGCGGCGCGAATTCCGTCCACCACAACCGGGTCTTCGACAACTCCGGCGTCGGCATCGACGGCGGCGGTTCGGTGGTCGGCAACAAGGTGTACTCCAACTCGGTGGGCATCCGTTCCAGCGGCGGCTCCAGGTACACGCCGCTGACCGACAACGTGATTTACGCCAACACTAATCAGGGGCTGCTCCTGCGGGGGGCCTACAACTACTTCGACCTCGACGTCGTCAACAACACCATCTACCAACTCGTCGGTGATGCGATCCGGGTGGAGAACACCGGCGGCGGTGCCATCCGCCTGCGCAGCAACATCGTCTGGGTGGAATCGGGTTTCGCCCTGTCCATCGACGCCAGCAGCCAGAACGCGGTCACCAGCGATTACAACCTGCTGCACAAGGGGACCGACCCCAACGCCCACATCGGCTTCTGGAATAGCGCCGCCCGCGACACCCTGGCCGACTGGCAGGCGGTCTCCGGCCGCGACGGCCACTCGATCGACGCCGACCCCGGCTTCGTGGACCTCAACGGGGCCGACAACGTTTTCGGCTTCGCCCAGGTCAACGGCGTCTTCCGTGACGGCGGTCTCGACGACAACTTCTACCTCAAGGCTGGCTCGCCGGCCATCGACCGCGGCTACTCCTGGTCCTACGGCACCGACGTCGAGGGCTTCGCCCGTCAGGACGACCCCGGCACGGCCAACCTGGGCCCGGCGGATTACTCTGCGGCCCCGCAGGGCGCCAGCCTGTTCGCGGCGACGGGCACGCGCCTGGGCATCGACAACAGCGGGGGAATTTCCGTCTCCCTGCCTTTCGCCTTCTCGTACTACGGCGGCACCTTCCAGTATCTGGTTGTCTACGGCCAGGGCTATATCCGTCTGCCGACCGACTTCTTCTCCAACCAGGGCAGCAAGGCCGACCAGCTGATTGCCAATACCCAGATCGCCCCCCTGGCGGCCGACAGCCTGGGCTACGACATCATCCTGAGGCCGGGCAGCGGCATCTGGTATGACACCTCGGTCTCCGGCCAGGTGACGGTCCGCTGGCTGGCCTTCAACCCGGAGGACAACAGCGCGGTCAACTTCGCGGTGGTCCTCTTCAGCGACGGGCGCATCCGCTTCGACTACGGGCCGGGCAACCAGGGCCTCAACCCCACCGTGGGCATCTCCGCAGGGGGGCAGCGCGCCTATCAGTTCCTCGCGGGCTACAACGGCCAGGCCGACCTGAACAACGCCGCTTCCGTGCTGTTCAGCCTGGCGCCCGGCGCCACGGACATGGGCGCCTACGAGTTCCGCGGCGACAGCCGCGACACCACGCCGCCCACCATCGTCGCCAGCCACCCCGCCGCCCTCCACGCCGGCACCGTCACCGGCGGCGCGGTCAACCAGCTCCAGCTCACCTTCAGCGAGGACGTCAACGCCGTGGATGTGGCCGCCCCGGCCCTCTACGAGCTGCGCAAGGCCGGCTCCTTCGGCTTTGGCAGTGCCGACGACGTCCTCTACGCGCTGACGCCGCACTACGTCCCCGGCAGCCGTGTGGCCGGGCTCGCCATCGGTGGTCTGGCGGGGGCCGGGCTCCCCGTGGGCAACTACCGCCTGACGGTGATCAGCAACCTCAACTCCAGCATCCACGACCTGGCCGGCATCCGCCTTGACGGCGACGCCGACGGCAGCGAAGGGGGCAACTACGTCCGCACCTTCACGATCGTCCCGGCCACGGCCGACCTGGCGGTGACCGTTGCGGTGGATGACCCCAGCCCATTCGAGACCAGGCTCGTCCGTTACTCCGTCACCGTCCGCGACCTGTCCGGGCCGTCGGCGGTCACCGGCGTGCAGATTACCGACCTGCTGCCCGCCGGCCTGACGTTCGTCAGCGCCACGGCCACGGCCGGGACGTACAACAACGTCACCGGCTTGTGGGAGATCGATCACCTCGACCTCGGCGCCGGCGCCACCTTACAGATCACTGCCCGGGTCAACCGGGACACGGCGAACCAGACCTTCACCAGCACAGCCCGCCTGAGCTTCGTCGATCAGGGGGACACCAACGACCAGAACGACCAGGACAGCACGAGCGTCACCGTCCAGCCCAGCGCCGACCTGTCGGTCACGCAGCAGGGGGACAGGTCCTCCGCCACGGAAGGGGACAACTTCGGCTACGTGATCACGGTGTCCAACGCTGGCCCGAGCCCGGCCACCGGCGTCCGCGTGTCCGACCTGCTGCCCGCCGGGTTGCGTTTCGTCAGCGCCGGCCCGAGCGCGGGGACGACCTACGACAGCGGCAGCGGTATCTGGACCGTGGGCGACCTGGCGCGGGGGCAAACCGCCACCCTTCGGATCAACGTCCAGATCACCGGCAGGGCGGGGCGAACCCTGACGAACACCGCCCGTGTGACCGGATTGAATCAGGTCGATCTGAACGCGGCCAACGACAGCGCCTCCACGACGATCACCCTGCTGGACGCCCCTCTCAGCACCAGTGGCCGGACCATTGCCGCGACGGAAGGGCTGCCCTTCAGCGCCGTGGTGGCCACGTTCACCGACTACGATCCCTTCAGCGCCGCGGACTACTACACGGTCAGCATCGATTGGGGGGACGGCCAGACCTCCGCGGGCACCGTCAGCGCCCGCCCCGGCGGCAGCTTCGACGTCAGCGGCGACCATACCTACGCCAGGCACAGCGTCTACCGCATCACGGTCAGTATCCAGGACGTCACCAGCACCGCCACGGCCTATAGCTTCGCCTATGTGGTCGACGCACCACTCACCGCCACCGGCACCGACTTCCAGACATTCACGGGGACTCCTGTCACGATCGTGGTGGCCTCCTTCGTGGACGCCAACCCGCTCGGGGCGGAGAGCGACTTCACGGCGAGCATTACCTGGGGAGACGGGCAGTCCTCGGCCGGGACCATTCATGGTAACGGCGGCGGTCACTTCGACGTCCTCGGCACCCACACTTACGGCAACGCCGGCACCCTGAACGTCAACGTGTCGATTCATGACGCGGGCGGCTCCAATGCCAGTGCGAGCAGCGCGGCCCACGTGCGCCAATTGCTGGAGGTTACCGCGGACAATGTTACCGCCCGGCAAGGGACCGAGTTCTCCGGACTGGTGGCCACCTTCATCGATCACCGCCCCGGCGGCGCGACCACCGATCACACCGCCAGCATCCTCTGGGGTGATGGCCAATCGTCTGCCGGGATGATCGCGCCCAACGGCAGCGGCGGCTTTGACGTGACCGGCGCCCACACCTACGGGGAAGAGAGCGTTTATACGATCACGGTTTCCGTTGCCGATTCGCTCGGGAACTCGGCGTCAGCAGTGGGTACTGCCACCATCACCGGCAACCCTCTGAAGGCCATCGGCTTCAACCTGAGGGCCGGCGAGGGGAGCGCCTTCGACGGTGCCGTCGCCACCTTCCGGTTGACCGAGGGCAATCCAGCGGCGGGCGACTTCACGGCCAGCATCGCCTGGGGCGACGGCCAGACCTCGCAGGGCACCATTCAGCCCCACCCCGGCGCCGCGGACGGTTTCGACGTCTTCAGCGATCATGCCTTCGCCGAAGAAGGTTCTTCGCTGGTCACCGTGACCATCGCCGACACGGCGGGGCACCTTGCCACCACCCGGAGCGGCTGGAACGCGGTGCGGCCGATGCAGGCAGCCCGTTATTACTTGGCGGCCGCGGGGGGGGCCGACGGCCGCATCTACGCCTTCGGCGGTTATGGAGCCTATGGCCCGTCCGCCGCGGTGGAGGCGTATGACCCGCAGACCCGCGCCTGGACATCCCTCCCGGACATGCCCGCGGCACGCTATTTCTTCGCGGCGGTGGCGACGGCCGATGGTCGCCTCTTCGTCCTCGGCGGCTACGGCTCCTCCGGACAGTTCGCACGTGTGGACGTGTACGACCCCGTAGCCAACACCTGGGCGCAGGCGGCCGACATGCCCACGCCGCGCACCAATTTCGCCGCCACCCGGGGACCGGACGGGCGCATCTACGTCCTGGGCGGCAATGACGGCCTTTCCAGCAGCAGCTCAAGGGTGGACGTGTACGACCCGGCCACGAACACCTGGGCCGCCGCGGCGCCCATGGCGCAAGGTCGCAGCAATTTCGCGGCAGCGGCAGGCAGCGACGGCCTCATCTACGCCCTCGGCGGCTACGACCCCAACTACACCCCGACCGCTTCCGTGGAGGCCTACAACCCGGCCACCAACACCTGGGCGCCGGTGGCCAGCATGTCCACGGCCCGCACCTATTACGCCGCCGCGGCCAGTCCCGACGGCCACATCTATGCCCTCGGCGGTTACGACCGAAGCTTCGCGCGGTTGGCGACCGTGGAGGCCTACGACCCGGCCAGCAACACCTGGACCCTGTCCGCCCCGCTGTCGCAGGGGCGCGTGTATCATGCCGCGGCGGTGGGGAAGGACGGTCTGGTGTATGCCCTGGGTGGGTTAGTCCCTTCGGCCGGAATAACCCCGACGGTGGAGGTCCTTTCCGGCCAAGCACTCGTGGCCGACGCACCGCTCACCGCCAGCGGCACCACCTTCCAGGCGTTCACAGGGACGCCCGTCACCATCGTGGTGGCGTCCTTCGTGGACGCCAACCCGTTGGGGGAGGCGAGCGACTTCACGGCGACGATCACGTGGGGCGACGGGCAGTCCGCAGCCGGAATCGTCGCGCCCAACGGCAGCGGCGGCTTCGACGTGACCGGCACCTCCAGCTACGCCAACGCCGGCACCATGACCGTCAACGTGTCGATCCTTGACGTGGGCGGCTCCACGACCAGCGCCAGCAGCACGGCGCAGGTGACGCAAGCGCTGGAGGTTACCACGGCCGACATGACTGCCCAGGAAGGCGCCGCGTTCTCCGGACGGGTCGCCACCTTCGTCGATGTCCGCCCGGGCGGCGCGACTACCAGCTACACGGCCACCCTCACCTGGGGTGACGGACAGACCTCGCCAGGCGTCATCACCCCCAACGGGAGTGCTGGCTTCGACGTGACCGGCGCCCACACCTACGCAGATTCAGGAGCTTACACGTTCACGGTGTTCGTGGCGGATTCGATCGGGAGTTCGGCGTCGGCCACGGGCACTGCCACCATCACCGCCAACCCTCTGAAGGCGGTCGGCTTCAACCTGGGGGCTGGCGAGGGGAACTCCTTCGACGGGGCCGTCGCCACCTTCCGGTTGACCGAGGGCAATTCAGCGGCGGGCGACTTCACGGCCAGCATCGTCTGGGGCGACGGCCAGACCTCGCAGGGCACCATTCAGCCCCACCCCGGCGCCGCGGGCGGTTTCGACGTCTTCAGCGATCATGCCTTCGCCGAAGAAGGTTCTTCGCTGGTCACCGTGACCATCGCCGACACGGCGGGGCACCTTGCCACCACTCGGAGCGGCTGGAACGCGGTGCGGCCGATGCAGGCAGCCCGTTATTACTTGGCGGCCGCGGGGGGGGCCGACGGCCGCATCTACGCCTTCGGCGGTTATGGAGCCTATGGCCCGTCCGC
>JBBRPS010000210.1:0-13416 GCA_038227745.1 Gemmatales bacterium | reverse complement strand
TTCCTGGTCGCGGTAGACCGTGCCAATGGGGATATAAGTCTTGCCGTGTCGGTGAGCCACGTAATCGCGATCGAGATGAAGGAAGGTGGGCACGTTGCCCGTATCCCGCACGGCGACCGAGACATCCACCTTACCAACGCCTGGACGAACTTCACAGAGAACCAGCATCATCATGACATGCTTCCTCCCGGCAAATAACGGCGAGGTCTTGTTCCTCCCTTGCCTTGTTCTATCTGAACATTAGAATAGGGACAAGAGAAAACGACCTCTGCGGGCAAGAGACAAAGGTATGCCGGCGGGGAATCCCTTGCCCACCTCGCCGACGACGGGTGGCAAGCGATGGAGCCTCGCTCATGGAAACCTCCGTCAGTCTGCTGGAGCGCCTCATCGGCCAGCCCACCGACGCCGACTGGCGGCGGTTGCTCGACCTGTATCAGCCCCTGCTCCGCGCCTGGATGACGCGGGCCGGGGTGGCAGCGTCCGACGCCGACGATCTCATTCAGGAGGTGCTGCTCGTCGTTTTCCGCGAGGTGAGCGGCTTCGAGCGGCGCGGCCAGGGCGCGTTCCGTTCCTGGCTGCGAACCATCCTTGCTCATCGCATCATGATCGCATCCGTAACTACTTTCGCGCTTGCCAGTACCGTCCCGTCGCCACCGGCGGCAGCGATTTCCTGCGGTCGCTCGATGAGTTGGAATCGCCCGAGAGTGCGCTGAGCCGCCTGTGGGACCGCGACCACGACGAGCACGTCGCCGCATCGCTGCTGCGGCGGGTGCAGGGCGACTTCACCCCGGCGACATGGCAGGCGTTCCTCCGCCACGTCCTCGAAGGCGCGCCGGCGGCGCGGGTCGCCGAGGAGCTGGGCCTGTCGCTGAACTCCGTGCTCCTCGCCAAGAGCCGCGTGCTCAAGCGGCTGCGGCAAGAACTGGCCGGCCTCGTCGAGTGAGGGCCTCCGCTCGTCGGACTTCCGTCACGGCTTGAGGTCGATCCGCGCCCAGAACAGCCGCTGCCGGTCGCCCGTACGGCAGAACACGTCCAGCAAGTCTTGCAGGCTCGGCGTGATCGTCCGCGGCGGCAGCAGCCTGCCGTTCAGTTGGACCTTCAGCTTCTCGCTGTAGTTGATCGATCCCTGGCCCAGCCAGACCGTCACGTTGCCGACGCCGTGCGCCCACACGTTGATCTGGCTCTCGCGGAAGACCTGCGCCTGCATCGTCGCGGGCGGCGTCGCCTGGTTCCACGCCGCAGCCGAGTTCTGACAGCGCGGGAACACCTCGCCGGCGCTCAGCCAGTAGAAGCTCGTGTCCGAATCCCGCATCGTCTTGAACTCCTCGGCCTTGCGGCCGAGTTGCTTCTGCGGGTGGGCGCGCTTTTTGCGCGTCATCCAGTCCATCATCGGCTCGATCTCGGCCTCGAAGAAGCCGCCCGTGCGGCCCTTGTACTCGACGTGCAGGGCCGGGTAGCTCCAGCGGATCCAGTCCTTGAACAGGGTGCGGTTGTCCTTCGCCATCGCTCCCGTGAAGTCGCCGTTGACCACATAGAACGGCAGGTACTGCGCGTTGGTCGAGTAGCGGTAGGAGAAGAAGCGCGGCGACGCCGACATCGGCAGCACGCCCGCGAACTGGTCGGGGTGCGACAGCCCCACGTCGAACGCCATCTTGCCGCCCTCCTCGCAGCCGAAGAGGAACACGCGGTCCGAATCGATCTGGAAACGCCGGCGCAGGTCGCGCAGGCAGTTCAGCACGACGGCGTGCTCGCGCTCACTGTACTGGTATTCCGGCTCGACGCCCTTGCCCCACACCGGCGCCGCCAGGATGAAGCCGTGCTTCGCGGCCAGCTCGCCCCAGCGCGTCAGCTCGTCCTCCGCCTTCTCGCCGGAGTGGTGCAGCAGCAGCAGCACCGGGTAGAGCCGGCCGGGGTGGTACTCGGGCGGCAACTGCAGGACGTACGACGTGCCGTGGGCGCCGAGCTTGATCGGGTCGGTGCCCAGCTTCTCGTACGGCTCGGCCGACGGCAGCAGCGGGATCATGCGCGCGATCACGTCCACGCTGACCCCCTTCGCCTCCTTGAAGGTGTCCACGCGCTGCTTGCGCTCGACCGGATCGTCGGAGCGCTGGCAGTCGAGGACGAGCTGCCGCGCCTCCCACAGACGGCGGGCGGTGTCCGCGTTCTTCTCCGCGGCGCCGTCGCCCAGCAGCCAGCCGCTCAGGGCGAAGGCCAGCAGTTCCTCCGGCGTCTGCGTCGGCGGCCGCTTCTGCTTGAGCGCCCGCTCCCAGTCCTGCGCCTGGCTCAGGAACGTCTCCAGGCGCGACAGGGTGTCGTGGTTCAGTTCCCCGCCGATCGCCGCGATGGCCTTGCGGTAGAAATCGCGGCGCAGCGGCTCGACGTTCACGGGCAGGATTTTGAGAAAGCGCTGCACCGCCTTCAGCTTCTTGTCGGCGGCGGCGTACTGGATCTTGAGCGACTGCACGCGCAGCTGCGTGGACTCGGGGACCTGGCTCGCCATCTTCTCTTTGGCGTAGCGGGCGAGACGCTCCTGGACCTCCTGGTGCTGACCGGCCTTGTAGGCGAGCTCCATGTCCTTGACGAACTGCACGGCCAGCAGCGCGTTGAGGTTTTCCTGGATCACCTTGAGTTTGGCGCGCTGGGCGGGATAGGCGTCGAGCAGCTTCAGCAGCTCCTTCTCGGCCTCGGCGGTCCAGCCGGCCTGGAGGAAGAAGCGGTAGACGAGCAGCCGCTTGTCGTAATCCTTCTCCGGCGTCTTCTTGAAGTCGGCGTGCTTGTAGACCAGGCTGCGGCAGACGTCCGGCCCGAGCTCGCGCGTCAGGTAGAAACTGGTCCAGACCGTCCCGCGGGTGTCCACGCACAGGTAGCGCGGCGTGAGCAGGACCAGGCGCTGTTCGAGCTTGTAGTGGCTGCCGTTCGCCATCGTCAAGATGACCTCGCGCTGCCAGCGGTGGTCGAATTCCGAGATTTGCGCGATCTTCCATGTCCCCGGAATCGGGCTGCCGCTGGCGGCGCGGAGGTTCGTGAGCCAGATCGGGCGGTCCTTGCGCGTGGGGTCGTCGGGGATGAGTTCCTGGACCTGGTTGGGGCTGAAGCTGATGTTGCGCACCCCGTCGTCCACGGTGAAGTGGCTGTCCTGGACCGGGATGGAAATCGGGGCGCCGGAGACGGGGTCCGTGAAGGAGGTCCTGTCCTGCTTCACAATTCCGTGGACCGTGAAGCCGTCCTTGAAGACGATGAGGTGGGGTTTGGGTTTGCCGCGGGGCTGGGCGTCGGCGGGCGGGTCGAAACAAAGCAAGAGGAGTGCGGCGAGCAGTGGCAGAGGCAGCAAGCGCATGGCATCGACTCCGTGCTAGGGCGGCAGACCGGGCACCAAACCGGGCTGCCACGTGGCACACCTTCCCCGAACGTGGACGGGCTACCGCGAGGCGCCCGGCAGAGAGGCAATGGCCGGGACGGCCCCCGCGGCGCGGAGGGCGCCGACCGCGCGGGCGCTGCGGGCGGCGGCATCCCTTCATTGTCCCCGGAGCGGGGTTCAAGTCAAGTAACAGTTGAAGACGGCCGCTGAAAGCGAGAGAATGACGGGTGTCCCGACAGGAACAATGCCGGCCCCCGCCGGGAGTGACCATGCCGATACGGTTTCGCTGCGCCTACTGCAATCAGCTCATGGGCATCGCGCGCCGCAAGGCGGGCATGGTGGTGATCTGCCCCACGTGCGCCGGCCAGGTGGTGGTGCCCAACCCGGAGTCGGTGCCGGAGGAGCCGCCGTCGGAGGAGGTGCCGCAGGCGCCCCAGCCGGCCAACGGCCCGGGGCTCTTCGAGCGCAGCGATTTCGAGCAGGAGATCTTCAACCCGCAGCCGCAGCCGGCAGCCCGGTCGAGCGACCGCGGCTTCAAGCCGGTGCCGCAGCCCGACCACGGCCCCGCGCCGCGCGGCTTCGACGTCGAGCCGGTCAACGCGACCAGCGGGACGAACTACAGTGCGCCGCCGCCGCCGCCGCCCGGCATTTTTCTCACGCCCTCCAAGGTGACCATTCTCGCGGTGTTCGTGGTGCTGCTGATCGGCGTCGCTTTCTTCGCGGGCATGCTGGTAGGACGGTCCTGACGCAATATTACTCCAGCGCGGAAGGTGATCCCACAAGCCCGAAGCGCCAGCGAGGGATCCCCCGAACCATACAAGCCCGAAGCGCCAGCGAGGGATCCCCCGAACCATACAAGCCCGAAGCGCCAGCGAAGGATTCCTCGCTTGCGCTTCGGGCTTGTGTCAACTTGCCCCGCGTGCAGTATACCGCGTTGCGGTGATCGGTGAGCAAACGGCTGCGCACCCGCACCGCGAGCGCCTCCGGATCGGTCCGTGGTCTGCCCACCCCTACGCGACACATTCTCTTCTCTCCTCGGCTCTTAGGAAAGGGCGCAAGTTCGTCACCCGGGGAGCATTCAACTGTGGTATCCCAGTTGCTTCTCTTGACGAGATGGCCCGCGTGGGCCGTCCCTCCCGCGTGGGCCGTGATAACCCGCGCCGCCTGTACGAACGGAACAGCTTCCATGAAACTGCGCAACCTGTTACTCCTCGGGGCGTCGGCGACTCTGCTGACGCTCGCTCTCTGCAACCCGGGGCTGCGGTCGCAAACGCCCCTTCCCGCGCAAGGCGCGGACCAGGGCGCACCGGCCGGCGCGGACGGCGTCGAGCCGCTGGCACGCGGCCCGGTTCACGAGGCGTTCGCCGAACCGCAGACCGCCAACCCGATCCCCAGCCCAATCGTGCCGAAGCGGCCGCCCGACCCCGTGGAGGAGGTGCCTCCGGACGTGAAGCCCGAGGGCAACAACGTCATCTGGCTCCCCGGGTACTGGGCGTGGGAGCAGGACACCGCGGACTTCATCTGGGTCAGCGGCTTCTGGCGCGACGTGCCGCCCGACCGGCAGTGGGTGCCCGGTTACTGGGTCGAGGCCGTGGACGGCGCGCAGTGGGTGTCGGGCTACTGGACCGGGGTCGAACAGACCGAGGTGCAGTACCTGCCGCCGCCGCCGCAGTCGCTCGAGGCAGGGCCGTCCGTGCCTCCTCCCGACGACAACAGCGTGTACGCGCCCGGCTGCTGGATTTACCAGCAGACGCGCTACCTGTGGCGGCCCGGCTTCTACTTGGCGGCCCGGCCCGACTGGACGTATGTCCCGGCGTCGTACAGCTGGACCCCCGCGGGCTGTGTGTTCGGCGAGGGCTACTGGGACTACCCCCTGGCGCGGCGCGGCCTGCTGTTCAGCCCGGTCCGCTTCGCGCCGCAGGTGTGGCAGCGGCCCGGCTGGTCCTACCAGCCGTCCTACTGCGTCTCCGAGCCGGCCCTGGTGAATTCCTTGTTCGTCAACCCGTCCTTACGCCGCTATCAGTTCGGGGACTATTTCGGACCGCATTACGCCCAGCAGGGTTGCGTCCCCTGGTACAACTATCCGTACGTCCGCAATGTGCCCCAGCCGCTGTACGCCCACTACCACTGGCAACACCGCGCCGACCGCGGCTGGGAGAAGGACTACCACGCCCTCTACGCCGAGCGCGGTCGCGGCGTGGCCATGCGACCGCCGGCGACCCTGGCCGACCAGCAGCGGTTGATCCAGCACCTTGCCGTCAACAAGACGGTGACGATTAACAACCAGACGCTGCGCGTGCGGGACCCGCAGAAACTTCTCAGCAATCTCACGGTCATTGCGCCGCTGAAGGAAATCCGGCAGCGGCAGACGAACCTCCGCTTCCAGCCGGTCGCGAAGCAGACGCAGGTCCGCGAGCGGCAGGTGGTGAGCCAACTGCGGACGGCGGCCGTGACCCGCCGGCAGGTCGAGACGGGCCTGATCGCCAAGGGGGGGCCGCCGCGACTGCCAACCGACCGGCCGCGGACGGCGAAGCTCGAGTTGCCGAGACGGGCCGCCCCCGCAGTGAAGACGGGCCGCTTGCAGGCCCCGCCCGCGCCGCGCATCCCCATGCACGTCGAGAGGCCGCTGCCCAAACATCAGGAGGTCCGCCCCGTCCGCGTGGTGCCGCAGCCTGGCGTCCGCCCGGAAGTGAAGGGTCGGCCCACGCCGGAGGTGAAGTCGCCGCCGCGCCCCGACGTGAAGGCGCCTCCGAAGGTCAGCCCGGCGCCGAACCCGCGCCCCGAAGTGAAGCCTCGTCCGCCGGAGGTCAAGCCGCCAACGCCGGCCCCACGGCCGCAGGTCAACCCCACGCCACCGGCGCCGCGCCCGCAGGTCAAGCCGACACCGCCAGCCCCGCGGCCTCAAGTGAATCCGGCGCCGCCGGCGCTGCGGCCGCAAGTCAACCCCGCGGCGCCGGTGCCTCGGCCCCAGGTAAACCCTGCGCCGCCGGCCCCGCGGCCGCAGGTCAACCCCACGCCACCGGCGCCGCGCCCGCAGGTCAAGCCGACACCGCCGGTCCCGCGGCCTCAAGTGAATCCGGCGCCGCCGGCGCTGCGGCCGCAAGTCAACCCCGCGCCGCCGGTGCCTCGGCCCCAGGTTAACCCTGCGCCGCCGGCCCCGCGGCCGCAGGTCAGGCCGGAGCCGCCGAAGTCGCTGCCTCACCAGCCGGCCCACGTGCAGCCGCCGGCTCCCAGGCCGGCCCCGTCGGCGCCCCCTCACATCACACCCAAACCGGCGCCGCCCGTTCCGCCGGCGCACGCGGTGAAGCAGTCGCCGCCGCAGGCCGTCCGCACGGCGGCACCCCCCAAGTCTGCGCCGCCGCCGCCTCACGCCCCGCAGGCCAAGTCGGCGCCTCCGCCGCCTGTGGTTCACACGCCGCCGCCGGCCCCCAGGCCGACGCCGGCGGCTCACCCGCCCGCGGCGCCGCCCAGGCCTGCGGCATCGCCCCACAAACCGGCCGCCAAACACCCCTGACCTTCTCCAGCGGACCGGGGACCAACGTCCCCGGCCCGCCCCGGCCGCTGAAGCCGCCTATCACGAGAACGGGCCAATGTCCTGGCGCCCGGGGTATTGAGGGGCGGCCTGTACGCGATCCAGGAAGGCGCGAAATGACCCGGGGCGGCGAACGGCCGGCTTACGCCGGCTGGTCCTGCACACCGCTCGGTGCAGGACCAGCCGGCTCACGCCGGCCGTTCGCCCAGCGGAGGCGGCACGACGGCGCCGGAAGCCTTCCCGGCCGGCGAAAGCCTGCCCTTCCCACGGGTCGTAGCGAGCGCAACGCCGCGGCCGCTTCCGAAAGGTGTGCCGTGCGATCGACGTTTGCGACGGCGCCGGCCAGGATTTTCTCAGGCGAAACGCAAGTCCCTCTTCCCATCAACGCCCCGATCTAAGAAACTCGTCGGGCACCTTCGGTGAGGTGAGGCCGCGTCGGGCTCATCTCCCCCGCGCCCTGGTCAGGGCGGCAAACGTAACCGACATCTCCGCGCCCCGCCCCAGGCCCACCGGAACCGGCCTGGTGCAGGGCCAGGCGTGGGCCGCAGCACCCCACCCCACCGCCCGTCCGCCGGGCGGCGTGCTCCTCGTGCGCATTCATTCGGAGGCAGAGAGAGGCATGCAGGCAGAAATGCGAGTGCCGTGGGTGGCCGTCGTCTCGCTCCCCCGGGGCGGGCGCGTCCCGGCCGCCGCGAAGACCTATCACGGGGACGGGCGGGACGTCCTCCTGCAAGGGTTCCACTGGGCGTCCCACGCCGGGGGCGTCGATGACCGCACCCGGAGTCGCCAGAGCTGGTACGCGGTCCTGCGCGACAACGCGGCGGCGATCCGGGCGGCCGGCTTCACCTACGTCTGGTTCCCGCCGCCCTCCGACTCGCTCGCGCCGCAGGGCTACATCCCCCGGCGCTGGAACGTGCTGGACACCGCCTACGGCACCGAGGCCGAGCTGCGGGCGGCCATCCGGGCGCTCGGTCCGGTCAAGGCGATGGCCGACGTCGTGCTGAACCACCGCGTCGGCGTGGCCACGGCCGGTGCCGACTTCGCCGACCCGCCGTTCCGCGACAACCGGGCGGCCATCGCGGCCGACGACGAGTCCGGCGTGGGCACCGGCAGCCCTGACACCGGCGAACGCCATCCCGCCGGCCGCGATCTCGACCACACCAACCCCGACGTCCGCGCCGCGATCGAGGTCTACCTGCGGCGGCTGCGGTCGGTCGGCTTCCGGGGCTGGCGCTACGACCTGGTGAAGGGGTTTCACGGCCGATTCGTCAGCGAGTACAACGAGGCGAGTGTACCCGGCCTGTCGGTCGGCGAGTGCTTCGACGGCGACCGCCAGAAGGTGACCGACTGGATCGACGCGACGGGCGGCAGCTCGACAGCGTTCGATTTCCCGACGCGCTACCTCCTGTTCGAGGCGTGCCGGGACGACGACTACGGCCGGCTGCGGTCGGTGAACGGCGGCCGCGTGGTGCCGGGAGGCCTGATCGGGTTCTGGCCGGCGCGGGCGGTGACGTTCGTGGACAACCACGACACCGAGTACCGGCGCGAGCACGACCACGCGGGCTACGGCACGCGCCACTTCGCCGGCGAGACGGTGGCCATGGCATACGCCTACTCCCTGACGCACCCCGGCATCCCGTGCGTCTTCTGGTCGCACCATTTCGACTGGGGGGCGCCTACCCGGCAGCGGATCGAGCGGCTGATCGAGGTCCGCAAGGCCAACGGCCTGCACGCGCGCAGCGCGGTCGAAATCCGCGAGGCGGGCAAGGGGCTGTACGCGGCGGTCGTGGATGCCAGCGTGGCGGTCAAACTCGGGGCGCGGCACTGGTCGCCCGGGGCCGGCTGGCGCCTCGCCGTGGACGGGGATCGGTTCGCCGTCTGGTCGCGCGGGGACTGATCGGTCAGCGGGCGAACGGGGTGCCGTGGCGACAAGCAGCCTTGCTTGTCGCTCCCCGGTGCGACAAGCAAGGCTGCTTGTCGCACCGGTCGTCTCACGACAGCGATGGCTCCGCGAACGCGAGGGCGCGCTGGTGCTCCGTCTCCGCCGCGGCGCTCCCGCCGACCGACTCCTCGGCCTGCGCCTCCTCCTGAAGAGCGTCCTGGTGCTTCGCGTCGTGGAAATGCGCCACGACGACCGTGACGTTGTCCGTCCCCCCCGCGCCGTTGGCGGCCTCCACCAGTCGCCGACAGGTCGCGGCGCTGGGGCAGTCCTCGGCCAGCAGCCGCGCGATCTCCGGGTCGCCGACGTGCCGCGTCAGGCCGTCCGTGCAGAGCAGCAGCGTGTCGCCCAGGGCCAGGTCGGCCTTGTGTACCTCGACAGTCAGCTCGTCCGTGCCGCCGACCACATTCCACAACACGTCACTCCACGGCGGCGCCTCGGGGTCGTCCGGCGTGCCGCGGACGGCGGGCTGCCGGCCGGTGGTGTGGTCGCGCGTGAGCTGCTGCAGCCGGGCGCCGCGCTGCAGGTAGCAGCGGCTGTCGCCAGCGTGGACGACGTAGAGCCGCGGCCAGACGAGGTACGCCATCGTCAGCGTCGTGCCCATGCCGCGCCGCTCGGGGAGGCGCTCCGATTCGGCCCGCAGCCGCTGCTGGCAGTATTCGAGGGCCGCCTTGAGGTCGTCGAGGAAGTGGTCCTCGTCGTCGGGCCGCAGCCGCAGGAACCAGTTCATCGTGTTGAGGACATAGGTGGTCAGGCTGTTGACCGCCAGGGAACTGGCGTGCCGCCCGGCCGCGTAGCCGCCCGTGCCGTCCGCGACCAGCAGCAGCTTACCCTGCGAGGCGCCGAACAGGCGCGTCTGGTCTTCGAGGTCGAGGCTGGTCGCGTGGACCTGCATCGACTTGCTGAGGCTGGCGATCAGGTACTGGTCCTCGTTCACCTCGCGCACGCGGCCGACGTCGGTCAGGCCGGAGCAATCCATCTTGCCGAGCATGATGTGTACCCTTGCAGAGGGGGTCGGTGGCCGGCACGGGTTTCGTGGCTCGGCGGCGCTGCCGGAGCTGCGGTGTTCGACGTTGAGGGTGCCGGCGGGAGAGGAGGCCCGGTTTCACAGGGAACGGCCTATCCATCCATTGTAACCCGCGCCGTGGAAAGAACAGCCCGGATTTCCGCCGTGATACCCCCGGCGCGCGGAGGTCCCTGCCGCTTGCCGGGGGCACCGCGGCTAACCTTACTTGCCCGGCCGGATAGAATACCTTCAAGTCCCAGCCTCCTGTTGCGTCCAACCTCACTGCCCGCGGGGCCTCCCTCTCCTCCGGACGGCAAGGCGCTCGCCTCGGGCAGTGAGGATCGCACGGTCAAGCTGTGAGGTGTGGCCGGCGGCCGACGCTCCGGGGGCACACCGGGACGCTCTACACCGTCGCCATCTTCCGCGACGGCCGGACGGTCGCCTCCGGGGGACGGGACGGAGCGATGAAGTTGTGGGACGCGAGCGGGTCACCAAAGGAGGTGTCTTGATGAGTCTTCTGCATCACACGATCCCCGGCCTCCGGGCGGGGCTGGGGCTGCTGGCGGTGCGGTTGGCCGCGGGGGCGGCGTTCGTGCTGCACGGCTGGCCGAAAATCCAGAACCCGTTCGGATGGATGGGGCCGACCGCCGACGTGCCCGGGCCGCTGCAGGCGGCGGCCGCGGTGGCCGAGTTCGGCGGCGGTATCGCCTGGATCCTCGGCGCCCTGACGCCCCTCTTTTCTCTCCTGATCAGCGGCACGATGGCTTACGCCCTCGTTATGGTCCACCTCAAGGCGGGCCACCCCTTCGTGGCCGGGGCCAGCGGCGGCCCTTCCTACGAGCTGGCCGCCGCCTACCTGTCGGTCGCCGTCCTGCTGCTGCTGGCGGGACCGGGGATGTTCTCCCTCGATGCGTGTCTGTTCGGCCGCAGCCCACGCGGGCCGAACCCCGGGGCGTGACGTGGACACCCAGGGCCTCGTGAACGGTGTGTACCGGACACTCGGGTATCGCCTGGGCGGTCACGGGCGGTGGGTCAAGGCAATGGGGCCTGGCCCCCGCGGGGAGTAACGCCGGCAGAGGGAAGAGCGATGGACGAGGCAACGATCCGGCACGCGGCCGAGGCGGTCGCTTCCGCCGAGGCGCTGGTGATCGCGGCGGGTGCCGGCATGGGCGTCGATTCCGGCCTGCCCGACTTCCGAGGCGATCACGGCTTCTGGCGCGCCTACCCGCCTTACGAGAAGCTCGGGCTGCGCTTCACCGACATGGCGAACCCCGGCTGGTTCGAGCGCGACCCGGCGATGGCGTGGGGCTTCTATGGCCACCGCCTCAACCTCTACCGCGCCAAACAACCCCACGCCGGCTTCGACATCCTCAAGGCCTGGGCCGACCGCCTGCGTCTCGGCGCCTTCGTTTTCACTTCCAACGTGGACGGTCATTTCCAGCGCGCCGGCTTCGACCCCGAGCGCGTCGCCGAGGTTCACGGCTCCATCGACTGGCTGCAGTGCCTGCACTCCTGCGGCGCCGGCGTCTTCCCGGCGAGCGGCGGCCTGAGCGTCACCGTGGACGAGGCGACCATGCGGGCAATCGAGCCGCTGCCGGTCTGCCCGTCGTGCGGCGGCCTGGCGCGGCCGAACATCCTGATGTTCGGCGACTGGGGCTGGGACGACCGCCGCACCACGGCACAGCTCGCGCGCCTCCGTACCTGGACAAAGTCCCTGGGCGTCCTGCGGATGGTCGTCGTCGAGTGCGGCGCCGGCAACGCCATTCCGACCGTGCGGAACTTCAGCGAGGGCCTCGCCGCCGGCGCCGCCCGCCTGATCCGCCTCAACCCGCGCGAGCCCGAAGTGCCCGACGGCCACCTGGGCCTCGCGGTCGGCGCCCTGGAGGGCCTGCGCGCCATCGATGCCAGGTTGGCCCTGCTTTCGCGGTAATGATGGCTCCGCTCCCGCGGGGCCATATCACTTCGGCAAGGAAGATCATGACGTAGGACGGCTCTCCTGAGCCGTCGGGACGGCTCAGGAGAGCCGTCCTACGTGAGCATCTTCCTCGCCGAGATAATAGAATCAGCACAGCCCACGTTCCTTCCCCCGGTTTCTCGAAGAAAGGAGATCTTCATGTCCCGAATCTTGTCTCTCGTCGTCCTCGGCCTGGCGCTCCTCGGGCTCGGCCTGGCGCAGGCAAGCGCCGACACCTACGCCGTCGATCCGGCGCACTCCTCGGTCAGCTTCAAGATCCAGCACCTGGGCCTGACCTGGGTCCACGGCCGGTTCAACGAGTTCGGCGGCGGCTTCGACCTGGACAATAGCGACACCTCAAAGTCGTCTTTCAACCTCACGATCAAGACGGCGAGCGTGGACACGAACAACGCCAAGCGCGACGGCCACCTGCGCAGTCCGGACTTCTTCAATGCCACGCAGAACCCGGCGATCGCGTTCAAGAGCACCGCGGTCAAGGTGGTCGCGGGCGGCTACCGCGTCAGCGGCGATCTCACGATGAACGGCGTGACGAAGGCGATCGCGTTCACGCTGGAGGGCGGCAAGACGGCCGAGTTCCCCAAGGGCGTCGCGCGCATCGGCTTCGCCGCGGACCTGACGCTGAAGCGCTCCGAGTTCGGCATGAGCAAGATGGTCGGCCCACTCGGCGACGAGGTGCAGGTGTCGATCGGCGTCGAGGGCGTCAAGAAGTAAAGCGCTCCTGTTTGGCCGCGGTTCTCTGGACCGCGGCCAAACGTCGGTGTCTGTGCCATGCTGAACTGGGAGCCCGTCTTGCTGGCGTGCGGGGCGGCCGCCCTGACCGCCGCGCTGGCCGTCCTGCTCTACGCTCGGCCCTGGCGCCGCCCCGGCTCCGCGCGGGCGGCGCAGGGCTGGGCGCTGGGCGTGGGCCTCGCCTTCGCCCTTGCCTGCCTCATCGTCGGCGTCGAGCCGGCCTGGCCGCCGGTGAACGATCTGCAACGTCTCCTGCTCGTCCTTTGGCCGGCCGCCGTGCTCGTCGAAGTGCTGGCCGCGTTCCCGGTGGTGCCGCGCGTGCTGGCCTGGGCGGGGCGGCTTGCCGTCGCCGGTGCCGTGACTCAAATCCTCCTCCACGGCACGGAGTATTTACACGATCCCTTCGGCCCGGGTACGAGCAAGTGGACCACCGCGGAGGCGCGCTGGTGGCTCGGTGGACTGGCTGCCGCACTGGTGACCGTGTGGGTCCTCATGGCGATCCTGGTGCGGCGTGCGCCGGGGCGGTCGGTCCCGCTCGCGCTGGCGGTCACCTGTGCCGGGGCCGGCGTCACGGTCGCGTATTCGGGGTATCTGACGGCTGGTTTGCTCGGCCTGCCACTGGCCGCAGCGCTGGCCGGCGCCAGCGCCGGGTCTCTGGCCTTGCCCCGGCCGGAGGGGATGGGCGCTGGGGTCGGCGTCGGCCTCGTCGGCCTGTTCGCCCTGCTCGTGGACGGCCGATTCTTCGGCACGCTGCCGCTCGCCTGGGCGGCCCTTCTCCTGGCCGCGCCGCTCCTGTGCTGGGTCCCGGAACTCCCCTGTTTCCGCGCGTGGCGGTCGTGGCAACGCGGGGTGTGCCGGGTCGCGCTGGTGCTGGTTC